>JBFFFS010000065.1:0-11818 GCA_041557855.1 Roseobacter sp. | reverse complement strand
GGTGGCGCAGCGACCAGATCTCGAAATCGATGCCACTGTCTTCGAGGGCTACGAGTTCCTGCGCGATGAAAGTGTCGGAGAGCCGCGGCCAGCCTTTGACAACCACCGCGAGACGCGGCTTTTGTGTGCTCATTGATCCACCAGCAAGGCGCGGGTGCGTTCAACCACCACATCGAGACCGTCGAGAAGCCCGTCCGCCCCCGCCTGCGAGGGTTTTGGCTGGTTACGCAGCCCCCTGATCGCGGCGATCATCGCCTGTGCCGTCATGCCGTCGCGGGTTTCGTCCAGCATCCGAACAAGGCCCAGTTCCTCTGCGCGGGACGCACGTATCCATTGCTCGAGCCGGGGCACCGTGCGTGGCACGATGACGGCGCGCTGGTCAAAGGAGAGTACCTCGCAAAAGGTGTTGTAGCCGCCCATGGACACGACGCCCTGCGCGCCGGCAAAGAGCGCCTCGATACGGGCATCGAAACCCACCGAGGTAACCCGCCCGTTCAGCGCCGCGACGCGCGCCTCGAAGGCTTCGCGCACTTCGCCCGACAGGAACGGGCCATAGACCAGCACCGCGTTGGGCGTGAGGGTGGGGTCCGTTTCATAGGCTTCGAGCACCAGATCGACCATGGCCTTGCCGTCACCGCCGCCGCCGGGCGTTATGAGGACATAGGGCGTGTCGGGGGTTTCTGCGGCATCGGTGATCTCGCGCCGCAGGTAGCCTGTCCAGTGAATGCGGGCGCGGGTTTCGGGCGATAGCGTCAGACCGGCGGTCGGGTCATAGACCGATCTGGGGCCATAGACCCAGATTTCATCGTAGTATTTCTCCGTGGCCTCGGTGGCACCTTTGCGGGCCCATTCGCGTGCCAGCACGTCGGGCGCATCCAGCACATCGCGCAGCCCGAGAACAATCCGGGTTTTGCCCTTCTTCGCGAGGAACTCGAGCGTGGGCAAAAGCTCGCCCCGGAACCCGGTGGGTTCCTTGTCGACGATAAGCAGATCCGGGTTGTATTGCTCCACTGTGCTCTGGATCAGGCCCGAGCGCAGAGCCGTGGTGTCATCGATGTCGAATCCGAGGGTCTGGCTGACATAACTGCCGTCGGCCTGTTTGGTAACGCCGGGAAGGCGCACGTGATCGACGCGTTCTGGAAAGGTGAAGCGCCCGGCGACCGGAGAGCCTGTGAGAATGATCGCCGAAGCGGTCGGATCGGCGGCAGTGATGGCGGATGCGAGCGCGCGCGAGCGGCGCAGGTGACCCAGCCCGAAGGTGTCGTGGCTGTAGAACATGACCCTGTGCTTCTTGCCGCGTGACCGGGCAGAGGCGGCCCGCGCGTCCTGTACGAGCGAATTGTGAAGGTCCTGCATGTTCATATGTTCCGCTCCGCGGTGGAGTGGTCAATCGGGGTGGCGGGGAAGGCCGCCCGCAGGGCAAGCGTTAACACGGGGAAATGAGGTGTCAGGCGCATTGGCCGGTCCTTGCGTCGTTGGCGGGAAAGTGGCCCGTACCACATCCTTATTTGGCATAAAAGTGAGCGGGGTGCAAAACACGACTGTCGATCGCGCCGCGAAGTGATGTGCAATTGCAATGGGGCGCAAGCTCACCTACCGTTCACTACGCCGATCCAAGAGATGGAACCCTTACATATGCGCATTTTTCCCGTGGTGTTTCTTGTTCTGACCGCGCTTTTTCTGAGCGCCTTTGGCACGGACAGCGCGCGGGCGCAGGGGGTGGGATCACTTTTCAAGGCGGAAGCGACAGCGGAGCCGGATACGGAAGCGCAGGACCGCCTGACGCGTATCCTCCGGGAAGCGGCGGAAAGCGGCGTCGGCGTCATTGTCATCAACACAGATGGTCGGGTCGTGAGCGATGGCGTGGCCGTTCCCGCGGATGGGGCTGCGCCTGCCGCGGAACCTTCCACCCTGATGAAGGCGCAGGACGCGGTGGTGCGCTTTCGCACCAATCTGATCGAGCGGCTGCTCGACTTGCCCAATTCGTTCAACGAGGTCGCCTATATTCTGCGCGCCACCAGTCCCGACGGTACAATCTGGCTGTTCGTCAAGGTGCTGCTGTATTCGCTAATGCTTTTTGCCGTCGGGATGGTGGTCGAAATCGCCGTTTACGGTCGCCGCGTCGCCAAGAACTGGGTGGTGGCGCGGACACTCGAAAACCCGCAGGGATACGGTGAGAAGATGCCGTGGCTCGTCTTCCGCTTTACCCTCGGTATCGTCGGCATTCTGGTTTCCATGGTGGTGGCCTATGTGCTGGGCGTGGTCTTTTTCGAGCCGCTGGAAGATGGGGCGCTGCAGTTCACCGTCACGCTCATCAACATTGCCTATTTTCTGAGCCGTGCCATCGCGCAACTTTGGCGGATGATCCTGTCCCCTTACATGGCGCAGTACCGCATCCCCCGCATGAGTACGCTGGATGCGCAGCTTCTCTATCTGTGGCTGTCGGTGCTGGGTGGCTTCGACATTTGCCGGCTGCTCTTCGTCCAATGGATCCGCGAACTGGGGCTGAATTACGATGTCTATGCCTTCATAGGTTCGTTGCTGGGGGCGGTGGTGGTCTTGCTCAATATCGTGATGGTGCTGGCGAACCGACGCGCAATCACCAATGCGATCCGTCAGGGCCAGCCGGCGCAGGATCTCAGCTGGGCCGCGCGCACGCTGTCATCGATCTGGGCGCCGGTGGTGGTCCTTTACATGCTCTATGCCTGGGGGCAGGTGACGTACAACCTCGTGCTGGGCAACCCGCCATCAATCCCGCTGATTGCAGGGGCCTATGCGATCCTGCTGTCGATCCTCGTGGTCTATGGGGTGATAAACTTCGGCATCGAGCGCAGCTTTGCGCGGGCACGGGCATTGCGGCAGATGAATGCCGATATGGATGCCGACGAAGAGGAGGGCGAAGACCTGACAGGGGCTGACGCGGATACGTCCCAGTCCCGCGCGCTTTTCCATCGGCCGAGGGCAATGACCACCTATGAGGATCTGGCGCGCCGGGTGGCCGGTATCCTTGCCTTCGTGGCCGGAATTTATTCCTTCTTCCATATCTGGGAGAGCAAGAACGTGAACATGGTCGAAGGGGTTGCCAGCAACCTTCTCGATGTCATGGTCATCTGTTTCATCGGCTATGTGATCTATCATGCCTTCCGGATCTGGATCGATAAAAAGATCGCCGAAGAGCAGGGCGACATGGACGAGGGGGAGCTGGGCGACGAGGGCGGCGGCACCTCTGCGTCGCGGCTGGCGACGCTGCTGCCGCTGTTCCGGAACTTCATCCTGATCCTGCTGCTCGTTACCATCGTACTGATCGTTCTGATGGAGCTTGGCGTGAATGTCGGACCGCTCTTTGCCGGTGCCGGCGTGGTCGGCGTCGCCGTGGGTTTCGGCAGTCAGGCGCTGGTGCGCGATATCTTCTCGGGCGGGTTCTTTCTGTTCGATGATGCCTTCCGAAAGGGCGAGTATCTTGACGTGGGCGGGGTGAAAGGCACGGTGGAAAAGATCTCCGTGAGGTCGTTCCAGTTGCGCCACCACCTGGGAGCGCTGCACACCATTCCCTTCGGCGAAATCCAGGTAATGACCAACTATTCGCGCGACTGGGTGATCATGAAGCTGCCCTTGCGGGTGACCTATGACACCGATGTGGAGAAGGTGCGTAAGCTCATCAAGAAGCTGGGCGTGGAGCTGCTGGACGATCCGGTGATCGGAGACAATTTCATCCAGCCGCTGAAATCGCAGGGCGTCATCGAGATGCAGGACAGCGCGATGATCATCCGAGTGAAATTCATGACCAAGCCGGGCGATCAGTGGCTGGTGCGCAAGAAGGTCTATGAAGAAATCCGCGCGCTCTTCGAACGCGAGGGCATCAAGTTCGCGCATAAGGAGGTGACGGTACGGCTCGCGGACGGCAAGGTCGAAAATCTGTCGGAAGACGAGAAAAAGGCGATCACCTCCGCTGCCCAGGCCTCGATCGAGGAAGACATGATGGAGGGGGGCTCCGGAGACGGGGACGACCGTTAACGACCACCTGCCGCAACGCCCGCAGGTGGCTCCGGCGCAGGGTTTCGGCCTCACGCACACAGCTACCCGTAAACGCTTGCGGATAAAGGCGATGCGCGCCGTGACATCCGTACACCGCCCGTGCACAACCTGTGCACCGAGCGGCATCGGGCCGGGTGCTTAAGCCTGCGCGCGGGCCATGAAAGTTGATGATCCGTAAAGCTGTAGCTGGCAAATCTGGGGCCGGAGCCTTTGTCGAGAAGGCTGCAGGTTGCAGCGTCATGGCGCGAGGGGCGTCGCACAGAGAGACCCATTACCACGCATCAAGTCGATTCTATCGGCGGAGCAGAGCAGCGCAGCCTTCCGCACCTTTATCCGGTCAGCGCGGCGGCTCGTTTCAACCCTTCTATCAGTCGGGCGTTGTCGTCGGCATTCTTGAAGAGACTGACCTTGCCGGACACGATTGACGACAGGAAGTCCGGCGAGAAAGTTGCCAGATATGTTCGGTGCTCATTGGCTTCCTCCAATTCACCGGCGAAACCGCAGGTGGCGATCATCAGCGCGCGGCGGATCGGCGCACGCGGATGCATCTGGATGGCAAGCCGCGCCCATTTTTGCGTCTCGCGCGTCTCGCCAATGGCAAAGCTCGCCTGTGCAAGCGCGAGATAGGCGGTACCGAGAATGGAGTCGCGTTCGCGCGGGCTGAGGCGCAGTCCAAGGTTCGCGTGTTCAATTGCCTGATCCGCCAGGCCGTCCAGCGATTCCGCCCATGCCAGCAGAAAAAGCCCGTTGGCATAATTCGGGTTCAGTTCGACCGCGCGCTTCAGATAGCCGAGGCTCTTGTCCCGCTCGCCAAGGAAATGCAGTACCAGCCCGCGCCTTGCATAGGCCCTCGGGTCCGATGTGCCGACATCGAAAATCTGCTCGATACAGGCCTTTGCCTCGAGTAGCGCCTTATCCGGATCGTCGCCCCAGCGATAGAGATACATGTAGATCAACGCATGCGTCCGAACATCGTAGGCCAGCGCGCAGCGGCGGTCGCGCCCGATCGCCAGGGCGGCAGTTAAGGCAGCCGCCGCCAGCAGTTCATATTGGCCGAGGCGGAGCGCCTCGTCGGCCTGTGCAAGCGCCTTCAGCGCGAGGTCGTAGGAGGAGAAATCCACGTCGCGGCCCAAGAGAACGCGCCCGGTCTCGGCCAGTTCGATCTGCGGTGCCACCGAAGCGACGATTCCACGGGTGATCTCTTCCTGGACGGCGAAGATGTCTTCGAGGTCGCGGTCGTAGCGTTCGGCCCAGAGATGGCTGCCGCTTGTCGCATCGATCAGCTGTGCTGTGACGCGTACCCGGTTGCCCGCGCGCCTGACCGAGCCCTCGACCACGAAGCGCACGCCAAGATCGCGGCTGACGTCGCGCAGGTCCACCGCGCGGCCCTTGTAGGCAAAAGTCGAGTTTCTGGCGATGACCATCAGTTCCGGGAAGCGCGAAAGTTCGGTGATGATGTCCTCGGTGATGCCGTCGGCGAAGTATTCCTGTTCGGGGTCGGCGGACATATTCGCGAAGGGCAGGACGGCGACCGAGGGTTTTTCGGGGATCTGGGGCTTGGCGCCCGTGAGAGTTTCGAGCACGTTGCCGCCCTCTGCCCCAAGGTTAACCTTATGGGCGCGGACGGGGCGGGGGATGTTCTTGAGCGTAAGCTCGCCAAGGTCGGTAAAGGTAAGCTCTGTCTTGCCGCAGACCTGACGGAAGGCATCTTCGGAGAGGACGATGCCGCCCGGGTCGGCCTGCGCCTCGAGGCGGGCGGCGATATTGACGCCATCGCCGTAGATGTCTCCGCCGTCGAGAATGATATCACCGAGATGGAGGCCGATGCGGAAGGCAATGCGGGTCTCGGGCGGGGTGTCGGCCTCGGCGGCGGTCACGGCTTTTTGCAGGGCGCCTGCGGCGTCCACCGCGGCGACGATCGAGCCGAAGAGGGCCAGCATCCCGTCGCCGGTGAGCTTGACGATCTCGCCACCGGCCCTTGCGATCTCAGGCTCGATGATCTCTTGGCGAAGGCGCTTCATGCGAGACAGGGTCGTTGCCTCGTCGGCTGCCATCAGCCGCGAGTATCCCACCATGTCGGCGGCAAGGATGGCAGATAGACGACGATCCATCACAAATCTCTCCCCGTTCGGTTCAGGGTAACCGCGTGACCTAAGAGATGCCAATGTTCATCACGGGCGGCAAGGCGGTTCAGACTGTTGCGGCAGGTGTTTGTCGCACGCGATGAGGGTCATCCGTGCCTGCACCACCGCGCCATCAAGCGGTGACCTTTCCTTGACCACGGTGAGCCACGGATTTCCGCAGATCGAATGCTGCAGGCCGAACCGAAGCCGCATTTGGCCGAGATACCGCCATCTGCAGCCGGCAATACCGCTGCCCGCGAAGCGTCGGCTGAAAGGCCGATTTTCGCGTGTCCTTCAGCCCTTGTAGGGATCGAGCGAGGCGCGCAGGCCGTCGCCGAGGAAGTTGAAGGCGAGCACCACGAAGATGATCGGCAGCATCGGGATCGCCGTCCAGGGGTAGATCTCGATGGAGGCGAGGTTTTGCGCGTCGTTGAGCATCACCCCCCAGCTCACGGCAGGGGCGCGCAGGCCGAGTCCGAGGAAGCTGAGCGCCGTTTCGCCAAGAATCATCGCCGGGATCGACAGGGTGGCCGAGGCGATCAGGTGGCTCATGAAGTTGGGCAGCAAATGGCGGCGGATGATGCGGCCGGGCTTGGCGCCCATCATTTCGGCCGCGCGCACGTATTCTTCTTCCCGCAGCGAAAGGAATTTGCTGCGGACTGCACGCGCCAGCCCCGGCCAGTCGAGAATACCGAGGATGATCGAGATGATGAAGAAGACCGAAACCGGCCCCCAGTTCGAGGGCACCGCCGCCGAGAGTGCCAGCCAAAGCGGCAGTTCCGGCAGCGAGCGCAGGATTTCGATGACCCGGTTGATGAGCCAGTCGGTCTTGCCGCCGAAATATCCGGCGATGGAGCCGAAGAAAATTCCCAGCGCGAAAGAGACGGTGATGCCGATAAGGCCGACCGTCAGCGACAGTTGCGCGCCATAGAGAATACGGCTGAAGACATCGCGCCCGAGCCTGTCGGATCCCCACAGGAACACGGTTGCGCCTTCCGGTGCGCAGAAGAGGTGGGTGTTTGAACGCACCAGTCCGAAGAGCCTGTAGCTCTCACCTTCGCAGAAGTATTCCAGCGGCATTGGCGTGGTGGTGTCCGTGGTATAGGTCCACCTGAAACTCTCCAGATCGGCGGTGGCGGTGATCGGATAGACATAGGGGCCGATGAAGCGTCCCTCGTGCCACAGGTTGATCGATTGCGGCGGCGCATAGAGGTAGTCGGCGCTGCGCTCGTTCGGCGTGTATGGCGCGATAAAGCCCGCAATCGGCAGGATCAGGTAGCAAGTCAGCAGGAAGATGCCCGAGATCAGGCCGAGCTTGTGGCGTTTGAACTTGCGCCAGACCAGCACCCAGTTGGGCGCGTCCATGTCCGAACGCTCCAGAGCGCTGAGATCCACGTCGTCCGAGTAGGGGGCATCGTCAACGTAGCGTCCGTCGGGCAGTTGGGTCATGTGTCACGTGCTCCGTATCTGATGCGCGGATCAAGCAGGACCAGCAGCAGGTCGGAGATCATCGTGCCGATCAGCGTGAGCAGGGCCACGAACATCAGGATGAACCCGGCAAGAAACTGATCCTGCGATTTCAGTGCGGTCAGCAGCGATGGGCCGATGGTCTGAAGACCGAGCACCACGGACACCAGAACCGAGCCCGATACCATCGCGGGCAGAAGGTTGCCGATGTCGGCGACGAAGGGGTTGAAGGCCATGCGCAGCGGGTATTTCGCCAGCAGTTTGGACGGCGCCAGACCTTTGGCCTTGGCGGTCTCGACATAGGGTTTGCTCAGCTCATCGAGCATGTTCGCGCGCAACCGCTGCATCATCGCCGCGGCTCCGGAGGTGCCGATCACGAAGGTGGGCACGATCAGGTGTATGAGAATGGATCTGACCTTCTCGAAGGACATCGGTTCGCCTTCGAATTCCGGCGACATCAGGCCGCCGATAGGCAGGTCGAAATACTTGTTGCCGTAATAGAACAGCATCAGCGCCAGCAGGAAGTTCGGCGTGGCGAGCCCGAGATAGCCCACGAAGGCGGCGCTGTAGTCGATCCATGTCTCAGATTTCGCTGCCGCGATTACGCCCAGTGGCAGCGCCACAAGATAGACGAAGAGTACCGCTGCGAGGTTGACCAGCACGGTGAGCCACAGCGCGTCGCCGACGATCTCGGAAACGGGGCGGTCGAATTCGAAGGACCAGCCGAAGTTGCCCTGAATAAGGCCGTACCAGCCCTGCGGCCCCGGGGCCATGCCGACCCAGATCAGGTATTGCTCCCAGATCGGGCGGTCGAGCGCGTATTCGGTGCGCAGGAACTCGGCCTTGGCGACGCCCTCGGCCTGGCCGGTGGCGCGCAATTCGGCGATCTGGTTGCTGAGGTAGTCTCCGGGCGGAAGGTTGATGATGACGAAAATCATCAGCGACACGACCCAGAGGGTGAGCAGCATCGTAATGAACCGATAGATGGCGTAGCGGAGAAACATCATTGGGTGAGCTGCTGGAACGGTTCTTCGTAGTAGAATTCATCGACGCGGTGGATGCCGAAATGCGCACCGGGGTCCCATGCCCATTTCGCCGTGGTTGGCACGTTGCGAAGTTTCTTGGAAACCACGACGGGCTGCGGGGCTTCCGCCAGAATACCGATGCCGAATTGCTGCTCCGCGTGAATCTCAAGCATTTCCATCCATATTTCCTTACGGCGCTGCTTGTCGGTGGCCTTGTCCCAGGCGTGGCTGAGTTCCATCAGCCGAATGCCTGCGGGCATGTCGGGTGGTTCGCCCACCTCACCGCCGGTCTGATAATACTGGCCCCATTTTGGCCAGGCGAAAAACTCCTGGTGCGTCGGCGCGAGATATTCCGGCGACGTGTCATGCTGCGGCAGGCCGTTGTCCCATCCGTACCAGACGGCGGCCATGCTCAACCCGGAATAGACGCGGTTGCGAAGGATGTCGCGGTCGAGCGGACGCATGATGAGCTTGATCCCGATCTCGCGCCATGTGTCGGTGACGATGGCGAGCGCGTTCTCGACTTCCTGACGCTCGCCTGCTGTCTCGATGACGAATTCCATAGGTCGGCCGTCGGGCAGCTTGCGGATACGGTCAGGAGTGCGTTCGGTCAGACCCATCTCGTCGAGCAGTGCATTCGATTTGGCCGGGTAATAAACCGACCATTTGAACATGTTGGCCGTGTCGTAGAACGGGCTGTTGGCGAGCGCGGTCATGCCGCCTTCCTTGGCGAGACCGAAATATAGAGCCCGGTTGATCATGCGCCGATCGATTCCCATCGACAGGGCGCGCCGGAAGCGCACGTCGCGGATCACCTCGCGCCAGACCGGATCGGCGAAATTCAAGTTGGGGTAGATGGCGATCTGGTTGGCCGCGCCGTTGGCCCAGAGCAGGGTCTCGTAGCCGGCGCCGTCGACCTCGCCTTTCTTGAGGATCGAGATATCGGGGAAGTCGAGGCCGCGCGCCTGCAGGTCGACTTCTCCGGCGTTGGCCTTGGCGGCGATCAGGCCGCCGCCGACAATGGTCATTTCGACGATGTCGATATAGGGCAGCTGCACGCCGCGGGCGTCGACGCGGTGATAGTAAGGGTTGCGTACGAAGAGCTTGCGGCTCGACTCCGCCTTGGACGCGTTCATCCACGGCTGCAGCGTGGGCAGGTCCGGATTGTCGAACTTATACATGTTGTCCATATCGTTGTGCAGCGCCGCCCAGGTGCGCACACGCGCTTTCTTGATAGCGCGGCGCAGGGTCTTGGGTTCGACGAAATCGGCATGGAACTGCTTGAGGTAATGCGCCGGGCGGTAGATGAAGAACGGGCTGGCCTGGGCCAGAAGCTGCAGAAACTGAGGGTTTGCGGCGGGCCACTCGATGACCACGGTATATTCGTCGGGGAAGGTCATCTCGGCGAGCACGCCATCGACGATCATGTTCTGCGACGGGCCGGAGGGGCTCAGTTCCTCATTCAGCGCGACGTGCTTCCAGTAGTATTCGAAATCGGCGGAGGTGAAGGGATGCCCGTCCGACCATTTGTGCCCGCGCCGCAGGTGCAGCGTGAACTTGCGGTCGTCCTCCACTTCGATGTCGAGCAGGATGTCGGGGTAAAGCTCGTAATTCTGATCGTAGCCGACAAGGCGCGCGTAGCCATAGACCACCATCTGGCGGACGTCCTTGGAGCGCGAGACCAGCGTGCGCAGCGTGCCGCCCTGTTCGCCGTAGGTGCGTCCCTTGGCCGTGAGGTCGACGACCAGCGGATCCAGCGGCAGACGCTCGGAGGCGGGTGGCAGGTTGCCGCTGCTGACTTCCTGCGCCCAGAAACTGCTTTCCTGTATGCGGTCGCGGTCCATTGCTTGAACCGGCAAGGCCAGCGCGAGAAGCAGCATGAGAGCAGAGAAAAGTCTAAACATGACAACGTACCTTATGGCCTGGAGCGAGTTCAGTCAGTGCGGGTGCGGCGATCCCTTCGAACCGGAATTCTTCCGGCCAGCTTGCAGGAGAACCGGCCCCTTTGGCAACCAACCCAAGGTCGATTGGGCGATTCACATCCGGTTCCGGCTGGGCGGCGATCAATGCGCGGGTGTAGGGATGGCGCGGGTTGTAGAAAAGCGTGTCGGGGGCGGCCTGCTCCACAACGACGCCCTGGCGCATCACGGCCACCTCGTCGGCGATTCGCGCGACCACGGCGAGGTCGTGACTGATGAACAGGTAGCTCAGCCCCATACCGTCGCGTATGTCCTCGAGCAGCTTGAGTATCTGTTCCTGCACGGACACGTCGAGCGCCGAGGTCGGTTCGTCGCAGACCAGAAGCTTGGGGTCCAGTGTCAGCGCGCGAGCGATCGACAGGCGTTGGCGCTGGCCGCCCGAGAAAGCATGCGGATAGCGGGTCAGCATGGAGGGGTCGAGGCCGACCCAGCGCAGCATTTCGGCGGCTTTCTCGCGCCGTTCCGCCTTGCTGCCGATGTTGTGAATATCCATCGGTTCGGTCAGCGCCTGGCCGATGCGCATGCGCGGAGACAGCGAGGAATAGGGGTCCTGAAACACCATCTGCGCCTGCCGCTGGAAGGCCACGCGTTCCGCCGGTGTCATTGCGCTGACGACAAGCGGGTCCTGATCTTTCGATGGTCGGAATACCACGTCTCCACCCGGGTCGGGCAGTTCCGCGCCCAGAGCGATGCGCGCGCATGTTGTCTTGCCCGATCCGCTTTCGCCGACGACGGCGAGTGTCTTGCCGCGCTGAAGCGACAGGTTGACTTCATGGCAGGCTGCGATGGTGACAGGCTGGCTCCAGCCGCCGGCGCGCATGGTGTAGGTCTTTGAGACGTTGCGCAGATCGAGGATCACGTCGTCATGCGGCTCGGCGCGGGCGGGGGCGGCGACTTCGGGAATCATGGGCGCGGCGTCAAAGAGTTTCTTTGTGTAGCCATGGGCGGGATCGGCCAGCACGGTCGCGGCGGGACCGCTTTCCATCACCCGGCCCTTGTTCATGACCACGACCTTCTCGGCCATGTTCGCCACCACCCCGAGGTCATGGGTCACGAGGATCACCGCCATGTCGATATCGCGCTGCAGTTCCTTCATCAGACCCAGAACCTGTGCCTGCGTGGTCACGTCGAGCGCGGTGGTCGGCTCGTCCGCGATCAGCAGGTCGGGTTTTGCGACAATGGCCATGGC
>JBFFFS010000064.1:0-11823 GCA_041557855.1 Roseobacter sp. | reverse complement strand
CTTCCGTCCCCGGACGATCCTTTACACGGCCCTCTGGGCGGGGGTCGGTCTGGCGCTTCTGGTGGCCCTGTTCATCCGCGCGGATATCGAGGTGACGGTGGCGCCGGTGCGCAATCCGATTTACGTGACCTTGTCGGATGGTTCTATCCGCAACACCTATGACATCCGCCTGCGCAACAAGAACAACGATGAGCGTTTGTTCCGCATCGCCGTGCAGGGGCACCCCTCGCTTCGCATTCAGCTGGAAGGCACGCCCTACGGGTCGGTTTCGGTTCCGGCGGACGAATCTTTTCTTCAGCGCGTTTATGTTGTCGCCCCGCCATCTTCCGACCCGGCGGAGGCCGCGCGCACGGATATACGTTTCTGGATTGAAGATCTGACAAACGGCGATCGTGCGTATCAGGACAGCAGTTTCAACGGAAAGGCAGATCAATGACGGAACGCAAATTGACGGGCACCCATGTTGCCGCGATTTTCGGCGGGTGCTTTTCAGTGATCATCGGGGTCAACCTGTTGCTCGCTTACAGCGCGGTCAGCACTTTTCCGGGGCTGGAGGTGAAGAATTCCTACGTGGCCAGTCAGAGCTTTGACAAGGACCGTGCCGCTCAGGAGGCGCTTGGCTGGAGCGTTGAGGCCGAAGCCGTTGCGGGCGAGGTGCTGATCGCCGTCACGGACGCGCAGGGGCGTCCGGTCGAGGTGGAAAAGCTCACCGCGACGCTCGGACGCGCGACACATGTGCGCGACGATTCCGAGCCCGATTTCCGCTTTGACGGCACCCGCTACCGTGCGCCTGCCGATCTGGCGCCGGGCAACTGGAACATCCGCATGGTCGCGCAGGCCGCCGACGGTACGACCTTTCAGCAGCGTGTTGTCCTGCACGTGAAAAAAGAGCGTTCGTGACGACATTAAGTACAAATAGCCCTGCCGCTTGTCCCGGCTGTCTGGCCGCCCCGGCGGACCGGGTGGAGGCGCCTCTGCCCCATGCTCAACTGGCGCTGTCTTTACCGACGATCCACTGTCAGGCCTGTATCGCCAAGGTCGAGGCCGCCCTGAACGCCCATCCCGGTGTGCACCATGCGCGCGTCAACCTGACCCGCAAGCGCGTCATGATCGATGCAGACCCGGCGATCGGCGCGCAGGAACTCGTCGATCTTGTGACGAATGCGGGTTTCGAAGCGCATGAGCTTGATACATCGGCACTCAGTCAGACCCGCACCGATGCAGCGGGGCGCGCGATCCTGATGAGACTGGCGGTGGCTGGGTTCGCCGCCATGAATGTCATGCTTCTTTCCGTCGCTGTCTGGTCGGGGGCGACCGACGCGACGCGGGACATGTTCCACTGGATTTCCGCCGCAATCACCCTGCCGACTCTGGCTTTTTCGGCGCAGCCTTTCTTCCGCAACGCCTGGGCCGCGTTGCGGGCGGGTAAACTGAACATGGATGTGCCGATCAGCCTGGCCATCGCGCTGGCGGTTGTCACCTCCTTGTGGGAGACGGGGCTTTCCGGCGAGCACGCTTATTTCGATGCCGCCCTGACGCTGACTTTCTTCCTTCTGGCAGGGCGCTGGCTGGATGCGCGGGCGCGATCAGCCGCACGTTCGGCGGCCGAGGAACTTACTGCGCTGGAGGTGCCGCGCGCGCTGAAGGTCGAAGATGGAAGAACGCGGGAGGTACAGGTCAGCGCGCTGAAGATCGACGATCTTGTGCAGGTCAGACCGGGTGCTCGTGCGCCGGTCGATGGCGTCATCACGGATGGTGTTTCGGAGGTCGACCGATCCACCCTGACTGGCGAGACACTGCCGGTCTTGCGTCAGGCCGGTGATGCCATGAGCGCGGGGGAGGTCAATCTCACCGGGCCGCTTACGCTCCGCGCCACCGCTGTCGGCGCCGATACCTCGCTGCACCGTCTTGCGGCGCTTGTGGCCGTGGCAGAGAGCGGGCGGTCTCGCTACACCTCGCTCGCGGACCGGGCCGCGAAGCTCTATGCGCCGGGGGTACATATCCTGTCGGCGCTGGCTTTTCTTGGCTGGTTGCTCTGGTCGGGGGATATGCGCGTGTCGCTAAACATCGCGGCTGCGGTGCTGATCATCACCTGTCCCTGCGCCCTGGGTCTTGCTGTGCCTGCCGTTACAACGGCGGCCTCGGGACGGCTGTTCGGCAAGGGGCTGCTCATCAAAAACGCGACTGCGCTGGAACGGCTCGCCGAGGTGGACACGGTCGTTTTCGACAAGACGGGGACGGTGACGCTGGGCATTCCACGTGTCACCAATTGGGAAAGCCTGCGGTGCGAGGACCGCGCTCTTGCCTTTGCGCTCGCCGAGGGTTCTGATCATCCCCTTTCCCGCGCCATCGTCGCCGCAGCTCAGGAGAGCGGTTTGGTTGCCACGCATCTTTCCGAACGGGTCGAGCTTCCGGGATACGGTACGCGGGCCAAGATCGCAGGGCGAGACGTCCGGCTCGGGCGGGCGGATTGGATCGGCGTTGCCGATGACAGCGGAATGCTGGGCACCATGCTCGAGACAGCGGAGGGCCGCCACGTGGCGATCCGTTTCGAGGACCGGGTGCGACCCGGGGCGGGCGCGCTGATGTCACGCCTGACCGAACGCGGGGTGCGCGTCGTTCTGCTCTCGGGGGACAGGCCCGCGCCCGTGGCGCAGACCGCGGCTGCCCTGGGCATTCCCGAGCATCACGCCGGTATGCTGCCGGAAGACAAGGTTGGTTTCATCCGCAGGCTTGGCGATCAGGGGCACAGGGTACTGATGGTCGGTGACGGCTTGAACGATACTGGCGCACTCGCGGCTGCGCATGTCTCAATCAGCCCGGCGCAGGCGCTGGATGCGGCGCGTGCGGCCTCCGATATCGTCTTGCTGGGTGAGGATATTACACCGGTTGCGGATGCGCTCGTGACCGCGGGTCTTGCGACCCGGCGCATTCGGGAAAATTTCCGCATCGCTACGCTTTACAACATCGTTGCGGTCCCGCTTGCAGTCGCTGGCATGGCGACGCCGCTGATTGCGGCGCTGGCGATGTCGCTGTCATCCCTGACAGTATCTTTGAACGCCCTGAGGATCAGGGGGGGGCGGTCGTGAACGTGCTGGCCTATCTGATCCCGATTTCGCTGATCCTGGGTGGGCTGGGGCTGGTCGGATTCATCTACACGCTGCGCAGCCGGCAGTATGATGATCCCGAAGGCGACAGCCGCCGTATCCTCAATTCGGAATGGGACGACAAGCCGAAACAGGACTAGCATCGGGCGTCAGGACGGGCCGATCATCGTGCAGCTGATGTTCCTGCCCGCCAGTCTTCTACAGGCAAGATCTGCGGATTCCCGGCTCATCCCAAGGAAATTCGCGTCGAAGCCTGTCTTGCGCTTGACGACCTTGCGCAGCGTGCCATCCAGCGTTGCCATCTCCGTCAGGGCCGTCGTAACAAGAGCGCGCTCCGCCTGGTAGCGGCTGGGGAACTGGCCGACATTGACGCCCCATTGATGCCCGCCGGATGTGGAGAGCCGGGTTACGACCTCGTTGTCAGCCACTTCTTCTTCAAGCGCTGCGCTGACGACAACGGTCGGCCGGATTTCCGGCCGCAGGGAGACGGCCGCAATGCTGCCCGCTGTCGGGGCTTCGATTTCTTCGGTGGCGGTATTCTCCTGTGCGGCGGCGAGGGCCGAGGTGATGTCCGCCGACAGCACGCCACTTGTACTCGCCTTGGCGGCGGCCGCTGGCGCCGGTTTCGCTTGCGCCTCAGCCACCGCTGCAACGATATCGCGCGCATCCACGGCCGCCACCTGCTGAGCGGTTCCCGGACGCAAATGGGGGCGCAGGCTTGCCGTCACGACAATGGCCGCGCGTTTGCCGCTGGCCGTGGCGTTATAGGGCGGTAATTCGGGTTTGCGGAAAGCAACCCGGGACGGTGCGCGCTTGAAACCCATGTCCAGCAGTTCAGCGACGCGCTTGTTACGTGCCGTGGTCGACGTGCCGCCAAAGACAGTGGCTATGATGCGCTCGCTCCCGCGCTCGGCGGAGGCCACGAGGTTGAAGCCCGCAGCGCGGGTATATCCTGTCTTGATGCCGTCTGCGCCACGGTAGGCGGCCAGCAGGCGCCGGTTGGTGTTGGAAACGGCGCGGACGCCGGCATGGGTCGAACGGCGCGAAAACAGGTTGTAATATTCAGGATAATCATAGAGCACGTGCCGCCCGAGGATCGACATGTCGCGCGCCGTGGACAGATGCCCGCTCTCGGTCAGGCCGTGAGCGTTCTTGAAGGTCGTGCGTGTCATCCCCAGCGCTTTCGCGGTGCGGTTCATTCGACGTGCAAAGGCCGCTTCGGAGCCTTCCAGCGCCTCGCCGATGGCGGTGGCAGCATCATTGGCGGATTTCACCGCGGCGGCGCGGATCAAGTAACGAAAGGCAATCGTCTGCCCCGCTCTCAACCCGAGTTTCGAGGGCGGTTCGGATGCGGCATGGCGTGAAATCTTAACCTTGGTATCGAGCGAGATCTCACCGTTTTCAACGGCTTGAAAAGCTACATAGAGCGTCATCATCTTGGTTAGAGAGGCTGGGTGCAACCGTGTATCGGCATTGCGCGAATGCAAAACTTCGCCCGACCGTGCATCCATCACGAAGGCCGCATAGGGCGCGGCGACCGCACTGAGTGGGAGAATCACCAGCATCCACAGTATCGCGAATGCAAATAGCCCGTAACGAGCCGGCCAACTGCGCCGAACCTTCATTATAACCGCCTTTTCTGCCTCATGCCGCCGGATTGTTCCGGCTGACGTTGTTTGGGAGAAAGGCTAGCACAGGTTTCATTTTCGATAAAGTGTTTGATTTAAGATATTTGCCTTAAGTTTCCTTGAAG
Organism: Roseobacter sp.; assembly: GCA_041557855.1. Classification (GTDB taxonomy): domain Bacteria; phylum Pseudomonadota; class Alphaproteobacteria; order Rhodobacterales; family Rhodobacteraceae; genus Roseobacter. The sequence continues at coordinate 6,963 of JBFFFS010000064.1, read as the reverse complement.
CATCACCGTGCGGAACTGGCGACCAATTTTTCAGCTGATGCGGCTTAGCAGGGCGGCGATACCGCTGAGGTCTTTCATGGCCACGTAGCGCGGGGCATGTGTGGGCGGTTCGGCCTTTTCGAGTTCCCACTCAAGTCCGTGCGGTACAAAGACCCCCCAACCGCCGGCGTCGATCATCGGCACGACGTCGGACTTCATCGAATTGCCGATCATCATACCGCTGGCGGCACCATCGCCGCGCCGGTCGAAAATATCCCGGTAAACCTGCGCTGATTTATCGGAAACGATTTCGACCGCGTCAAAGAGGTCACCTAGTCCGGACTGCGCCAGCTTGCGCTCCTGATCGAGCAGGTCTCCTTTGGTAATCAACAGGATGCGATGCGTGCTGCTGGCGGCCTCCACTGCTGCGCGGGCATGGGGTAGCAGATCGACCGGATGGCGTAGCATTTCGCGCCCCGCCTCGAGGATTTCGGCGATTTCACGTCCGGTGACCTTGCCGGCGGTCACCTCGATGGCGGTCTCGATCATCGACAGGGTGAACCCCTTGATTCCAAAACCGTAGTGGCCGATGTTGCGCCGCTCCGCCTCGACCAGCCGTGCCATCAGCGTAGCGTCATCCGTATAATCCTTGAGCAACTCGGCGAAGCGCGCCTGCGTCAATTGAAAAAAACGTTCGTTGTCCCAAAGTGTGTCATCGGCATCGAAAGCAACCGTTGTCAGCTTGTCCGACATGCGCATCACCCCTTCCCTAAATGTCCATAGAGGTTATATAGACCCATCGAGAAGGCACCACACACCATCAGATCAGGAGCAGAAATGCACCGCGATGCATTCATGATGTCAAAAAACTCACAGGACGACGGTGATGCGTCGATCCTGACAGCAACCAAACCCAAGACAAAGCGGCCACCGCTTTACAAGGTTCTGCTGCTGAATGACGACTTTACGCCGATGGAGTTCGTGGTGCACGTGCTGGAGCGGTTCTTCGGCCTGAACCATGCACAGGCTTTCGAGATCATGCTGACCGTCCACAAGAAAGGCGTAGCGGTCGTCGGTGTTTTCAGCCATGAGATTGCCGAGACCAAGGTGGCTCAGGTGATGGATTTCGCGCGCCGCCATCAGCACCCGCTGCAGTGCACGATGGAGAAAGAAGAATAGTCTCGTGATAGATGCACGTCTGGGTCTGGCGCTGCAAGGCGGTGGCCTTTCTTTGCCGCGCGATGGAACCATCGCGGTTTTCGGCCCGCCGGCCGATGCGGGGCTTGCAGCGCTTCCTGCGGATCGCCTCCAGATCATCGAAGGGATGAAACCACTGCACGATCAATGGGCAGCGCATGGCTTCGACTGCGTTGTGGAACCCCGCGCAGATTATGCCGCGGCCATTGTCGTGCTGCCACGCGCCAAGGCGGATGCGCGGGCGCTCATCGCGCAGGCGGTGGCGCTTTCAGGCGGCGTGATCGTCATCGATGGGCAGAAGACGGATGGCGTGGACAGTATTCTCAAGGACATGCGCAAGCGCTGCGAGATTTTCGGACCGATATCAAAGTCGCACGGCAAGCTCTTCTGGTGCGTGTCGGCCTCTGCGGATGCCTTTGCGGATTGGTCTGCCGGCCCGAAACTGACGGAAGGCGGGTTCTGGACCGCACCGGGCGTATTTTCCGCCGACGCTGTCGATCCTGCGTCTGCACTGCTGGCAGCGGCCTTGCCGGAAAAACTTGGTCGCCAGGTTGGTGACCTCGGGGCCGGATGGGGCTTTCTGTCGGCACATGTGCTGACCCGGCCCGACGTCGAGGCCGTTCATCTCGTTGAATCCAAGCATATCGCACTGGAATGCGCCCGCCGCAATGTCACGGACCCGCGTGCGCAGTTCCACTGGGCGGATGCGACCACATGGTCACCGCCACAAAAACTCGATTCGATCGTCATGAACCCGCCATTCCACCGGGGGCGGGTGGCGGAGCCTGCGCTGGGTCAGGCTTTTATGCGGCAGGCGGCGGCCAATTTGACCGCGCAGGGGACGCTCTGGATGGTCGCGAACCGTCATCTTCCCTATGAGAGTACTCTGCAGCACTATTTCGCGCGGGTGAGCGAGATCGGCGGCGATACGCGTTTTAAACTTTTTCAGGCAACGAGACCGTTGCGCAAGCCGAACCGTCACGCCTAGGGTATCCGCTGATACTAGAAGGGACAGCCATGTCATTTTCCATTTCGGGTAAGACCGCCATCGTCACCGGGGCCGCGAATGGCATCGGGCTGGCCATCGCCCGCCAGTTCGCAGACCGGGGCGCGAACGTCATGTGCGCGGACATGGACGAAAAGAAGCTGATCGAGGAATGGGGCGATGTCTCGGATGACAGCAATCTGCGCTACTTCGCCGGCGATCTGCGCCAGCGCCTGACAATCGCCAATCTAGTCTCTGCTACGATCGATGGTTTCGACCGTGTCGATGTACTGGTCAATGCCTCGCGGCAGGTAATGGAAACGGATGCGCTCAACGTCGAGGACACTTCGGTTTCAGTGTTGCTCGAGCAGAACCTGATGACGGCGCTGCACCTGACTCAACAGGTGGCCAAGCGGATGATCAAGCAAGGCGCGGATCAGCCGGAGGGGCAACTGGGCTCCATTGTCAATCTCAGCTCCATCGTCGCACGCCACACGCGCCCGGAACTGATGGGCTACTCGATCGCCTCCGCCGCGCTGGAACAGATGACCCGCTCGATGGCGCTGGCGCTGGCGCCGGAACGTATCCGCGTCAACGCGGTGGCCTTCGGATCAGTGATGAGCGCTTCGCTGAAATCATCGATGGTGGAACACAGCGACTGGCGCGATGACATCAAGACCCATACTCCCCTAGGCCGCATCGCCGGCCCGGCGGAGTTGACCGATGCCGTGCAATTTCTCGCGGCGGAAAGCTCCGGCTTCATGACCGGCGAGGTGATCACGGTGGATGGGGGACGCAGCCTTCTCGATGCGGTTTCGGTTCCCGCGCATTGAACATTCGCCTTGGATTGCCCGGTCAAAGCGGTCTAAAGATGATGTCGCAAAAAACTGACACATCGAGCCATTGAATGAGCACAGATTTCCAGACCGAGAAACGCCGCGCCGCCGCGTGGTTCCGTGAATTGCGCGATCAGATCGTCGCCGCCTTCGAGGCGCTGGAAGCGGACCATGAGGAGGGCCCCTCGTCGGAGGCCGAACCGGGCCGTTTCGAAGTTACGGAAACACGCCGCAAAAGCGAGGACGGGTCTGACGCAGGTGGCGGCCTGATGAGCGTCCTGCGCGGCGGTCGTGTTTTTGAAAAGGTCGGTGTAAACGTATCGGAGGTCTACGGCACGCTGGGCGAACGGGCGCAGATGGCGATGGCCGCGCGCAAAGGAATTCCCGGTATGAAGGAAGATCCGCGGTTCTGGGCCTCCGGCATCAGCCTTGTGGCGCATATGCAAAATCCGCATGCGCCTGCGGTCCACATGAATACGCGGATGTTCTGGACGCCGCATGCATGGTGGTTCGGAGGCGGGTCCGATCTCAATCCCTGCATTGAATACGCCGAGGATACGGCGCATTTCCACGCCACCCAGCAGCAGCATCTCGATCCGCATGGGGCGGATCTTTATCCGCGGCTCAAGGCCTGGGCGGATGAATATTTCTTCGTGCCGCATCGCAATCGCGCGCGCGGCGTGGGCGGCATCTTCATGGATGACCACTGCACCGGTGACTGGGACCAGGATTTCGCGCTGACCCAGGATATAGGCCGGGCTTTCCTGCCTGCTTATGTTCCGCTGGTGCGCAAGCGCCGGGTTCAGCCCTGGACGGAGGCGGACAAGGACGCGCAGCTCGTGCACCGGGGTTTGTACGCGGAGTACAATCTCGTTTACGACCGCGGCACCAAGTTCGGACTGGAGACGGGGCACGATGCCAACGCGGTGCTGATGAGCCTGCCGCCCCTGGCAAAATGGGTGTGACCGGAACCCCGTCGTAGCAGGGGGCGCTGCCCCCGTCCCTTGCGGGCCTCCCCCGGGATATTTTTGTCCAAAGAAGGGGTCAGGACGCTTTGCTATGCCAATCGAAGAAATCTTCACCGGCCTTGGAAAGAAGCTCTTTTGCGAGGTCCTCGCCCATCGCCGCGCCGTCTGATACCGGGCCGCTGCGGGCGCCTGCAATGGACTGTGAGCCGTCGGGGCGCAGTACTTCGCCGCGCAGGTGCAACACATCCCGCTCCAGTTCCGCCAGACCCGCAATGGGCGTCTCGCAGGAGCCGTCGAGGGTCAGCAGGAAGCTGCGCTCCGCCGCGAGGCGCTGTCCGGTCGGCCCATGGTGAATGGCCTGGAGCAACTCGGCCGTTCTGTCGTCGTCTCTGCGGCGTTCGATGCCGATGGCGCCCTGCGCTACCGCCGGCAGCATGTCACTGGCGTCAATCGGGGTGGCGGGCACGTCATCCATCGCGAGCCGGTTCAGGCCCGCGGTGGCGAGGAATGTGCATTCGGCGACGCCTTCGGAAAGCTTGCGCAGACGCGTCTGGACGTTGCCCCGAAATTCGACGACCTGCAGATCGGGTCTGCGGTTGAGCAGTTGCGCACGGCGGCGCAGGCTCGAGGTGCCGACCACGGCGCCTTCGCGCAAATCCGCGATGCCGGTGAGGGTCGGCGAGACAAAAGCGTCGCGTACGTCTTCGCGCGGCAGGTAGGTGTCGAGGATCAGACCATCCGGTTGCAGGGTGGGCATGTCCTTCATCGAGTGAACCGCGATGTCAATTTTTTCTGACAGCAGGTCCTCTTCGATTTCGCGGGTGAACAATCCCTTGCCGCCGATCTCCTTGAGAGGTCGGTCCTGGATGGCGTCGCCGGTGACCTTGATGACCACGATCTCGAAGGCTTCCTCGGGCAGATCGAAAGCGCGCATCAGGCGCTGACGGGTTTCGTAGGCCTGTGCCAGCGCCAGCGGAGAGCCGCGTGTGCCGATCTTGAGGGGAGCGTCGGGGGAGGGGAGCATTATTGTCATAAGCCCATCTTTATGCGCGTCAATTTATCCTGACAACCCGTCAGTCACTTGACAACCGTGCGCGGGGCAGGGACGAACGGGTATCGATATGACGAGGACGAAAATGGCGCCGACAAAAACAATCCTGCGCGCTCTGGCAGGAGAGACCCTTCCGACACCACCGATCTGGATGATGCGCCAGGCGGGCAGATACCTGCCCGAATATCGCGCCACCCGCGCGCAGGCGGGCGATTTTCTGTCGCTGTGCTACAACCCGGAACTGGCGGCCGAAGTCACGCTGCAGCCGATCCGTCGGTATGGGTTCGATGCCGCTATCCTGTTCGCGGATATCCTGCTGCTGCCGCAAGCGCTGGGGGCGGATTTGTGGTTTGTCACCGGGGAAGGGCCACGGCTGTCCACGATCACCACACAGACGGATTTCGACAAGCTGGGGCCGATCGACCAGATCGACGAAACCCTGAACCCGATCTACGAGACGGTGAAAATTCTGCGCCGCGAACTACCCCAAGAGACCACGCTGATTGGTTTTGCCGGCGCGCCCTGGACGGTTGCAACCTACATGATTGCCGGGCGCGGCACGCCCGACCAGGGCCCGGCGCATGCGCTCAAGGACGAAAACCGTGGGCTTTTCGAGGCTCTTATCGACAAGGTGACCGCTGCGACAATCGAATATCTGGCACGTCAGATCGAGGCCGGCGCCGAGGTGGTGAAGATTTTCGACAGTTGGGCGGGCTCGCTCAAAGGCGATGATTTTCAGAAATATGCGGTGGCCCCGGCAGCGGCGATCACGGCTGCGCTGAAAGCACGCTACCCCGGTATCCCTGTTATTGGATTTCCGCGAGAGGCCGGCGAGGGCTATGTCGGCTTTGCGCGGGCAACGGGTGTAGACTGCGTGGCGTTGGATAATTCTGTGAGCGCCGAGTGGGCGGCGGAAAATGTTCAGGTCGATGGCTGTGTTCAGGGCAATCTGGCATCAAGCCACATGGTTACCGGAGGCCAGGCACTGATCGACGAAACCCGCGCGATCGTGAAAGCCTTCTCCGGTGGGCCGCATATCTTCAATCTTGGCCATGGGATCACGCCGGATGCGGATCCGGATAATGTCCAGCGCATGATTGATGCGGTTCGGGGCGCATAATCGGCTTTTCTGTCTTGACGCTGGTGGCGCGCTGTCATAGTTCACGCGCCGATGGCGTTATAGCTCAGTTGGTTAGAGCGAACGACTCATAATCGTTAGGTCGGTGGTTCAAGTCCACCTAACGCCACCACTCTTCCACCTCTTTAAGACCCCCGCACCGGCGCCCGCCGGATGCGGCCGCGAAGCGGCGGCTTGTATCGGGGAGCGCAGGACAAAGACGGGTGACATTACCCGGTATCTGCCTTAGCAATTTGGGTCAGCGAAATGATTCAGAAGCTGCGCGACATGCAGTATGAACGGGTTTTGGGGAGGAACTCATGAATATTTCACGAAAAGGTTTCCTGAACATAGCAGCCGCAGCGACCGTGATTTTCGGCGCATCGATCGCGTCGGCTCAGGAAGTGACACTGACCTTGCACCAGTTCCTGCCACCGCAGGCCAATGTTCCCGCAAAGATTCTCGATGTCTGGGCAGACAGCGTCGAAGAGGACAGTGGCGGACGGATCAAGATCGACCGTTACCCGTCGATGCAATTGGGCGGCAAACCGCCCGAGTTGATGGATCAGGCCATTGACGGCGTTGCCGATATCGTCTGGACGGTGGTCGGCTACACGCCGGGACGCTATCCCAGCACCGAAGTTTTCGAGCTTCCCTTCATGATGACCGACGCCCGGGCCGCCTCGCGCGCCTATTGGGAGATGTTCGAAAAGCATATGAAGGACAAGGAGTTCAAGGATGTGCATATTTTGGGCACATGGGTGCATGGGCCGGGCCTCATCCATGTGAACAAGGAAGTGCGCACGCCCGCGGACATGGAAGGGCTGAAG
>JBFFFS010000063.1:0-12007 GCA_041557855.1 Roseobacter sp. | reverse complement strand
TTGTACAAAATTTCAACATATGCATAAAAAATACGCTCTCTCTCTCCTGTTGCCATGGCTTTTCTTGCCGTGAGCACCCAGAGCGAAGACGGTAACAGCATCGTGGTTTTGGGCTGGAATTTCCTGTTTTCATATCCATTCCAGGCCACCAATGGGTGGCGGTTCTTGTCACCCACGGAGCCTTTCGGCGGCTCGAATCGCACGCTAGTGTTGGCGCGGGGCGGAAGCTGTCCGAGGACAGCCGTCACTCGGGACCGAACCGAGTGGCACCGAATAAAACCGCCTGAAAACCGATTTCGGCGTGACCGGCAGAGAATGAGGAGAAACCTATGCGTATCGCGGTTTTGGATGATTATCACGGCGTGTCCGTAACGCTGGCAGACTGGGGCGATCTGGCTGAAATGGTCACTGTGTTCGGGGAACCCATCCCGAAAGATGAGCTTGTCGGCGCGCTGGAGGGTTTCGAAGTGCTCTGCGTGATGCGCGAGCGCACGCCTCTGCCTGAAGAAGTGATCGAGGCTCTGCCAAGGTTGCGCCTGATCGTGACGACAGGTCATCGGAATGCGTCGATTGACGTGGCGGCGGCACGGTCGCGCGGTATCGTCGTTTGTGGAACGGACAGCCGGGCCGTGGCGACCGCTCAGCTGGCTGTGACACTCATTCTTGCCGGGCTTCGCAATCTGCCTGCTGAGATGGCCTCGATCGCGCAGGGCGGCTGGCAGGCGGCTCCGGGGCGCGACCTGCAAGGCCTGACGGTTGGACTTGTCGGGTTGGGCCGCCTCGGGGCACAGGTCGCGGAACTCCTCCGTCCCTTCGGCGCCAACGTGATCGCCTGGAGCCAGAACCTGACAGAAGAGCGCTGCGCCGAAGTAGATGTCGGTCGCGCCATCAGCTTGCCGGCGCTTTTGGAGCAAAGCGATGTCGTGTCTCTACATGTGGTCCTGTCGGACCGGACGCGCGGGCTTATCGGTGCACCGGAACTATACGCCATGAAATCCGATGCCTTGCTGGTCAATACTTCACGCGGGCCGATCGTCGATTGCGCGGCCTTGCTAGAGGCCTTGCGGGCCGGGCGCCCAGCAAGAGCGGCGGTGGATGTCTTTGAGACGGAGCCGCTGCCGTCGAACGATCCGATGCGGGACGCAGACCTGATCGCGTCCGGCCGTCTGATACTGACACCGCACATCGGATACGGATCGCAGCAGACTTACAGGCTGATGTACACCCAGACCGTCGAAGCGGTTCGGGCATGGCTGGAGGGGAGCCCGGTGCGGGAGATTTCCTGAAACACCGAATGCCGCGCCGTCAAGCATGGCCTCGTCTGATCTTGGGGGATGTTGTATGCTGCGACGCAGAATCGCATCTTTGAGGATCAATTCATGACAGGCCAAATCATCACAGTCGCGCAGCAGAAAGGCGGTTCGGGCAAGACCACTGTTGCCGTCAATCTTGCTACTGCCTTTTTGGAAAAGGGAAAAAGCGTCGCTCTTCTGGACACGGACCCGCAGGGCAGTCTCGGCAAGTGGTTCATGATGCGTGCGGAAAAGTTCGGCGATAATCCCGACCTGCATTTTTCCACGGCGACAGCATGGGGCATCTCTTACGAATTGCGGTCTTTAAGCAAAGTGGCTGACATCGTCATCGTCGATACGCCGCCGAAAGCAGACAGCGATCTGCGACCAGCTCTGAGAGAGGCTGATCTGATCCTTGTCCCTCTTTCCGCCAGCCATGTCGATCTTTGGGCGACGCAGGATGTTCTCGACCTCGCAGACAGGGCCAGCAAAAGCGCCCATATCGTCATGAACCGGACCCGGTCCGGCACTCGGCTTGGCGCGGAAGTTGCCGATGCCGTGCAGGAATTCGATGCGAAGGTACTTTCCTCGACGCTCGGCAACCGCGTGGTTTATGCCGAAGCGCTGGGGCAGGGGCTTGGCGTGGTCGAAGCCGGAAAGAGGAGTGTCGCCGCCGCCGAGGTCGGCAGGCTGGCGGACGAAGTCATTTCGCTCCTCTAGCGCCGCCGATTGATGCTTACATGATCGCGCACCGCGCCGGGCCTTTGAAATCTTAAGCACCATAATGGGCTGTAAAGGGTGGCATCTCCAGGAGGGCATATCGTTGCGGACTTGGCGCACGCCGACTTTGTCCCTTTACGCAAAGAGAGGCTACGCGCCGCAAAATCGAGAAGTGTGATGGGGCAAGAGCTGTTTTTCACCCGTTTGCGGCCGCGCCGTCGGTTTTCAGTGAAGTCTTGCCCGAACCAATACTTGCTGCCTATTTCGAGGGCTGCCTGATCCGGGCACCGGAAAAGGTGACAATCTCATGTACCAGAACGTCCAATGTATCCAGCACGGGAATGGGTGATTCTATCTCCTTGCTGACCAAAGAAAACTCCGAGCAGCCGATGATGACGCAAGATGCGCCGCGCCGGGCGAGATCACGCGCCTCGCGGCTTAGTAATGCGATATCCGCCTCTGACGGGCCTGATCTCTTGATCCGGCGGATGGACGCAAGAATCTCGTCCTCTTGTTCTGGATAGCGCGAAACGAGGCCCGACCGTTTCAGCATGTCGCTGAAAAGGCCGGTGCTGTTGGTCGCGGGCGAGGCGAGAATGCCGACCACGTCACCCTCATCCATCTGCGCTGCAGCTTGCTCGCAGGCGCGTTTCGGCATGTTCAGCAAGGGAATGTTCACTGCCGCTTCGATTTGCGGCGCGAAAAGATGCGCTGTGTTGCAGGGCATTGCAAGCGCGTGCGCGCCTGCTGTTTCCAATCTTTTCGCCATCTCGATCAGGATGGGGCCGGGGTCGGCTCCCTCCTTTTCGACGATAAATCTGATACGGGACGGGACCTGCGGGTTCAAATCCACGAAAAGGGGTATGTGGTCTTGGTCGTCCTCAACCTCGGTCGCGTCCAGTATGCGCTTCATCAGTTCAAGGGTCGCTTCGACTCCCATGCCGCCCAGGACGCCAACCTTGCGAAATGATTTCACGGCGTCCTGCATCTGCGTCTCCGTATCAGCTCCAACGGTCGGAGAAATCGAACGCGGCATCATATCCGAACAGTGCTACCGAACCGCCGGTGTGCAGGAAGATAACGCGCTCACCCTTCTTGAAATGGCCCTTGCGGATCAGATCGATGAAGCCGGCAGCACCTTTCGCTGAATAAACCGGGTCGAGCAGGATAGCCTCAAGTTCGGCAAACATGCGGATCGCTTCGAGTCCGCTTTCGGTAGGGATACCGTATCCCTCGCCCACGTAATCGGTATTGGCAACGACATCCTCTCGGGCGACAACGCCGGGGCAGCCGAGTTTTTCAGCGGTTTTGACGGCAAGATTGTAGACGTTTTCCTCTTGCTTGGGCTTGGGTGCGCGCACGCCGATGCCCAGAAGAGGGATTTGCGCGTTCATGGCCTTGAGCCCCACGATCAGGCCGGCTTGCGTTCCGGCGCTGCCGGTCGCGGTAACGATGTGGTCGATCTTCATGCCGCTGTTGTTCACCTGGCCGAGCATCTCGAAGGCGCAGTTCACATATCCAAGGGCACCGGTCGCGTTCGATCCGCCGCCTGGAATGGTATAGACCTTCTTGCCATCCGCGCGTTTTTGTTCAGCGATTTCCTCGATCACGGCGTTGAAGTCACCGCCGCCAGGGCGTTTTTCTGTAGTTGCGCCGTGCAGGTGATCGAGCAGGACGTTGCCGTTGTTGTTGTAGTTCGCGTTGTTTGAGCCGGTGCGGTCTTCAAGCACGATGTGGCACTCCATGCCCATCTTCGCGGCGAAAGCGGCGGTTTGCCGGGCATGGTTGGATTGGGTGGCGCCCTGGGTGATGATCATCTCAGCGCCTTGCAACTCGGCTTCCGCCATCAGGAATTCCAGTTTGCGGGTTTTATTCCCACCAGTGGACATGCCCGTGCAGTCATCGCGTTTGATCCAGATTTCCGGTCCGCCCAGTTCCTTGGTCAAACGGTCGAGACGCTCCAGCGGTGTCGGCAGGTGGGCGAGAAATCGGCGCGGAAATCGGGCAAGATGCATTTTTCTGATCCTTAATTTGCTTTATTCGAGATTTACTCTCCCAAAAATGCGAAAGCTAATGCAAATTCCCGAATGTAAATTGCGCAAATCGCAAGTCTTGTCTGCTTTAGGAATGGCCCATGCGTTTGGAATGGATCGAAGACATACTGGCTGTGCTCGACACCGGGTCTCTTGCACGTGCGGCGGAGAAGCGGTTGTTGACGCAGTCTGCCTTCACGCGGCGGGTGCGCCTGATCGAGGACAGTATCGGTGCGGAACTGTTCGACCGGCGAAGAAAACCGGTGACGTTGATGCCGGGGGTCGAAGCGTTGGCGCCGGAATTGCGCGAGCTCAGCATGAGGTTGCGCAAAATACGCCACAAACTGAAAACCGCGACGAATCAGGATGGCGGCACATTGAGTTTCGCGTGCCAACACGCCATCACCACGACGGTGTCGCCATGGATCGTTCGCGCCCTTACCGCGAAAAACGATGTGTCGATCAGGGTGCGCTCGAATAATCAGGAAGAGTGTCTGAGGTTGCTCTTGTCCGGCGAAGTCGATTTTGTGCTGATGTACACCTTGCCTGAAGAAGCCGCCCCGTTTTTCGAACATGCTTTCGAAGCGTTGACCCTTGGTCTGGATACTTTGATCCCGGTGTGCGCTCCGTCCCTCGAAGACATCGGGCACGCGGATCAGATACCGACCATCAACTATCCGACCGACGTGTTCCTGGGGCGAGTTTTCGTGCGCAATATTGCACCGCGTCTGAATGACAACGTCACGCTTCTCAACAAGGCGGAAACTGCGCTGACACTTGCAGCCTACGAATATGCGATTGGCGGGATCGGGGTCGCATGGCTGCCGCAGTCCATGGTAGTTGAAGCCATCGAGAAGGGATTACTCGTGTCGTTGGAAGCGCAGTTGCCGGTCCAGCCCCTCGATATTAAGGCGTTTCGACTGTCGAAAGATCGTGCGGGGGCCGATGACCCCGTCTGGCAGAAAAGTCTGGCGGAGGTGGAATTGCCAATTCATTTGAAACGGCACGAAAGCATGATGCCCGAACACGTTTTGCGACTTTCGTGAAATCCGCGGTGAGCGTGCTTGAAGCTGTGATTGTGCAACACGTCGCGATGGTACTTGCGCCGTAATATGGCTGCATGTGCTTCGACGCAGCGCTGTCCGAAGTCTTTTCATAAGCCCAAAACTTGCAATACATGCAATTTGTGGGCGCAAATTTGCATTAGACTAGCCGTGCGAACGGCCTTTACAACTGGATCATGCAAAAAGTGGCGTCGTTTCCGCTTAACCCTCTTAGCCGTGGAGCATGACGGGCAAAACCAGACGATGCCTGCAAAATACCGAAAACGGACAACCAACACCAACAAGGAGTAACCGGATGTCATTTAAAAAAGTACTACTCACAGCGGCCGTCGCTCTGGGCGTTTCTGCGCCTGCGGCGATTGCTGAAGGCCACGGCGGGACATTGGATAAGATTTCTTCCAGCGGCGAAATCGTGATTGGTCATCGCGAAAGCTCGGTGCCGTTTTCCTATCTGGACGCGAACCAGCAACCTGTCGGCTATTCCATCGATCTGTGCATGAAAATTGTCGATGCGGTCGAAGCGGAGCTGGGCAAGGAGCTGACCGTCAAATACGTGCCGGTGAACCCCAAGACCCGGATCGCGCTGATGGCCAACGGCACTATCGATCTTGAGTGTGGCTCGACGACCAACAACCTGACCCGGCAGGAGCAGGTGGAATATCTGCCTATCACCTTCGTTACAGGCACGAAAATCCTGACACGCAAGGATTCCGGCATCAACTCCGTGGCCGATCTCGACGGCAAAGCGATTGCGCTGGCGCAGGGTACCACCAACGAGCGCGCGGTGATGGCTGCGGTCGAAGCCGGGGGCATGGACGTGAAAATCCTGCCGGTGCGCGATCACGCCGAAGGCATGCTGTCGCTGGAAACTGACCGGGTGGACGCCTATGCGACGGACCACATCCTGCTGCACGGTCTGATTTCGAAATCCAAAACGCCGGACGACTTCGCCGTTGTGGGTGATTTCCTGTCTTTCGACCCCTATGCGCTGATGGTGCGCCGTGACGACAGCGCTTTCGAACTGATCGGCAAGAAGGCCCTCGCGGCGGTTTTCCGGTCGGGTGAGATCGATGCGATCTATGCCAAGTGGTTCGATCCGCTGGGCGTGCCCGCCGATCCGCTGCTGCAAGCGGCATTCCAACTCGGCGCTCTGCCTGAATAACCAACCAGGGACCCGGCTGGTCGATAGCCTGCCGGGTCCAAAGCCAGCGGGGCGCAACAGATGAACTATAATTGGAACTGGAGCGTCCTGTTCGAGGAGCAATACCTCAACTGGCTGATAAGTGGCTTCGGGTGGACCGTTTCGGTCGCCTTGAGCGCATGGTGCATTGCGCTGGTAATTGGTGCCTTGGTCGGTGTCGGCAAGACCGTTCCCAACCGCACGATCCGCGCCATCTGTGCAACCTACGTAGAAATTTTCAGGAACGTGCCGCTGCTCGTGCAGATGTTCATCTGGTATTTCGCAGTGCCGGAATTGCTGCCTGACGATTGGGGCAGATGGATGAAACGCGACATGCCGAACCCGGAATTCGTTACGGCGGTGGTCGCGCTTGGTCTCTACACCGCGTCGCGGATCGCCGAACAGGTGCGCGCAGGCATCGAAACGGTTCCACCGGGTCTGAAGGCTGCGGCAACCGCCCACGGTCTGGGAGTGGCCCAGACCTACCGCTATATTCTGCTGCCGATCTCTTTCCGCATGATCGTTCCGCCGCTCACCTCTGAGTTTCTGACCGTCTTCAAGAATTCCTCGCTGGCACTGACCATCGGCCTGTTGGAACTGACTGCGCAGAGCCAGCAGATCGCCGAGTACACATTCCAGGGATTCGAAGCCTTCACGGCGGCGACTGTCATCTACGTCTGCATCGCATTGCTCGCGACCGTACTTATGCAGATCCTCGAAAAATATACCCGCATACCGGGCTACGTCGGAAAGGAGGGCTGAGCCATGACAGGTTTCGATTTCAACGTCATCTGGTCTTCGCTGCCGTTCCTGTGGCAAGGGCTGCAGCTCAGCCTGTGGCTGACCTTCCTGTCAATTCTCGGCGGCATCTTTCTGGGTACGCTGCTGGCGCTGGCAAGGCTTTCGGGCATTCTGCCTTTGTCCCTGATCGCCGCGACCTACGTGAACCTGATCCGGTCCGTGCCCCTGATCCTCGTGATCTTCTGGTTCTATTTCCTGGTGCCGCTCGCGCTGGGGCGACCCATCGGTGGCTTTTATTCAGCCCTGATCGCCTTCGTGCTCTTCGAAGCGGCCTATTATTCGGAAATCATGCGTGCGGGCATCCAAAGCGTGAAACGGGGGCAGGTGCATGCGGGGCAGTCGACAGGTCTGAATTACTGGCAGATTCAGCGCTACGTCGTTCTGCCACAGGCGTTCCGTAACATGATCCCGATCCTCGTCACACAGGGCATAATCCTGTTTCAGGACACGTCGCTTGTGTTCGTCGTCTCCTTGCGCGACTTCATGACGGCTTCGTCGATCGTCGCGCGCACCGAAGGCCGCCTGGTGGAGATGTATCTCTTCGCCGCCGTCGTCTATTTCGTAATCTGCTTCTCCGGTTCCATGCTGGTCAGAAGCCTCAAGTCCCGGATGAGCACATGATCAGCATCGAAAACATCAGCAAATGGTACGGTGACTTCAAAGTCCTGAGCAACTGCACAACCTCCGTTGAAAAAGGCGAAGTGGTCGTTGTCTGCGGCCCCTCCGGTTCGGGCAAATCGACGCTTATCAAATGCGTCAACGGTCTTGAGCCAGTTCAGGAGGGCAGGATCACGGTGGACGGGGATGAAGTCACCGCCAAACGTGCCAACCTCACGGCCCTGCGGTCGCGGATCGGTATGGTGTTTCAGCACTTCGAACTTTATCCTCACATGTCGGTCCTGGAAAACCTCTGCCTTGCACAGGAGAAGGTATTGGGCCGGAGCCGAAAGGAGGCCGTAGCCCGCGCCGAAAAACTGCTTGAACGCGTCGGCATGGGCGACCATTCGAAGAAATATCCCAGCCAGCTTTCCGGTGGACAACAACAGCGCATCGCAATTGCGCGTTCGCTGGCGATGGACCCGATCGCGATGCTCTTCGACGAGCCAACATCCGCGCTTGATCCGGAGATGATCAAGGAGGTGCTCGACGTTATGGTCGAGTTGGCGCAGGAAGGTATGACCATGATGGTGGTGACCCATGAAATGGGATTTGCCCGCAAGGTCGCTGACCGTGTGATCTTCATGGATCAGGGCGCGATTATCGAGGACCGCCCCACCACGGAGTTCTTCGACAATCCTTCAAGCGAACGTGCAAAGGATTTCCTGTCAAAGATTCTCAACCACTAGAACGCAGGGGTGCGGGGGTCTTCCGGGCGGCGTGCCCCCCCCCATCGGCGATGAAACGAGGGTTGTTATTTCAAGAGTGCGGTCTGCGGCTCAGCACGGCCCATTCGCCAAGGTTTTCCCGCGTAATGTAACCCACGAAGGTCCCGCGCGGGTCCGTAACGGCAACCGCGGGCACTTCGGGCTTCTGCAGATCGTCGATCACGCGCTCTAGCGTATCGGTTAGTCGAACACTCGGTACATCGCGTTGCATCAGATCTGCCACTGGCACGCCCGATCTCTCTGATTGCGCGTGTACCAGGATCGCTGCCTTTGTCAGGACACCGGCTAATACGCCCTGCGCATCCACCACGGGAAATTCCGATTGGGTTGTCCGCAGCAGCGCCTGTGCAGCCGTATCCACGGAGGCATCGGGGGCGAGCGACTCGAACGAGGTGATGACTGCGTCGCGGGCCAGGTATCCTTTGGCAAGGTCGTGCATCATGACGCTCGAACTTTCGGAGGCGGCGGCAAGAAAGACAAAAACAGCGATGAGAAGGAGGAGCGGGTTGCCCGTCGTCAGCCCGAAATACCCAAACAGAAAGGCCACGGACTGACCTGCAAACGCGGCAATCTGCGTGGCGCGTACCCGGCCGAGGGACATGGCCAGCAAGGCCCGAAACACGCGACCTCCATCCATTGGGAAGGCGGGTATCATGTTGAAGACGACGAGAAACAGGTTCACAACGGCAAGCCGCTCAAAAAAGCCTTGCCCCATGTCATCAATAGCAACGAGCGAGTCCACGCTCGTCTCGACCCTGAAAACAATCGTCAAGATCACCCAGATCACCACGTTGACGGCGGGACCTGCCAGAGCGACGGCGATTTCCTGCGAGGGTTTTTCGGGAATGCGTTCGAGACGCGCCATGCCGCCGATTGGCAAGAGCGTGATGTCCGGTGTTTTGATTCCAAATTTCCGCGCCATCAGCGCGTGACCGAATTCATGTGCGACGACACAGGCAAACAGCGACAACACGAAGATGATATTGACGAGAGCCGCCGCCGGGCCGTCGGCCATCCATGCCACCGTGCCAATCCACGCCAACAGCAGCAGAAAGGTTGCGTGTACCCGAAGCTCGGACCCTAAGAGGGAGCCAACTGAAAACGACCATGTCATAGGGAATTGGTAAAGCGTCTTCGCCTTATGTGAAAGGGTCAACGGACAGTCTGTTGCTCTTGGACGCAATTCGGAGAAAGGCTCCGAGAGGTGTACACTCAGCGCATGAAGATCCGGCTTCTTTGCGAAAACGCCGTCTTCGATGCGGTTTGGCAGGCGGAATGGGGTTTCTCGGCGTTGATCGAATATGGCGGTGCTCAAATCCTTTTTGACACCGGGTATTCCGATGTGTGGCTCAGGAATGCAAACATCGCAAATGTCGATCTAGACAAGACCGATGTCATCGTGCTTTCGCATTTTCACGACGACCATACGCGTGGGTTGCTTTTTCATCCCTTCACGAACAGGCATCGGATTATTTGCCACCCCCGTGTTCTGACCGACATTTCACATTGCGATGATCCCGAGGTCATACAGGACTATCGGAACATACGCGCGAAACTGAAGTCGGACTTCGACATCGAGACGATTTCAGAACCCCTGGAGGTTTTTCCCGGGGCGTTCTTTCTGGGAGAAATTCCGAGGGTCACGCCCTTTGAATGTGGTACATTTTTCGACGATCCCATGGAAGATGACACTGCCATGGCGTTCAGAACTGACAAGGGCGTTGTCGTGATTGCCGGATGTTCCCACGCTGGTATCTGTAACATCGCGATCCGCGCCAAAGAGGTGACCGGCCAGAAGCTGCACGCCGTTATTGGCGGCTTCCACATGATGAAGGAGGAAAATCCGCCGATTGACGAAACCATCGACTGGTTCGCAAAAGAGCAGGTCGATCGGTTGCTGCCGATGCACTGTGTGGAATTCGAGTATCTGGTGAGATTCCACGCCGCGTTTGCCATGCCGAAATTAAGCGCTGGTGATCTGATCGAGATTTGATTGCGGGCGTTCTGTCCGGGATGGCGGGGCAAGGCTGAACACGCATCAGATCATGCCTCCCAAATTCGGGCGTGTGCCGTCCGGACCGGGTTAATGGTCTCGCGGACCAAACAGTCGAAAGAATCGGCCAATTATGTTAAGTTGGCAGGCACGGACGGACCGGTTTTGAGTATTAAATTTAAATTAATGACGCCCGGGAAAATTTTGAAATCCATTGGGAGGCTTGTCATGATAACATCATTCAAACCACTTTCAACAATTGCTGTTGCGTGTGTTTTAGCGGGAGCCGCCTTGGCCGCCGACAAACAGGCGATGATCAAGGATGCGCAGAGCGCCGCGCCGGACGAGATCAGCACCCAGGCGACGATCATGGATTGGGAAGGCAATGTGCTACAGGAAGGCAGCAACGGATTCACCTGTTTTCCCACGCCACCGACGCTGAACGGAACCTCACCCATGTGCGTGGATGGCCCATGGGCCGCATGGGCGGACGCGTGGATGAACAAAAAGCCTTTCCAGGCAAAATCCGTCGGCGTCTCCTACATGCTGGCCGGTGACGGCGGCGCGAGTAACATCGATCCCTATGCGGAAGGCGAGACGTCCGATAACGACTGGATTGTCGAAGGCCCGCACTTGATGATTATCGTTCCCGATCCGGCGGGCCTCGAGGGCATATCGACCAACCCCCACAATGGCGGCCCGTATGTCATGTGGAAGGGCACGGACTATGCCCACATCATGATCCCGACAACCGGGAAGTAACCGATTGGGGGCCGTGGGGTGTGATCGCAACTGACGACACACTCAACGGCCGGGCAAGTCACCACGGTTTGTCGCCCTGCGTGGCCCAGACATCGATGAAATTGTCGCGGTTGGGCATGTCCACCTCCGGAAGGGTCGTCGCCGTCATGGCGGTGCCCGCATCGATGATGCCATTCCGTTCGAGGATAAAGGCGGTCAATGCGTAGGCCTCGTCGTCCGACAGGGATTTAGGAGCGTTGAGCGGCATAGCACGCCGGATGTAGTCGAAGATGGTGGTGGCATAAGGCCAGTGCTTGCCAACCGACTTAGGCCAAAGCTCATTAGGCCAGACCGGTGGCATCACGGG
The DNA here is from genome assembly GCA_041557855.1 of Roseobacter sp. Taxonomy (GTDB): domain Bacteria; phylum Pseudomonadota; class Alphaproteobacteria; order Rhodobacterales; family Rhodobacteraceae; genus Roseobacter. The sequence goes on along the minus strand of JBFFFS010000063.1, from coordinate 431 downwards.
TCCTTCGGTTCCAGTTTCGCCGTGGCAACCGGTGCACTGCGCTGCGTATAGCACCGCTCCTTCAGCGGCGGTGCCGCTGCCGTCGGGCAGGCCGCGCCCGTCCGGCATGACACAGGTTGCATAGAAAGGGATTTCATCCGCCGCCAGCGGCTGACCCAATTCGGGGCCTTCTGCAAGGGCGGTCAAGTAGAAGAGCGTCGCAGCGCCGATGGTCATGAGTTTAAAGATAGACATTTTGCACCGCTCCCTCTGCTGTGATCTGCCATGGCTGGATGGCGTTGTAGTGAAGGAAGTTCGATGGATCATATCTGGCTTTCCAATCTGATCTTGCCGGCTGGGTCGCACCGGTTTCGTCATGTGCCCGGCTCATTAACACCAGCGGAGCACCGTCCCAGCGCCAGGGCAAGCGGAACCGGGTGAGGGCCCGGGAC
>JBFFFS010000062.1:0-12019 GCA_041557855.1 Roseobacter sp. | reverse complement strand
GTCGACTGCTTCTACGAAGGCGAGAACATGCTGGTGATCCACCCCGACGAATGCATCGACTGCGGGGTCTGTGAACCTGAATGCCCGGCGGATGCGATCCGCCCGGACACGGAACCCGACATGGAGAAATGGGTCGAGTTCAATCGGAAATATTCCGAGCTCTGGCCCGTGATCATCACGAAAAAAGACCCGTTGCCCAATGCGGAAGAACACGACGGGGAGACCGGCAAGCTGGAGAAATACTTCTCCGAGGCGCCAGGTGAGGGCGGATGACCATCCTTCGCCGTTGATTCGGATAGCTATCCCTGAGGTTGAGTGGCGACAAGGCGCAATTTTTAGGGATTTAGCGGCAAAATACCGCAACCGCTTCCGTCATAGCGTTTTTTATGTTATACTTATCGTACAACCAATCGATGGATAGGCACTAAGCTGTAACGTTTTGCGCGTACAGCCCTGAAAATTCGGATCAAGCACACTGGATTGCGCGGCCTGCATGGCATCGCTCTCGTGTGTTTTTGACTGTCGAACACAGGGGGCCAGTGTCACCGTCAACCGAGGAAAACTGAATGACAAAATCGAAGAAACTTGATTTCCGCCCTAACGAGTTCGTTGTCTACCCGGCGCATGGCGTCGGCCAAATTCTGTCCATTGAACAACAGGAAGTGGCCGGTATCTCGCTCGAGCTGTTCGTGATCTCTTTCGAGAAGGACAAGATGACGCTTCGGGTGCCGACGCACAAGGCGACGGAAATCGGGATGCGGGCGCTCAGCAGCCCGGACGTGATCACAGATGCGATGAAGACGCTCAAAGGCAAAGCCAAGGTGAAACGCGCGATGTGGTCCCGCCGCGCGCAGGAGTATGAGCAAAAGATCAATTCAGGCGATCTGATCGCGATTGCAGAAGTCGTGCGCGATCTGCACCGCACCGATGACCAGCGTGAACAGAGCTATTCTGAGCGGCAGCTTTACGAGGCGGCGCTTGAGCGTCTGACACGCGAAGTTGCGGCCGTTGGCGGCGGCGACGAGCTGGCTGCGGCCAAGAAGGTCGGTGATGTGCTGGAAAGCCGCGTCGCTGCCTGATCGGTTTACAGGGTGATTTACTGAACCGCGTCTCTGTCGAGGCGCGGTTTTTTCATGCGGTGAAGGCAACGATCGCCAAAAGAGCCGACAGCTCGGAGAGCTGTTGTGCCGCTCCGAGAACATCACCGGTTTGCCCTGCGATCTTGCGGCGCGCGACGATGGCGACACCTAAAGACGCACAGCCCGCGGCCAGCAATGCCGGCAGAGCTGCCGCACCGAGCATCAGCACAGCAATCGCGAAAGCGAAAAGTCCCCCCAGAAGCACCAGCGCTGCAGGGGGGCGACCAACGCTATGTGACAACCCAGTGCGGCGCGCATGGGGCAGGCCATACATAACAGGAGCCATCATCCCACGTGACAGAACGGGTGCAGCGATCACTACGGCAGCGCCGGTATCAAGCAGCGTTGCATAGGCCAACCAGCGCAGCCCGGTCACCAGACCGAGGGCCAGCACACCATAGGAGCCGATCTGGCTGTCCTTCATGATATTCAGTCGCCGCTCGGGCGTGGTGCCGCCCCAAAAGCCATCTGCGCAATCTGCAAGGCCGTCCTCGTGCATTGCACCGCTCACCAGCGCCAGCGCGGCAAGAACGAGGCCGGCTGCTATGCCCGCAGGCAGGCCCAGACCAAGGCTCGCCGACGCCACGGCCCATGCCAGCATTCCGGGGATCAGCCCCGCAAGCGGATAGGCCCAGACAGCGCGGGCGCTGTTCTCGAACGCGTGTCGCGGCAGATGCGGCAGGGGTACGCGTGTAAGCAGGCTGCAGGCCAGCAGAAGATCGGTGACAAATCCAGGCAGACTGTCGGTTTTCATGAATATCACGCCTTTTGACGGCTTGCTGGTCACCTCACTTTGCGTAATGAGGTCACAGGTATCATGCAACGAGGTTTCCCATGGCAGCGGCATTTTCTGATCTTGATGGTTTCCGGGCTTTGCTGTCGGTTGCGCCGGGTCCTGATCCGAAGGCACTGCAGGCTGCTGCTGCGCGCAATGGACAACTGACCAAACCGCCCGGCGCTCTGGGTGATCTGGAAACACTGGCAATCTGGTATGCGGGATGGCGTGGAACGGACAGGCCGCGGATCACGGCGCCACAGATCATCGTCTTCGCGGCCAACCATGGGGTTGCGGCGCAGGGGGTTTCGGCGTTTCCTTCAGACGTGACCGCGCAGATGGTACTTAACTTTCAGCACGGCGGGGCGGCGATCAACCAGCTTGCGCAAAGCTATGGCGCGCGGCTTGACGTGCATGCGTTGCAGCTTGATGCGCCGACGGTTGATTTCACGGCGGGCCCGGCCATGGAAGAAGAGGAATGCACAGCCGCGCTGCGGCAGGGTTGGGAGGCCGTGGATCCGCAGTCAGATGTGCTTGTCGTGGGCGAGATGGGGATCGGCAATACGACCTCTGCTGCGGCACTGGCGGCGGCCTGTTTCGGAGGCGCTGCCGACGTTTGGGTCGGGCGCGGCACCGGGGTCGATGATGCGGGCCTTGCCACCAAGACACGGGTTGTCGCCGAAGGGCTGGCGCGTCATGCAGGACAGGGTGACGGGATCGAAACGATGAGGCGTCTGGGCGGACGCGAACTTGCCGCCATGGCCGGGGCGATTGCCCGGGCGCGCCACGAACGGATTCCTGTGCTGCTTGACGGCTTCATCTGCTGTGCGGCGGCGGGATGCCTCGTGCGGACAGCCCCCGATGCGCTGGACCATTGCGTGGCGGGGCATTTGAGCGCTGAGGGCGCGCATGGCCGTCTGCTGGAAGCCATTGATAAAAAACCGCTTATCTCGCTTGGCCTGCGGCTGGGTGAAGCCTCCGGCGGAGCGCTTGCACTTGGTGTGCTGAAGGGCGCCGTCGCCTGTCTGGGCGGTATGGCGACTTTTGCCGAAGCCGGCGTGTCGGACGCCTAAGCCCGTGCGGTTCAGGGAGACTTGTCGTCTTCCTTGGTGCTTGGCGTTCGGCTGAGAATGGCCGTTTCCAACTCGCGCTGAAGCTCCTTGGCGCGGGCTATATAAGCCGGGTTCTGGCTCACAGGTCGTGTTGGATCCCATAGATCAGCCAGTTGACGCACGGTTTCGCGGTCATGCTGATAAAAGAGCCGTTCGGCTTCATTGGCCTCGTATTCACTCAGTCCCATGTTTTCCAGAACATAGCGCCCGGCACGTAGGGAACTGTCAAAGAGTTCACGTACGATGTCATTCGCGCCCGCCTGATAGAGCCGATAGACGATGGTGCGGTCCTTGGCGCGTGCGATGATATGCAGATCGGGTCGCAGATTGCGCGCATATCTTACCAGTTTGATCGCGGATTCCGGATCATCCAATGCCACCACCAGTACCCGCGCTGTCTCGATTCCCGCCGCGCGAAGTATGTCGGGGCGCGTGGGATCGCCGAGAAAACTCTTGTAGCCGAACCGCCGCATGACCGAGATGGTCTCCATGTCATGGTCCAGCACTACGGTGTTGAAGCCGCTGGCCTGCACGAGGCGGTTGACGATCTGGCCGAACCGGCCGATGCCGGCGATAATAACCGGGCCTTCCTCGTTGATTTCCTCCTCGGGCTGGTCGGTCGCGGTCTCATTCATCCGGCGCGACAGCACATCGTAAAGAATGAAGAGCAGAGGGGTGATCAGCATGGACAGAGCGATCACCAGAAGCAGCGTTTCGGCAACGTCGATCGGGATCACGTTCTGCTGCACCGAAAAGGAGACCAGTACAAAGCCAAATTCGCCCGCCTGTGCCAGTCCCAGTGCAAAAAGCCACTGATCGCGCCCCTTGAGCCTGAATGCCCTCCCCAGAAGGAACAGGATGAGCCCCTTGACGATGATGACCAAGAGCGCCATCGCCACGATTGCCGGCATATTCTCGAAGAGCAGTGAAAAATTGATACCTGCACCGACGGTGATGAAAAACAGCCCGAGCAGCAGGCCCTTGAAAGGTTCAAGGTCGGTTTCCAACTCGTGACGGAACTCGGAGTTTGCCAGAACCACGCCCGCAAGAAAGGCCCCGAGCGCTGGGGAAAGGCCGACCAGCATCATCAGAAAGGAGATGCCGACGACGATCAGAAGCGCCAATGCCGTGTACATCTCGCGCAGCCGCGCCGCATGAATATAGCGAAAAAGCGGACGCGTCAGGAAAACCCCTGCCACCACGACCGCGCCGACGGCGGCAATGGTGACCAGCGTCACGCCCCAGGCGGGCAGGCCTTCCACCAATGAAAGAGAGGGATGAGCATTGCCATGGTGCGCCGCATCCTCGGCCAGTTTGATTGACCCGTCAGAGGAAATCTGCGCGGGCAAGGTGACCACGAGCAGGGGCAGAAAGGCGAGGATCGGGATGACCGCGATGTCCTGGGTCAGCAGGACGGAAAAGATGCTGCGCCCGCCGCTCGTCTGCATAAGCCCCTTCTCGGATAGCGTCTGCAGCACGATCGCCGTCGAACTTAGGGACAATGTCAGGCCGATTGCCAATCCCACGCCCCAGGGTTGATCGTAGGCCATGGCGATCACCATCAGCGCAAGGGTGCTGACGAGCACCTGCAGCCCGCCTAGTCCCAGCAGCCGGTGTCGCATGTCCCACAGTGCGCGCGGCTCAAGCTCGAGCCCGATCAGGAACAGCATCATCACGACGCCGAACTCGGCAAAGTGCTGCAGATCCTGCGTTTCCGAGCCGACCAGTCCCAGCAGCGGGCCGATGATGATACCCGCAGCGAGGTAGCCCAGAACTGACCCCAGCCCAAGGCGCGCGGCGATCGGCACGGCGATCACCGCCGCCGCGAGGTATATCGAGGCTTGGTAGAGGAAACCTTCCATGCGGGGTCATTCTCCTAATCGATCAGGTTGGAAGCGGCCCGTCTATTTTTAACTGGTCCATGACGATTTGGCTATGCACCCGGGCCACTGCCGGATGACTTAACAGCACCTGATGGATCAAACGGTTCAGATCGGCAAGATCTGCGCAAAAGACGCGCAGAAGGTAATCGGCATCGCCCGTCATTGTCCATGCGCCTGTGATTTCCGGCTGCGAATGGACAAGCCGGGCGAAGGCCTGTGCCGTGTCGGCGCCATGGGTGCCGAGATGGACCTGAACAAAGCCCTGCACCTGTAAACCCAGGTGTCCGGGATCGAGCCGCGCGACGTAGGCCCGGATGAAGCCTTCCGCTTCGAGGCGTTGTCTCCTACGCCCCGCCTGACTGGGCGACAGGTTCAGCATGTCGCCGAGTTGATGTGCAGTCAGCTGCGCGTCTTTTTGCAGAGCGGCCAACAATCTCTTGTCTGTCTCATCAAGTGTCATGCGGAAAACTCGCGTATTTTTATTAATTTGTGCGTGATCATCGTGAATTTTATTGATAATGTACATTCTTTTGCGCAGATACTGTGTGTCTCACGTGGTAAGACACGCGTAAAGCGGCGGATTTGTAGCGCGACCGATACAGGAGACACGACCGATGGGACCCTTTCCACACGACGCCCCGAAATCGAAGATCACACCTGAGAATCCGGCAGGCACCGATGGATTCGAATTTGTGGAGTTCGCACATCCGGAGCCGGACGCGCTACGTGAGCTTTTTGCCCGCATGGGATATGCGCATGTCGCCAATCACAAGACCAAGGCCATCGAGCTTTGGCAGCAAGGCGATATCACCTATATCCTGAACGCCGACCCAGACAGCTTTGCCGCACGCTTCGTCGAAGAGCATGGCCCCTGCGCCCCCTCCATGGGGTGGCGCGTGGTGGATGCCCAGCACGCGTTCGATCACGCGGTCGCCAAGGGTGCCACGCCCTATGAAGGCAACGGCAAGGCGCTCGACGTGCCAGCCATCATGGGGATCGGTGGGTCTCTTTTGTACTTCGTGGATCAGTACTACGACACGAGCCCCTATAATGAAGAATACGACTGGATCGAACAATCCAAGCCAGCGGGCGTCGGCTTTTACTATCTCGACCACCTGACCCACAACGTGCATAAGGGCGACATGGACAAGTGGTTCCGCTTTTACGGGGATCTGTTCAACTTCCGTGAAATCCGTTTTTTCGACATCGAAGGCAAATATACCGGCCTTTTGAGCCGTGCGCTGACATCGCCCTGCGGCCGTATACGCATTCCGATCAACGAAGACCGTGGTGAGACCGGTCAGATCGTTTCCTACCTCAAGAAATACAAAGGTGAAGGCATTCAGCATATCGCTGTCGGATCGCACGATATCTATGACAGCACCGATGAGATCGCCGCGCGCGGACTTAAATTTATGCCCGGTCCACCCGACGCTTATTACGATCTCAGCCATGATCGCGTCGTTGGCCACGAAGAGCCGGTCGAGCGCATGAAAAAACACGGTATCCTGATCGACGGTGAGGGGGTCGTCGACGGCGGGGAGACGAAAATCCTGTTGCAGATCTTCTCCAAGACGGTGATCGGTCCGATCTTTTTTGAGTTCATCCAGCGCAAGGGCGACGACGGTTTCGGAGAAGGCAACTTCAAAGCGTTGTTCGAGAGCATCGAGCAGGAACAGATCGACAACGGGGAATTGGTAGAAGCCTGATCGTCAGCTGATCTCGGACGGAAATTCACGGCATATGGCATCGCGGCGGAAAGCCCGCGGTGCCTTTTGGCTCTCCGAGAGTCTTACCCGCGGGGCATTTTCAGCACGATCGCACGGCCGCTTTTCTGGTAGCGCAACTCGGAATCGCCGATTGCGGAAACCAGCCCGCCGTCAATGCGGTCACCCACCTGCACCTTGCGGTAGCTGCCGTTGCTCAGCCGCACCAGAGCGCGGCGGCTGGAGGGTTTTCCATAGACGCCGATCAGATTGACCTTGCGCAGGTTGATTCCGTTGCGCACGGTCGCCTCGCGTGAAACCGAGGCACTGGAGGGAATGCTAGGTGCGATGGCGCGTGGTGCCGCGCTGGCCGTGGTGACGGGTGGTTTTGGCGCAGCCTGCTGTGTGCTCTGAACACGTGCGACGATGGCGCTGAAATTGTTCGGGCGGGCATCGGGCCGCAGGGAGGCCGCTACCGCCCGCGCGGTCGCTCCGTCAAAATCATTTTCATCCTGCGGCTGGATCAGCGCCGCGTCGCTGCCCGCGCCCTCCAACCGTACAAGACTGGCGGCGCGGGCGGATTCCTGCGCGGATTGAGGGCGCAGGCGCGGCCTAAGGGCACCCAGTTCCGCCCGCGTTAGGCCACTGAGCGTGGCACGTTCGGATGTCTCTATCAAATCGTCCGGCCGAATCTTGGGACGGAAACCGGACAGTAGCAGGCGCACCGCCAGATCCTCCCCTGGGTCTTCGATGCGCGGCATGTTGTCGGGCTGTCGCACGGGCGGCGGGCCGGCAAAGACGCGGACGCCGTCCGGGTTCAAGGCGCCGTCCGGTGTGGCCACCACGAGGCCCCGTTCGTTGAGGTTGAATTCGGTGCCGGCCGGGGCGGGAGAGGGCAGTTCCAGCATTGCCTCATCCTGCGAGGCGCCATCGACATCCGGCAGCGCCACGGCGTCAAAATTGGGATTGATCGGATCGATGCCGGGTACGTAGAAATCCTCCAGATCAACGAGCGGCGGCGGGCTTGGGACATCCGGCGGTGCCGTCCAGATGCCCGTGACCGCGTAATCCGCGAGGGCGTCCTCTTCTGCCTGGACAGCCGGATCTGACAGCTCTTCCTGCAATTCTTCCTCGGTAGGTTCGCGCAGGGCCTCCAGAACGGCGGCATCTTCATCCGTCAGCTCCGTGGGCAGGGCGTCGTCGGGTGTTTCCTCCGCAACGGCCGCAGTCTCTTCCGGTGCTTCTGCCGGCGCCGGTTCGAGCAACTCCGGTTGCAAGGGTTCGGCAAACCGCGGCGGCTGTTCCGCTTCGGGTATGGCATCGAAGAGGCTGCTGATGGTACTTTGAACAGAGCCGTTCATCGCAAAGATTATCACCAGCGCCGCGGCGGATATCCCGGCCAGCACACCCGCCTGGCGCATTCTGCCACCCAGTCGGTTGCCTGAGCGCGCGCCAAAGACGGTCAGCCGTTCCTCTTCGCTTTGCGTCTGAGCAAGCGCAGGGGCGGGTGCGGGCAGCACGCTCTGGATGACATCCGCATCCGGGCCCGTTTCCCTCTCCTGCGGCGTTTTCTGAGTGGCCGTGGTATGCGGTTCCCCGAAGTCGGGCACTTGCCCTGCAGTCGCGTTGGCCAGGAAAACATCTTCAGCGACCGGGTTGCTGCGGAACGTGGGCACGCGCCGCACGCTGACGAACTCGGCCGAAGGTTTGGCGCCGATCAGGGCGTCGTCCTCATCCGGGTCTGACTCCGTCTGCGGTGCGGTCGCGGTATTTGTTTCCGGCGTCCCTGTGGCAGCGCGTTTGGGCGATACATTCACGGGCTCGCTATCCGGTGTAATCTGTTCACCGGGGGCGAGAAGCCCGGCGGCACAACTGGTTGGTCCGAAGAATGGCTCCCCATCGAAAATGTCCGCATCCGGCGCCGCGACAAAGCTCACGGGATGCAGGCGGTGTTCGACTGCAAAGGCCTCTGCCTCTTCCAGAGTTTCACGGGCGACGCCTGCAACCTGTGTGATGTCACCTGCCGTATGGATATCGAAGACAAGCTCGTCCACGGCGTAGGGCGTAGCACCCTCAAGCGCTGCACGCGCGGCATCGCGGCGCGCGTCCTCTGAAATCCCGGGTGTCTCGAGGCTCAGGTACCGAATCTGATCGTTCGGGATCACCAGCTTGCTGCGCACGCCGTCCGGCGCCAGCCCGCTCGCGGTCTTGCGCAGCACGGAGAGTGCCTCGCCAAGATCTTCGTCCTGCACGTCCGCCTGACCGAGGAGGGTCCAGCCCGACGGTGTCCGGTGCAGCAGGCGGATGCCGTCAAAGGACAGGGACAAAGCAAAATTCGGTTTCATGTTGCTGTTTTACCCTCGAATGGGCGCAGCAAAAAGACCCGCGTTCCCCGCCGCTACGTTAGAGCAGGTCTTCGCCGAAGCAAAGGTTGGTTGTCCTGGCCGGGCTTGTTCTTTGTGACGCGGCACTGTCAGATGATGCAAGAGCAAAGGTAGGAGAATTTACATGAAACAGATTTTAGCGATGGCCCTGATCTGGCTGGGGCTTGTAACGGGCGCATGGGCGCAGGAAGACAGGCTGATTTCGACAACTGGCACCGGGGCGATAGAGGCCGCGCCGGACATGGCGACCATCACCCTTGGCGTGACACAGGAGGCGCGGCTGGCGACAGAAGCGATGGATGCGGCCTCGGCGGCGGCGCGCGCGGTGCTGACGCGGGTGGAGCAGGCTGGAATAGCACCGCGCGACGTGCAGACGTCGGATGTGTCGTTGCAGCCGGTGTGGTCGCGGGATTCAGTTTCGAATAATACGACGCCGCGCGTCACGGGCTATGTCGCGCGCAACACGCTTAGCATCCGGGTTCGGGACCTCGATACATTGGGCGCGATCCTTGACGCGGTTGTGCAGGACGGAGCTAATACCTTCAACGGGTTGCGGTTTTCCCTGCAGGATCCTGAACCTGTCATCGCCGAGGCGCGTGCGGCGGCCGTCAGGGATGCGAGGGCGCGTGCCGAACAACTGGCCGAGGCGGCAGGGGTGACGCTGGGAGCGGTGCGGTCGATCTCCGAAAGTGGTGGTCGCGTCCGACCCGAGATGATGGAGATGGCGGCGGCGCGTGTTGCCGCTGACGTGCCGATTGCCGCCGGCGAGCTGAGCATGACGGCGCAGGTGTCGATGGTCTTCGAGATAGCCGAGTGACGTTCGGGGCGGCTGACGCCGCCCCGGTTAAGCTTTGCGCGTCAGCTTGTCGCCTTCGCCAGCGCCTGGTCGAGATCGGCGATCAAATCTTCGGCATTCTCGATGCCGATCGAGATACGCACAACGCCCGGGCCAGCACCCGCGGCTTCCTGCTGTTCCGCGGTCAGTTGCCGGTGGGTGGTGGAGGCGGAGTGAATGACCAGTGACCTTGTATCGCCAAGGTTCGCAACGTGGCTGAAGATTTCCAGTGCGTTGACGAATTTCACGCAGGCGTCATAGCCGCACTTGATCGCGAAGGTGAAAAGCCCGCCCGCGCCGCGCGGGCAAATCTTCTTGACGCGGTCATAGTAGGGCGAGGATTTCAGACCGGCGTAGGTCACGTATTCGACGCGGTCGTCCTTTTCGAGCCATGCCGCCACGGTTTCGGCGTTTTCCACGTGTTTGTCCATCCGAAGCGATAGTGTTTCGGTGCCCATCAGCGTGTAATGCGCCGCCTGTGGGTTCATCGTCATCCCCAGATCGCGCAGCCCGATGGCGATAGAGTGGAAAGTAAAGGCCAGTGGCCCGAAGGTCTCGTGGAATTTCAGCCCGTGATAGGCAGGCTCTGGCTGGCTGAGAGAGGGGAACTTGTCGTTGGCCGACCAGTCGAACTTGCCCGAATCCACAACGCAGCCGCCTGTCACCGTGCCGTTGCCGGTCAGGTATTTTGTGGTGGAATGCACCACCAGCGTCGCGCCGTGCTCGATCGGGCGGCACAGGTACGGTGTGGCGGAGGTGTTGTCCACGATGAGCGGGATGCCCGCCGCGTCGGAAATTTCCGAGATCGCATCGAGATCGGTGATATAGCCGCCCGGGTTGGCGATCGCCTCACAGAAGACCGCACGGGTGTCGTCATTGATCGCTGCCTTCACCGCGTCGAGGTCGTCGAAGTCCACGAAGGAGCACTCCCATCCGAACCTTTTGATCGTGTGGCTGAACTGGGTGACCGTGCCACCATAGAGCCGCGTGGAGGCGACGATGTTCCGGCCCGGCGCCATGAGCGGAAACAGCGCCATGATCTGGGCCGCGTGCCCCGAGGAGCAGCAGGCCGCGCCTACGCCGCCTTCGAGCGTGGCGATACGTTCCTGCAGCACCGCGACCGTTGGGTTGGTCAGGCGCGAGTAGATGAAGCCCACCTCCTGCAGGTTGAACAGGGCGGCGGCGTGCTCGGCGTCGCGGAAAACATAGGCGGTGGTCTGGTAGATCGGTGTCTGCCGTGCGCCTGTGGCGGGGTCCGGTCGGGCGCCCGCATGGATTTGAAGCGTATCAAAGCCGTAGCTGGGGCCGGTGGGGTCAGTCATCTTGAACTCTCCTGAGATCGTTGTGTGCGATATGGTTAGGCGATGGTGCGCGGCGCGACAAGGCCTCTTGCCGGGACAGCGCTCAACGCATCCACAGGCCAGCGGATTTGATCTTGTTGCGGATCTTCGCTTCGCGTCGCGGCAGGTTCTGCTGATCGAAGAGCGCGCGCACTTTGGCGCCTCGCCCCTGATAGACATTGCGCCGGATCGGCGGGTAGGCCTTGAGGACCTTCTTAATCTTGTTCGGCGCGGCCACCGTTTCCAGAAGGTCGATGACCGCGTCGCTCTCGCGCGCGTAGAGCAGCGGAAACAGGCGGTAGTGGCAGCTGACGGAACCATCGATCAGCCCAGGCGGCAACGTGTCGCGTCCGCCGCCCAGTGCGTGGATCACCAACGGCAGCGCGATCTGGTCCAGCCATGGATAGAAGCTCTGCGCACACAGGTCCTCGGGTGGGTCGTCGCGGATGGCCAGAGCATACTTCTCGAAGAGCGCGCCGAAGGTCGCCGGGCACTTGTAGAAAAAGAAGCCCGCATTGAAGTAGAGGTAACGCTGCCAGTATTCGTCGGGCTGGCTGATGTCGAGCGAGCTCTCAAAGTCCAGTCCGAATTTATCGTAAAGCGATTTCCACAAGCCGCTGTAGCCGGGGCCATAGAGTTCCGGTTTGGGCCATGTGCCGCTGCGTCTGAGCGATGCCGTTGGGCGATCAAAATTGAACGGCACTTTGGTGAGATCATCGGTTGTCAGCGTGTCCGTGTCGAAGAACACGAAGGGTTCACCCTTGGGCAGGGCGCGAAGCATTTCGATCTTGTTGCCCATCGGATAGCTGGCACCGAAATGCCTGCTTTCGAAAGGCACGAACTCC
>JBFFFS010000061.1:0-12174 GCA_041557855.1 Roseobacter sp. | reverse complement strand
GTCTGGTACGCTTGTTCGATACTGTTACGATGCCATTTGTCATTTATTCCGTGGCCTACCCGGAAGCCCGCGCGAACGATCCGATGATACGAGAGTTCGCCACCTGGCTGCACGAGGAAGTTGCGCGTGAAGGGGTCTCCGCGCAGGACCGCACATATGACGAAATGGTTCGCTGAGACGGTATTTTCATACAAATTCAACGTCTAAAGATGTCCGGTCTTGCCCCATGCTTCTCAGATAGTCAGGGCGAAGGGGGCAAATCAATGCGCTTTTATTTTTGACGTATAAAACCCGAGGATCACGAGCCATTAGGCGCCATGACATTCGGTTCAAACATTTGTAGGGAAAAGTGGCAGCCCGTAGGGGAATCGAACCCCTCTTTCCAGGTTGAAAACCTGGCGTCCTAACCGATAGACGAACGGGCCACTCTTGGTCGTGAGCGGTGATTATGCAATCCGCGCCGCTGGTGCAAGTGGAAATTAACCGCTGCTTCGAGAAATTTCGACAGACGTGGCTTCAGGCTTTTGCGGCGTCCTCAAGGCGCAATTGAACCGATTGCCGGCCGCGCCACGTGTTCACTTCCAGCCGTCCCGCAAGATGGAAGCGCGCGCCGCCGTGGTTTTCCAAAGCAGCGCCGAGTTCGGTGTCGAACGCGCCGAAACAGATTGCATCGATGCTCCCGCCGTCATCTCCGAAGCTGATCTTGAGATGGCTTTCGCCGACCCGCCTGGCAAATCGTATGGACATATCGGCAAAGACGTAGCGGGGGGCAGGGGCTGCCGCACCGAAGGGGCCAGCCTGTTCGACCATTTCCACCAGATCGACCGAGGCCGCAGCGGGCATGAGCATGCCTTCGACATGCAGATCGGCGGCACCGCGCAGATGCGCGCCCTGTTTTTCCAATAGTTCGGACAGGCGGGTCATGGCGGCTTCTATTTTATCTTCCGCAACGGTCAGGCCAGCCGCCATTTTGTGTCCGCCGCCTTTGATAAGCAGGCCCTCAGCGGCAAGCCGCTGGATCGGTTGTCCAAGGTCGATGCCCGAGATCGAGCGTCCCGATCCCTTGCCGATGCCATCTTCAACGCCGATCACAATACTGGGCCGCCCGGCGGCTTCCTTCAGACGTGAGGCGACAATGCCGACGACCCCGGGATGCCAGCCGGGACCGGAGGCCCAGACGAGGGCTTTGTCGAAACCGCGCGTTTCGGCCTGATCGAGAGCGGCGGCACGAACCGATGCTTCGATGTCACGACGGTCGCGGTTCAGCTGGTCGAGTTTTTCGGCAAGTGCTCTTGCCTCATGAGGATCGTTGCAGGCAAGAAGGCGCGCACCCAGATCTGCGGCGCCGATACGTCCGCCCGCGTTCACACGTGGCCCAAGCACGAAGCCAAGGTGATATGCCGTGGGCGCGGTATCCAGCCCCGCGACATCCGCCAGTGCGGTCAGACCTATGCGTTCCCGCCGCGCCATGACCTTCAGGCCCTGCCGCACGAAAGCCCGGTTCACCCCCACCAGCGGCGCCACATCAGCGACGGTTGCGAGCGCGACAAGGTCGAGAAACCCCATCAGGTCAGGGCTTTTACGGCCTTTCTCGCGCAGAAGCCTGCGCAACTCGACGAGCATGAGGAACACCACCCCCGCCGCGCAAAGATGCGCCGCGTCGCCGCTTTCATCCTGACGGTTGGGGTTGACGACCGCGATGGCGGGGGGCAATTCCTCCGCGCCGAGATGGTGATCCAGAACCAGCACATCCGCAGCATGGGCCGCGGCAATCGGGCCATGCGAAAGGGTGCCGCAATCCACGCAGACAATCAGCTCGTGCTGCGCGGCAAGTGCGGACATGGCGTCTTCGTTCGGGCCGTATCCTTCGTCGATCCGGTCGGGCACGTACAGCGTTGCCGTGTGTCCCATCTGGTGCAGCCAGTCGAGCAGCAGGGCCGCCGAACTACCGCCATCCACATCGTAATCCGCAAAGATGGCAATGCGCTGTCGTTTTTCGAGAGCCTCTACAAAGCGCGTGGCTGCTTTTTCCATGTCCTTGAGAGATCGTGGATCGGGTAGCAGATCACGCAACGCCGGGGACAGAAACGCGGCTGCATCAGGCTCCGGCACGCCGCGCCGGGCCAGTACCTGGCAGACCGCGCGGGGCAAAGACTGGCGTTGTTCCAGAGCCTGTGCGGCGCGCTCCGTCTCGACGTCGGGGCCAATCCAGCGCCGACCGGTCAGAGAAGACTCTACGCCCAGAAAGCTCATTGAATTCCTTGCTGCCCGCGCCTCTTTGTGTCGGCCTGACGCAATCAGATCTGCGGAGAGCTGTTAGGCGTGCGATAATTGATGCGACGCACAGATCCGGTCTTCGAGCGCATGATCAACGTCTCCGTGGTCATCCAGCCCGGTTCCCGCTTCACGCCGGGCAGGATATTGCCGCCCGTCACGCCGGTTGCTGCGAAAATCACGTCCTCGGTGCACATGTCGTCACGGCTGTAGATACGGTCAAGGTCGGTGATCCCGGCCTTCGCCGCGCGTACGCGTTCATCGTCGTTTCGGAACAGAAGACGCCCGTACATCTGCCCACCCATGCATTTCAGCGCCGCCGCTGCCAGAACGCCTTCCGGAGCACCGCCTGCGCCCATGTACATGTCGATGCCTGTGTCGGGGTCGGCGCAGTGCATGACCCCGGCCACGTCCCCATCGGTGATAAGGCGGATGGAGGCCTTGGTGCTGCGCACCTCGGCGATCATCTCCTCATGACGCGGACGTTCGAGGATGCAGACATTGATATCCGACGTTTCGCATCCCTTTGCCTTGGCCAGTGCCCGAACACGGTCCGCCGGGCTCATTTCCAGCGTGACGATGTCTGGTGCAAAGCCAGGGCCAAAGGCGAGTTTGTCCATATAGACGTCAGGCGCATGCAGCATGGAGCCGCGCGGCCCCATGGCGATCACCGTCAGGGCGTTCGGCATGTCCTTGGCCGTAAGCGTCGTGCCTTCCAGCGGGTCAAGCGCGATGTCCACGCCCGGTCCGTTGCCGGTGCCCACTTCTTCGCCGATATAAAGCATCGGCGCTTCATCCCGTTCGCCTTCACCGATCACCACCACGCCCGCGATGTCGAGCAGGTTCAACTGCGTTCTCATGGCGTTGACAGCGGCCTGGTCGGCGGCCTTTTCATCGCCGTGCCCCACCAGCCGGGCCGATGCCAGCGCAGCGGCTTCGGACACGCGGGCAAGACCCAGAGAAAGCATACGATCGTGAAATTCGGCATGTGCGGGCATTGCGGTGTCCTTTGATCCGGTAAACTGTTGTCTCACGTGTAGCGGTCTGCCAGGCCGAGAACAACCGAAACGGTGCTCAAACGTCCTCGATCCTGAGTGCCACCGGCTCTCCGGAAAGCACCGGCGACCCTTGCATGGCGTCCAACGCCACCTTGATCGCCGAAGGAGTCGTCTTGTGGGTGACAATCAGCACCGGCGCATCCGTGGTGTCGTCGTGCTGGTATTGCCGCATTCGGTCGATGGAGACACCGGCCTCGCCAAGAATGGCGGCAATCTTGGCGAGGGCACCGGGTTTGTCGTGCAGTGACATGCGCAGATAGTAGGAGGCCGGCAGGGTGGCGCTGGCCGGTTGCGCTGTGACAAGCTGCTGCGCGGGAATGCCGAAAACCGGCCCTGTGGCCCCGCGGGCAAGATCGCAGACATCCGCCATTACCGCACTGGCGGTCGGACCTTCGCCGGCCCCGGGGCCGCGCAGGACGATCTGGCCCACGGAATCGCCTTCCAGCACCACCATATTGGTGCCTCCGGCCAGTTGACCAAGCGGAGAGGTATCGGGAACGAGGCAGGGCTGCATGCGTTGCTCCAGCCCGCGCGGGGTGTTCTGCGTGACACCCAGCAGCTTGATCTTGTAGCCCATGTCGGCGGCGGCGCGGATGTCGTCGATGCTGACCCGCTCGATTCCTTCCAGTGCGATCCCGTCGAAATCTACCTTGGTGCCAAAGGCCAGCGACGAGAGGATCGCAAGTTTGTGAGCCGCATCGATGCCTCCCACGTCCAGCTGCGGGTCAGCCTCCAGATATCCCAGCGCATCTGCCTCTGCGAAGACCTCCTCGTAGCTCAAACCGGCGTCTTCCATGCGCGTCAGGATATAGTTGCACGACCCGTTCATCACGCCCATGACCCGGGTGACTTCATTGGCTGCCAGCCCTTCGGTGAGCGCCTTGATGACCGGAATACCCCCTGCCACGGCCGCCTCGTAGCGCAGCGCGCGCCCGGCTTGCTCGGCCGCTTCGGCGAGAGCCTGTCCATGCATGGCCAACAGAGCCTTGTTCGCGGTGACAACATCCTTGCCGGCGGCAAGTGCGGCCTCTACTGCTTTCTTAGCGGGGCCTTCGTCGCCGCCGATCAACTCCACGAAAACATCCACATCCTCGCGGGTGGCCAGGGCGACCGGATCGTCTTCCCAGCCATAAGACGCCAGCGATATACCCCGGTCCTTGCCGCGGTCGCGGGCGCTTACGGCCGAAATGCTGATCCTGCGCCCAGTGCGCGCCGCCAACATCTCTTCATGCTGCCGGATAATGCGGAGAACGCCAATCCCGACGGTCCCGAGACCCGCGATACCAAGACGAAGAGGCTGTGACATCAGGCTGATTCCTTTGCATAAGATGACGGGTTGCGCGCAGGCCGTGTACCGCGATGTCCCACAGCACGCAACGCGCAACGGCTTCTTTGAAGCGATCTGGTGGATTCAGTCGAATGAGGTGGTGCGCAAACGGGCGGCGCGCGCCCTGAGACTGGCGACCCGGCCCGCAACGGATTGTTCGGTACGCCGCGCTTCCGCATCGGTTTCTGCGCTGTCCGAAAAGACGGTGCCGACCGTTACCAGCGGGGGGTAGTCCGCATTCTGCTTATTTGGCGGCTCAGGCACGTCGGGCAATTGCGTGCAGCCGAAAAGACCCAGAGACAACAAAATGGCAAAGACGGCGCGCATGTAGGTTTCCTTTGATGACCTAAGTCATGCCCCAAGGGCGCATCTGGCGCAAGCAGGCATTGTTTTGAACGAATGTTCAGTTAATTATGCCGCATGGCACGCACCACCGGATCACATGCCGAACAAACGGGGCCTCGTATCCGCGCGGCCGCGCTAACGCTTTTCGCGCGGCACGGTTTTGCCGCCGTTTCCATGCGCCAGATCGCGGCGGAAGTCGGCGTGCAGGTGGGGGCGCTTTACAATTACACGCCGGACAAACAATCGCTTCTATTTGAGCTGATGCGCAGCCATCTCGAGGGCCTGCTCGAAGCCTGCGTCGTGCCGACGAACCTTGCGCCGCAGGATCAGTTGGCCTGGTTTACGCGGTTTCACATCCGCTATCACCACGCGCGGCCCGAAGAGGTCTTCATCGCTTACATGGAGTTGCGCAACCTTGCGCCGGATAATTTTGCCAGGATCGAAGCACTGCGTGGCTGCTACGAAAAGAAACTGGAGGATATCATCGTCAGCGGATGCTCTACCGGCGCCTTCAATACGCGCGACACCAAGATCGCGACGCTCGCCGTTATCGCCATGCTGACAGGGATCACCACGTGGTTTCGCCCCGGTGGGAGGCTGTCGCTTGAAGACATCCAATCGCAATACGTCCAGATGGTGCAACGCCTGTTTGTGCCTGATCCGCGGCCCTGACCCTTTTTGCGTCGCAAACAGGCGCGACATGTCGCTGGCGCGGCGAGACGTTCGGAAAAACCCGCAAATACAGGAGATTGTGGTGAAAGTAGGATTTATCGGTCTGGGCAATGTGGGCGGCAAGCTCTCGGGCGCTTTGATCCGCAACGGCATTGATCTGGCGGTGCATGACCTAGACCCCGCGCTTGTGGAAAAAAAATGCGCAGCAGGCGCACGGGATGGGATCAGCCCGGCGCATCTGATGCAGAACTGCGACGCGGTTATCACCTGTCTGCCAAGCCCGGCAGCCTCCGCTGCGGTGATGGCGGAGATGATGCCGTATGTCGGCCCGGGCAAAATCTGGATGGAAATGTCGACAACCGACGCCGCCGAAGTCGAACGGATTGGCGCCGAGGTGATCGCGGCAGGCGGGGCGGCGGTCGATTGCCCGGTCTCCGGCGGTTGCCACCGGGCTGATACAGGCAACATATCCATTTATGCCGGCTGCGACCGCGCCACGTTCGAGCGCATCCTGCCGCTTCTGACAATCATGGGTCGCCGCGTTCTGCACACCGGGGACATCGGGACCGCGAGCGTGCTCAAGGTCATGACGAACTACCTGGCCACGGCCAATCTGCTGAGCCTTTGCGAGGCGTTGACGGTCATGAAAGCCGCGGGCATGAACCTTGCCACGACCTATGAGGCGATCAAGATTTCTTCGGGGACGTCATTTGTGCATGAAACCGAAAGCCAGTTAATTCTTTCGGGGTCGCGGGATGTGAACTTCACCATGGACCTTGTTCAAAAGGACATCGGGCTTTTCCAGAAGCTGGCCGATACCTACCGCGTGCCGCTCGAAATCTCTCCTTTGCTGATTGCGATGATGCAGGATGGCCAAAAACGCTTTGGCGAGCGCGCGCAATCCGACCGCATGATCGAACGCCTAGAAGAAGCAACCGGCCTGGATATTCGTGCGCCGGGTTTCCCGATGGAGCTTATCGACGACGAGCCGGAAGAACGCGGATACGAAGTCTCTCCCGCGCGGTAACGGCTTCAGGCTTTCGGTGCATCCGTGGGCGGGGCAGCGCCCCGTCCCGCAGTTAGGCTCCGGTGCGGAGGTGGCTCAGACCAACTGGCCTTCCGCCGACAGCAAGGTCTTGCCGCCGAGATAGGCTGCAAGCGCCTCTGGCAGACGCACCGAGCCATCCGCCTGCTGGCCATTTTCAAGAATCGCGATCAGGCAACGGCCCACCGCCAACCCCGAGCCGTTAAGCGTGTGGACAAACTGCGGCTTGCCCCCGTCAGCGGGCCGGAACCGCGCGTTCATGCGCCGTGCCTGGAAATCTCCCGTGGTCGAGACGGATGAAATCTCGCGGTAGGCGCTCTGCCCGGGCAGCCAGGCTTCGATGTCATAGGTGCGGCGCGCGCCAAACCCCATGTCTCCGGTACAGAGGATCACCGTGCGGTAAGGCAGGCCGAGCCGCTCGAGGATATCTTCGGCACAGCGCAGCATGCGTTTTTGTTCTTCGTCCGAGGAATCTGGATGGGTGATCGACACCATTTCCACTTTTTCGAACTGATGCTGCCGCAACATCCCTGCCGTATCGCGGCCTGCGCTGCCGGCTTCCGAGCGAAAGCAGAGCGTATGGGCGGTATAACGGCGTGGCAGGTAGCTTTCCTCGATCATGTGTCCGGCCGCGATATAGGTCAGCGGCACTTCCGAGGTCGGCACCAGCCACATACCGTCTTCTGTGCGGTAACTATCTTCGCCGAACTTGGGCAGCTTGTCGGTGCCGTACATGGCTTCGTCCCGTACCAGCACAGGCGGGTTGGTTTCCGTCAGCCCGTTTTCGTCCACATGGGTGTCCAGCATGAACTGAGCCAGTGCCCGATGAATACGGGCCACGGCACCGGAAAGCAGAACGAAGCGCGCTCCCGAAATCTTTGCGGCAGTCTCGAAATCCATCGACGCGGCCACGCCGCCGATTTCGAAATGCTCCTTGGGCTGAAAGTCGAAGGTCGGCAGATCACCCCATTTGCGCACTTCGACGTTGTCGGCCTCATCGGCCCCCTCGGGCACATCCTCCGCCGGCAGGTTGGGCAGGCGCGCAAGCATATCCGTCAGTTCCGCATCCAGTGCCTTGGCCTCGCTCTGCATCTGGGCGATCTCGGCTTTTTTCTGCGTGACCAGCGCCCTCAGTCGCTCAAATTCCGCTTCATCTCCGGAGGCCTTTGCCTGTCCGACCGCTTTCGAAGCCTTGTTCTGCTCAGCCTGAGCGGTCTCTGCCGCGCTGATCTTGGCACGGCGCGCCGCGTCCAGGGCAAGGATTTGTTCGGACATGGGCGCGTCGCCCCGACGGGCGAGGCCGGCGTCGAATGCGGCAGGGTTGTCTCGGATTGCGCGAATGTCGTGCATGCCTTGGTCCTTGGTCTGACTCGTTTCTGTCCCCGCCTTATGACCGATCTTTCGCAGGATCGTAAGCGTCTGTTTGCGCGGTTTCGGCGCTCAATTGCGCTGTGATTGTGCAAGCGCCCTGCGCCACGTGTCACGAAGCCATGCGCCGACCGGTACAACCAGCGCATCGCCCCGATGTCCGCTGCTCGCCACGATGACGCCGCTGAGCCTGAGACCGTCCGGCGTTTCTTCCAGAACAGGCCCGCCGGAATTACCGCTGATCACCTCACAGTCGTAGAGCCTGAACCGTTGGGTCTTGTTCAGAAGCGCACAATCCTCGCGTCCGTTCAGAACATCCGGTCTGATATTGTGATATCCCAGAAGTATCGCCTTGGCACCGCCGCCGTCCCCGTCATCGATCAATTCCGCAGGAGAGATGATCTCGGGGGGGATCGGCGCATCCAGCCGCAGTACCGCCACATCGAAGCGAAGTTTCTCATTACCCTCGGTACGCGAATAGAGAGGGTGTTCGTTGCCCGAAGAAATCGTGCGATGGGCGATATATCTGCCCCTGTCATAGCCGGCCACGAAATGAAGCGAGGTCGTGCCGTCGGCGGTTAGCCCGGCGCAATGTGCGGCGGTCAACACGAGGTCGGGCGCAATCAGCGTTCCGGTGCAGGCTTTCAATTTTCGGTAACCCGCCGAGTTGACGCGGCCAACTGCCGTCCAGGCTTCACGCTCGGCAAGGGTCAGCATCGGCAAGGGATCAGCCAGGACAGGAGACAGAACTGGCGGGCAGATGCTGAGCGCTGTCACGAGCCAAAAGCGTAGGAACATGCGGGTTCTCACTCGCGATTTGTTTCACGGTGTTCCGGTCAGGATGGCGCCTGCGCCGCGTCTTGCCAAGGCCGCGCCAAAGAAGCTGCGACAAGAAGGCCGTCATGGCGCAACGGAATGTTTGCAAAGCCAGTGCTCTGCCGCTTGCAAAGCAGTTCCGCAGACCATAGGTTCCGCCAAAATCAGAAGCGGGCCCCGCGACACGCGCCCTGTTCAGCCGCAAAGGACCATCCACATGGAAGCATTCGCCCAGTTCGTTCCTCTCATTCTGATCTTCGCGATCATGTATTTCCTGCTGATCCGTCCGCAGCAGAAGAAGATGAAAGAGCATCAGGCAATGGTTGCGGCCCTGCGTCGCGGCGATCAGGTAGTCACGCAAGGCGGCGTGATCGGCAAGGTTGTCAAGGTCAAGGACGACAACGAGATCGAAGTGGAAATCGCCGAGGGCGTGAGGGTACGCGTCGTACAGTCCACCATCGCAACGGTGACCTCCAAGACGGAACCGGCGAAGTAAGAACGTCCTCTAACGCGTTGAGAAGGCGTTAATATGCTTCAGATCGCTCTGTGGAAACGGATCACCATTCTGCTGACCTGTGCGGTCGGCCTATGGCTGGCGGTTCCGAACCTCTTTTACACCACCGTCGAGCAGCACAATGACGCAGTGCAGGCGATCGAACTGGGTGCGGTAACGCCCGAAAACGAAGCGATACGTGACGGATGGCCAGGATGGATGCCGTCGGGGCTGGTCAATCTGGGCCTCGATTTGCGTGGCGGTGCACATCTCTTGGCCGAGGTGCAGGTTGAGGACGTCTATGCCAGCCGCATGGACGCCTACTGGCCGGAAATCCGCGATGCCCTGCGACCCGAGCGGGCCACCGTTGGCACGATCCGCCTGCAGCCATCGCCCAGCGACGAAGTGCATGTGCGAATCTCGCAGCCAGAAGGCATGCAGCGCGCGATCGAAGTCGTGCGCGGCCTTGCGCGTCCGGTGCAGAGCATCACCGGCGTCGGTGCCAACGACATTCAAGTACGCGCCGAGAGTGATCTGCTCACCGTTTCGCTGTCCGACGCGGAGAAGCTGGCTTCGGACGAGCGGACCGTGCAGCAAAGCCTTGAAATTATCCGTCGCCGGATCGACGAGGTCGGTACCCGAGAGCCAACGATCCAGCGGCAGGGAGCGGACCGAATCCTCATCCAGGTGCCGGGAATCGGCTCGGCAGCCGAGCTCAAAGACATCATCGGCACCACTGCACAGCTCACCTTCAACCCGGTCGTGTCGCGTGGCACCGATGCCAATGCCAATCCGGGGATCGGCAACCGTCTGGTGCCTTCGCTGGATGAGCCCGGAACGTATTACATCATCGAAGCGGCGGCGGTCGTCACGGGGGAGGAGCTTGTCGATGCGCAGCCCTCATTCGACCAGAACGGGCGACCTGCGGTCAATTTCCGCTTCAACACTTCCGGTGCGCGCAAGTTCGGCGATTATACTGCTGAAAATATAGGCTCTCCTTTTGCCATCGTTCTCGATGACGAAGTGGTCAGTGCGCCCACCATCCAAAGCCATATTCCTGGCGGATCGGGTATTATCACGGGTCGCTTCACCGTCGAGGAATCGACGAATCTGGCGGTTCTTCTCAGGGCCGGGGCGCTGCCGGCAGGGCTCGAGTTTCTCGAGGAGCGGACGATCGGGCCGGAACTGGGTCAGGATAGTATCGACGCGGGCAAGGTTGCGACAATTGTCGCCTTCGTCGCCGTTCTGGTATTCATGTTCCTCAGCTACGGGCTTTTCGGCGTCTTCGCCAATGTCGCACTCATCATCAACATCGGCCTGATTTTCGGTCTGCTCAGCATGATTGGCGGCACGTTGACCTTGCCGGGTGTCGCTGGGATCGTCCTTACCGTCGGGATGGCAGTGGATGCCAACGTGCTGATTTTCGAGCGCATCCGCGAAGAGTTGAAAACCTCCAAGGGACCGGCGCGCGCCATCGAACTGGGCTACGAAAAAGCGCTCTCCGCGATTCTCGATGCGAACATCACC
This sequence comes from Roseobacter sp., assembly GCA_041557855.1. Taxonomy (GTDB): domain Bacteria; phylum Pseudomonadota; class Alphaproteobacteria; order Rhodobacterales; family Rhodobacteraceae; genus Roseobacter. The sequence continues at coordinate 1,249 of JBFFFS010000061.1, read as the reverse complement.
ACCTTCATTACGGCGGTCATCCTCTTCGCGATGGGATCGGGACCGGTGCGCGGATTCGCGATCACCCTGGGGCTGGGCATCATCACGTCGGTATTCACAGCTATTTTCCTGACCCGGCTGTTTATTGTCATCTGGTTCGAGCGTAAACGCCCGAAGAAAATCGAGGTCTGAAATGCGCCTGCGACTGGTCAAACAGGATACCAACTTCGATTTCTTCAAACGCTGGAAGCTCTGGTTGGGCATTTCCGGGTTGATGATGGTTGTCGCCTTCGGATCCTTCATGGTGCAGGGGCTCAACTTCGGCATCGATTTCCGTGGCGGAACAACGATCCGTACCGAAAGCCCGCTTCCCGTTGATATCGGCGTTTACCGCGGTGCAATCGATACGCTGGATCTTGGCGATGTGACCATTACCGAAGTGTTCGACCCCACTTTCGAAGAAGACCAGAACGTGGCCATGATCCGCATTCAGGCGCAGGACGGCGAGGAAGCGGTCTCCGTTGAGGTGGTCACCGCCGTGGAAGAGGCGCTTAAGACCGTTCGCCCGGATATCCAGTTCATCTCCGTGGAATCGGTAGGGCCAAAGGTTTCGGGTGAATTGATACAGACTGCGGTCATCGCAGTGGCATTGGCGATCGGCGCGGTGCTGATTTACATCTGGCTCCGGTTCGAGTGGCAGTTCGCGGCCGGTGCGGTGCTGGCGCTCGTGCATGACGTGATCCTGACCATCGGTGTGTTTTCCGAACTGCAAATCCGCTTCGATCTGGCCATCATCGCGGCACTTCTGACCATCGTCGGTTACTCGCTCAACGACACTGTGGTGGTCTTTGACCGTGTGCGGGAAAATCTGCGCAAATATAAGAAAAAGCCGCTCTCCGAGGTGCTCAATATCTCGATCAACGAAACGCTGAGCCGTACCTTCATGACATCCGTCACGACACTGCTGGCGCTGATCGCGCTGTTCGTGCTCGGCGGGGACGTGATCCGCGGTTTCGTCTTCGCGATGATCTGGGGTGTCGTAGTCGGGACCTACAGTTCGATCTTCGTGGCCTCGGCGGTGCTGCTCTACCTTGGCGTTAAACGCGATTGGTCAAAGCCGGACGCCAATGCAGGCAATCAATACGCCAATATTGATGCCTGACCTTTTCGGCACGGCCCTGCAAACGGATGGGCTGTGGTGGTTGATACTGGTTTCGCTGACGGCAGGTTTGGTGCGGGGTTTCTCGGGGTTTGGCTCGGGTCTCGTACT
>JBFFFS010000060.1:0-12361 GCA_041557855.1 Roseobacter sp. | reverse complement strand
TCGTCAGATCCGACTGGGATAAACGTATCGACGCCGAACTCCGAACGCATGATTGTTGTGGTAGCGGTCATTCCGAGCCACTCGCCCTTGTTATAATCGAAGTATTCGCCAAGCGGATGCGGCCCCATATTGTGAACAGTGATGTCAAAGGTTGCCGGCTTGGTAACGTCCTTGATCGTCAGATCACCCGTTGCCTTGACAGTCATATCTCCAGTCTGCTCGACGGAAGTGGAGACGAAGCGAATGGCAGGATACTTTTCGTTGTCGAAAAATTTTGGGCCGATCAATTCCTTGTCGAGCGCTTCGACACCAGTGTCGACGCTGGCGACAAGAACCGAAAAATCCGCCTTCGCGCCGGCGATATCGCCTTCGGTAAACTCAAGAGTGCCTTCAACTTCGTGGAATTTGGCGGTTTGCATAGAAAAGCCGGCATGGTTCCACGAGATCACGACATCAGTATGTGTAGCATCCGGATACCAGGTCTCCGCATCTACCGAAAACGCTGTGACAGCCGATGCAAAGGCTGCGGCAAGAAAAAAGGTCTTCATCAGGAAACTCCTCGTTGTTTCTGAACCCACAAATGGCGTCTGCGTGATGAAAGACAATTCCAGCGCGCGAACAACATTCGCGCGCATTTGCACATATTTAGAGTTTTGTGGAGCTTCTGTGCGTCAGAGTTTGCCCGCGACGCGAAGAGCGGTCACAAGGCTGCGGTGCGAGACGCGATCAGTCGCGGCAACCTCGGCCAGAAGGACGTTGTTCTTGCCCCAGAGCTGCACATGTGTGCCGGAGTTCTCGACAAGTGTCAGATCCTTGAAACTGCAACGGTCCAGAACGTAGCGGTCCCTGCCATGGGTCCGAACAAGCCGGACTTCGTGACGGATGGTGTCGATCTCGACTTTTGGAGCTGCGGGCCGGACAAAGCGCTGAAAGCAGGCAAGACCGACCATTGCACACAAGATCGATGCAAACAATTTGAGAAGCATGGTCTCCTGCGCCCAGCTGGCACCCGGCGCGATCCAAAGCCCAGCCGCCGCAATCAGCAGAGCTGCACCAAAAACGCCCTGCACACCGCGCAGCACCATGCGCGAGCCGTCGAGCATGCGCGCGGATTGCGGGGCAATGGAGTCGAACGTCGCGGGATCTGCTGCGCTTGTCATGGGTCAGGCACCTCATCTTTTCGTTAACGAAAGATTAAATGAGCAAAAGCGACCGAAATAAGACGGGTTTGGGGCTGAGATGGGGCCTTTCCACTCTGGCGGGTGGTTGCCATGCCCCCCTTCGGCCAGTTGGGCCTTGCGCCACGCGCTGAGGCGTGTATATCGGCGCTTCTTCTTGCAATGATTTGAACCGCGCAGTCTCTCGTGGTGGGGCCGCAAGAAGTTCAACGCCCCGCCTTTGAAATGCGCCTTGATATAAATGAGGAACGCACATGCCTTTGTATGAGCATGTTATGATCGCGCGCCAGGACCTGTCGAACACGCAGGCCGAAGGGCTGATCGAACACTTTGGAACCGTCCTGTCGGATAACGGCGGCTCGCTCGTGGATCACGAGTATTGGGGCGTCAAGACGATGGCTTACAAGATCAACAAGAACCGCAAGGGCCACTATGCCTTCATGCGCTCGGATGCCCCCGCACCCGCCGTGCATGAGATGGAACGCCTGATGCGCCTGCACGACGACGTGATGCGCGTGCTGACCATCCGAGTCGACGAGCACGCGGAGCTGCCCTCCGCTCAAATGCAGAAACGCGAAGAGCGTGGTGACCGTGGCGACCGCCGCGAGCGCCGTTGATCAGATTTAGGACAAGGACGTAACCCATGGCCGCTAAACCATTTTTCCGCCGCCGCAAGGTCTGCCCGTTCTCGGGCGACAACGCGCCCAAGATCGACTACAAGGACACCCGTCTGCTGCAGCGCTACATTTCCGAGCGCGGCAAGATCGTGCCGTCCCGTATCACCGCAGTCTCCGCCAAGAAGCAACGCGAACTGGCCCGTGCCATCAAGCGTGCCCGCTTTCTTGCCCTGCTGCCCTACGCCGTGAAGTAAGGAGCACATCATGCAAGTCATCCTTCTCGAACGCGTCGCGAAACTCGGCCAGATGGGCGAAGTCGTGGATGTGAAACCGGGCTACGCACGCAACTTCCTGTTGCCTCAGGGCAAGGCGCTGTCGGCTTCTCAAGCCAACATCGCGGCCTTCGAAGAGCAGAAAGCACAGCTTGAAGCGCGCAACCTCGAAACCCGCAAAGAAGCCGAAGCCCTGGCTGAAAAACTCAACGGTCAGACCTTCATCGTGATTCGTTCCGCTTCCGATTCCGGCGCGCTTTACGGCTCCGTCACCACCCGTGACGCTGCCGAAGCCGCGACAGAGGCCGGTTTCTCGGTGGACCGCAAGCAAGTGGTCCTGTCGCCGATCAAGGAACTGGGCATTCACACCGTCCAGGTCGTACTGCACCCCGAAGTCGATGCAACGATCGAGCTGAACGTGGCACGTTCTCCCGAGGAAGCCGAACTTCAAGCCTCCGGCAAATCCATTCAGGAACTCGCCGCGGAAGAAGAAGCCGCTGCGGATTTCGAAATCCAGGAACTCTTCGACGATATCGGCGCTGCAGCGTCCGACGACGAGGAACTGGCTGAAGCAGCTGGCGTCGCATCGGAAGAGACCTCCGACGAAGCCGCATCAGGCGACCAGGAAGACACGGCAGGCAAGGCCTGATCCGTTTTTCTTTACGCAAAGACGAAGGCCGGAAGCTGGAGCAGCTTCCGGCCTTTTTTCATGGGCGTAAGCGCGGTTTTTAACTGCGGGTTGCTAAAAACCGCGCTTGCGCGCCTACTTTTCTCTCCGCTAGACTTTACCGTGGGAGGACCGCGCAGTGGAACGTAGACTGGCGGCTGTCATGTTCGCCGATATCGTGGGATATGCGCGGCTCATGGGCGCAGATCAGAACAGCACGATGGAAGCGCTGCGTCAGTTGCGCCAGAAACTCTTTGACCCGACAGTGCACAAGTACCGTGGCGACGTGGTCAAACGCCTTGGCGACGGCTGGATCGTGGAGTTCCCGTCGATCACCGATGCGGTGAATTGCGCCCAAGAGATTCAGAACAGCCTTTTGAACCACGAGATGCTCAGGCTGCGGATTGGCATCCACACCGGGGAAATCTTTGTCGAGGAAGATGACGTCTTTGGAGACGGGGTAAACGTCGCGGCACGGCTGGAAACCATCGCCCGCCCCGGGCAGGTAGTCATTTCCGGCACGGCCCAGAACGGCCTCGACGGACGCTCGGCTGCGGATTTCGAAGGCGGCGATACGCTCGAGTTGAAGAATATCGATCAACCGACGACGATCTGGCGATGGAGCCCCTCGCCCGATGATGTACAGACTGGTCCTGCCCTCGAAACGTCGCCCACGGAAAAGCCCTGCATTGCCGTGCTGCCCTTCGACAATATGTCAGGGGATTCCGAGCAGACCTATTTCGCTGACGGACTGACCGAAGACATCATCACGGCACTGTCCAAGCATCATTGGTTGAGCGTGGTGGCGCGCAACACTACCTTCGCGTTGAAAGACAAGAGCGTGGATGTGCGCCAGCTTTCAAAGGACCTGAACGCCGATTTCGTGGTCGAAGGCTCGGTACGGCGCTCCGCCGCGCGGGTCCGCGTAACGGTTCAGCTGATCGACACGGAAACCGGCAGCCACGTCTGGGCCGAAAAATACGACCGGCAGCTGGAAGATATCTTCGATGTACAGGACGAGATTACCGAGACGATCGTGGGGCGGATCGAGCCCGAAATCGGGACCGCCATCCGCCGCAAGGTGCAAAGCAGCGGCAAGCGCGACCTGCAAGCCTGGGATTGCTATCACCTTGGTATCTCGAGCTTTTATCGGTTCACCGCCGAAGCGAACAAGGAAGCGCAAAAGCTGTTGCAGCAAAGCCGCGAGCTGGACCCGGATTTCCCCGAAGCCCATGCATGGTGGGCCTATGCGACCATTCTGGGAATGGTCTATTGGGACACGGACCCCGACGAAGCGCTACTCGATGAAGCACTGGCTGCCGTGCGTCAGGCGATCTATCTCGACCGGCAGAACGCGCTTCTCTACATGCTGATGGGCCGGGTGCAACTGGCGCGGCGCGAATACAGCAAGGCGTTGCAGGAAAACGAAACCGCGATCCGGATGAACCCGACGCTGGCGCCAGCCTATTGCGGGCTTGGCGACTCGCTCGCTTATGAAGGGCGCTACGCCGAGGCGATTACCCAGTTCGAAAAAGCCGTTGAGATCAGTCCCAACCACCCGCAACTTTGGGCTTTTCTGGGCTACGGATCGATGACCTTCCTGTTCGATCAGCAGTTCGAAAAAGCGCTGGAATGGGCCGAACGCGCGCGCGACATCCCGAATTGCCAGTACTGGGCAACGGCCCATGCGGTGGTGGCGCTGGCCTATCTCGACCGCGCCGCAGACTGCGCCAGGATGGTCGAAAACCTTTTACGCGAAGAGCCGCGCTTCAGTATCGATTTTGCGCGCCGCAAGCTGTTCTACCTCAAGCGACAGGACCAGATGGAGTTGTACCTGCGCGGGTTGGAACAGGCTGGACTGCCGCCGCAATAAGCCAGTCCTCGCCGCAGCACAGCCGGGAAAGGCGCTTCTCCGCCGATCCCCCTCTCCTGTGCCGTCAGCCCGTCTTGCCAGAAAACGAAAACTGAGCAATCTGCCGGCAGTTCAACAACGCGTGAGACATTCATGTCCGGCACCCTTCGCCTCGCCTACGCCGCGCTCTGCCTGACGGCGGTCGCGGCCTGCACGACCCCTCCCGCAACCGTGCAGGCAGACACAACGCCTCTCTATCCCAACGAAACACCAGAGTTGCGCGCGCTCATCAACGCGTATTCCGCAGCTTACGACCTGCCCCCGGAACTGGTGCACAGGCTGGCCATCCGCGAAAGCACTCACCGGCCGGGTGTGCGCAACGGCCCATACTACGGTCTGTTGCAGATTCTGCCCGCCACGGCCCGCTCAATGGGATTTGACGGAGAGCCCCGCGACCTGCTCGATGCCGAGACCAACCTCAAATACGCGCTGAAATACCTCAAGGGCGCTTACCTGCTCTCCGACGGGGATCACGACGAAGCCATCAAATGGTATGCACGCGGCTATTACTACGAGGCCAAGCGGCAGGGCAAACTCGTTGGAACCGGGCTGAGAACAGAATAAGCGACAAGCGCTCTTTTCGCTCGCTCACTCGGGCAACGAACGGCGTGCCCATGATCTGCTGAGCGGGATCGGCACTAGCCTGCTGTTCGGCATAAAGAAACACCCGGTGGAAGAACGCGTCGGCGGCATCCTTGACAAGTTGCGCATGTAGCACGCGCCCACAAAAAAAGGCCGCTCCATGCGGGAGCGGCCCTCTTTCATTGTCCGTCGTGCGAGGCTTATTCCTCTTCGAGCGCTTCCACGGCTTTCTGCAGATCGTCCTTGGAGATTTCTTTCTCCTTCACGGTCGCGTTTTCAAAGATGTGGTCCACAACCTTGTCTTCGAAGAGCGGCGCGCGTATCTGCTGCTGCATCTGCTGGTTCTGCTGCACGAATTCGAAGAACTGACGCTCCTGGCCGGGGTATTGCCGCGCCTGGTTCATGATCGCCTGCGTCATCTCCGCGTCGGTCACCTCGACCTGCGCCTTCTGACCGATTTCGGCCAGCAACAGCCCGAGGCGCACGCGACGCTTGGCCAGCTTAGTGTGCTCTTCCGTAGTCTCGATTTCCGGGTGGTCATGCCCTTCAACATCGGGATTGTCCTCGTGCCAGAGCTGATGCGCGATCTGCTTGGCCTCTGCCTCCACCAGCGAGGGCGGCAGATCGAAATCGACCATCTTGTCCAGCTCGTCGAGCAGGGCGCGCTTCATCACCGCGCGGGCCGCACCGGCATATTCGGCTTCGAGCCGCTCGGAGATCTGGCCCTTCAGTGCCTCGAGATCTTCGGCACCGAACTTCGTGGCCAGCTCGTCGTTGATTTCAGCGGCGACAGGCTCTTTGACTTCCTTGATGGTGCAATCGAAGTTAGCTTCTTTGCCTTTCAGGTGCTCGGCCTGGTAATCCTCAGGGAAGGAAACCGTCACGGTCTTTTCCTCGCCCGCCTTCACACCAACAAGCTGGTCCTCGAAGCCCGGGATGAAGGAGTTGGAGCCCAGCACCAGCGGGTAATCCTCGGCCGCGCCGCCGTCGAAGGGCTCGCCGTCAACCTTGCCGACGAAATCCATGACGACCTGGTCGCCGTCCTTGGCTTTGGAGCCCTTCTTGCGCGCTTTGAAATCCTGCGCGGTTTCGGCCAGATTGCCCAAGGCTTCGTTGACGGCTTCCTCTTCTGCCTTCACGACCAGCTTTTCCAGTTTCACCTTGGAAAAATCGACCTCCGGAATATCCGGCAGCGCCTCGTAGGACATGGAGACCTCGACATCGTCGCCTTCCTTCCAGTCCTCGTTGGTCATTTTCACTTCCGGCTGCATCGCCGGGCGGTCGCCGGAGGCCGTGAAGTGATCGTTCATGGCGCCGTCGATGCTTTCCTGCATCGCTTCGCCCATCACGCGCTGGCCAAACTGCTTTTTCAGCAGTGCCATCGGAACCTTGCCCTTGCGAAAGCCCTTCATTTCGATCTCGGGCTGCGCCTCGGCCAGTTTCTCATTCACCTTGGCATCCAGTTCAGCCGCGGTGACGGTGATGGCATAGCTGCGTTTCAGACCTTCGTTCAGCGTCTCTGTGACCTGCATGTGTGCTCCATAGAATAAAGCGCGCCGACGGGCGCGGGCATCGAAATTTCCGCTCTTCTAAGTGGGTCGGGCCCAAGGTGCAAGAGGGGCTTTAAGGCAGTGTGCAATGGCCGGCCCGCCGCCGCAGGTCAGGCGAGCCATGTGCTGTAGTCGCTGACCAGCAGATGACTGGGCGCGGTGTCTTCCTCGACCTCCGCAAATCGGCCGATGGGCGCGCGAAACACGTTGTCTGTCTCGTCGTCGTTCACGGTCGAGACCTCGCCGATCAGCACATCGCCGCCCTCGCCCCAGAACGCATGCCAGTCGCCCGGCATCAGGGTCACGCTCTCTCCCGGTGCGAGCCGCAATTTTTCTCCGGGGGCAAAGCTGCGGCGCAGGCCATCGCACCACACAGTGCCGCCGCGATCCTCGGCAAAATTGCCCGCGTCATCCGAGCCGTAAAGCTCCACCACCAGCGTGGCGCCGCCGCGATTGATGATGTCTTCGGCCTTGATCACGTGGGTATGCACAGGGCTGAGCTGATCCTGCCGGGAGATCAACAACTTTTCCGCGTAGCACATGCCGCCACCTCGCTGCAGATCGGCAAGCCGCCCGTTGCGCAGAGTAAAGAGAAACAGGCCCATCTCGTCAAAGCGACCCTCGCCGTAATCGGTGATGTCCCACCCGCATCGCGCATCGATCAACGCGGCCGCCGCATCGCGTCGCGCCCGGAACTCCTCGGGCGTCCAATAGGCAAAGGGCGGCAGCGTGAAGCCATGGGCGCGGATCATCTCATCCGCATGCATCATCACGTCGTTGATTTCGGAGCGTTTCATATCGATGTCCGTTCGTGTCAGCTCTGGTTCCGGTCACCTTGGCGGTTTTCCGCCGGCATTGTCGATGCGTTCGAAGGCGCGGTGCGAGAGAGAGAATGGTGCGGGTGAAGGGACTTGAACCCCCACGCCTTGCGGCGCCAGAACCTAAATCTGGTGCGTCTACCAGTTCCGCCACACCCGCACAGCCCGCGCATCAAGCGCCGACGATGCTCTCCTAACAAAAGCAAAAGCGCGTGGCGAGTGCAAAAAGATGCAAGACATTAAAGCTTTGGTATTCTATCGTGGCGATAACCTTGAGGCAGGTTACAAAAAGGATTACGCCCATGAAGCCGAAAACGGCCGGGTGCGACGATGGCAGGCTCCATCCAGCAGACCAGCGCGCGTCAATAACGCCCCTTCCCGTTGTTCCTAACGCTTTAAATGTGACGGGTTTTGTCCATGACGCCCGGATCATCACGATGCGTGGCCAATGCAGGGTGCAGGATCTCAAGCACGGCGACCGGGTGTAGTCGCGCGATCAGGGCTCCGTCGTCATTCGCCGCATCGAGCAGGTCAGCTGCATCGCACACGCCATTTACGTTCTTGCCGGGTCACTGGGGCACATCCAGCAGGACCGTGACAGCCTGCTGCCGGCCGGCCAGCCCGTGCTGGTCCGGGACTGGCGCGCGCGGGCCTTCGGGCATGGGAAGGCGGCACTGATGCGTGCAGGCGATCTGGTGGATCACGAGTTCGTCCGTGATCTCGGGTTTCTGCCGATGACACTCTACCGCGTGATCTGCGACACACCCCAGGTACTTTACGCCGACGGGCTGGAGCTTGGCACGGCGGATGCCCGCTGCGATCTGCTCCAGCCTCAGCGGAGCTAATCTTCAAGCCGCGCCAGAACCTCCGGCAGCACGTCCGGTAAATCTTCCGCTATCAGGCCGGGTCCGAATTGTCGCGCAGCCTCAACGTGCAACCAGGCGGCCGCTTCGGCGCAGACGATCGGATCGGGCGAGATCGGCGCTCCGCTCAGACCAGCAATCAAGCCAGCGAGCACATCTCCGGCCCCGGCGGTCGCCAGCCAGGGCACGGCACGGTCATACACCGCCGCGTGCACGCAGGCGCCACCGTCCGGGGCCGCGATTACCGTGTCCGGCCCCTTGAGCAGTATTACGCAGCCCGCACGTTCGGCTGCCGCGCGTACTGCATCGACTTTGGAGCCCATCTTGCGCTGCGACAGAGCCAGATCCGGGAAAAGCCGTGCGAATTCCCCTTCGTGCGGTGTCAGCACCGTGCGGTCATGCACCAGGCTGAAAAGCGTTTCGGGATCGTCCTGAAAACTGGTGATCGCATCGGCATCGAGAACGACCGCCGGGCGGCGCCCGCCCTTCTCTGCCGCCTCCCGCGTCAGGATAGCCTCGACGATTCCGCGGGTACGCGCGCCGACGCCCATTCCCGGCCCCGCACAGAAGCCGCTGACACGGCTATCGGCAACTTCTTCCAAAGCATCAGGGTCATCGAGCCCGCGCAGCATGACGGCATCGAGATGCATTGCATTCTCCATCAGGGCAGCCTTGGGGCAAACCAGTGTCACCAGCCCCGCACCGATGCGCAGCGCGGCACGGGCGGCCATGCGCCCGGCCCCGCCCCGGCCCACGCCACCTGCAAAAACCACGACATGCCCGTGATCGTACTTGTGCCCGAAGCCTGCGAACTTCGGAATGACCGAGCGCGGCCAGTAACGAGGCTCGAGGTCCGTGAGCCCGTCCGCTCCGAAATGGCGCGGCTCACTCAGGCGAATGCGCTCGGGGTCGGGGGCAAGTCCGATGATCGCGCGCTCCATTGCCTCGCCACGCAGGCCGATGTCAGCAATGGCCAGATCGCCGCAAAGCGTCGGACCCAAGGCAAGGTAATGCCCCGGCTTGGGCGTATGAAAGGTAACCGTCAGATCGGCGCGATTGATCGTTTCGGTCATTTCGGTCTTCTGCCCGGGAAGCGCGGTCTCGTCCGAGGGGACCCATCCCGTATCGAGATTCAGCCCAGACGGACAATCCACGGCCACCTTGCGGATCGCATGCGCGCGCGGCCATCGTTTCAAGGTTTTGCTGTCCAAAACCGCGCTGACCTGCGCCGGCAGCGGGCGTGTCAGGCCAATCCCAAAAACCGCATCGATGACGAGGTCCGGTCTTGGTCCCTGCATGATCGCTTCGGCATCCCAGGGCTGCACCCGGCCGATGTTCTCCCAACGGTCATGGTTTGCCTTCGCATCAGGGGGCAATTTTTCCGCCTGCCCGAAAAGAAAAAGTTCGATCTGCCACCCACGCGCCGCCAGCAGACGCGCGATGACAAAACCGTCGCCGCCGTTGTTGCCCGGACCACAGAGCACGAGCGCCCGTAATTTATTTTCGTCTAGAGCGGGCCACTTGGCGAAAATGGCATCCACCACCCCCTGGCCCGCGCGTTCCATCAGTGTCAGACCGGAAACCTCACCCGAGCTCATGGCCCTTTTTTCCAAGGCGCGCATCTGTTCTGATGTCAGTAATTCGGTCATCTCGAACACTCCAAGATTCAATTCTGCCTTATTTTTGGGCAGTGAGTTTAAATAATGGGCGACACCTGCGCAAATGCCGCCCCATCCTGATACAGAATACGCCTATCCATGGACCCTCACACCCCAAAATGATCTGACCGTTCTGAACATTGGCAAGGGAGGCGATCATGAAGAAGATTGAAGCGGTTATTAAACCGTTCAAACTGGACGAGGTGAAGGAAGCGCTTCAGGAAATCGGCGTTCAGGGTCTGTCGGTGATCGAAGTCAAGGGTTTCGGTCGTCAGAAAGGACACACTGAACTGTATCGTGGCGCCGAATATGTTGTCGACTTCCTTCCGAAGGTGAAAATCGAGATCGTCCTCGATGACGATATGGTGGAGAACGCGATCGACGCGATCGTGGCAGCGGCAAAAACCGAAAAGATCGGCGACGGCAAGATTTTCGTATCGCCTGTCGAGCAGACAATCCGCATCCGCACAGGTGAAACCGGGTCAGACGCGCTTTAACCAGCGCACCCGTGCAAACATTCATTCCAACCAAGAGGGATATCCGAGAATGAGCAAAGAACTACTCAAGATGATCAAGGACGAAGACGTGGCATACGTCGACATCCGCTTTACTGACCCGCGCGGCAAGCTTCAGCACGTGACGGTCATGGCCGATCAGGTCGATGAGGACTTCCTCGAAGAAGGCTTTATGTTCGACGGCTCCTCCATCGAGGGCTGGAAGTCGATCGAAGCCTCGGACATGAAGCTGATGCCCGACACCGACAGCGCCTACATCGATCCGTTCTACGCGGAAAAAACCGTCTGCCTGCACTGCTCCGTTGTCGAGCCGGACACCGGCGAAGCCTACGAGCGTGACCCGCGCGGCACCGCGCAAAAAGCCGAAGAGTACCTGAAATCGACCGGTATCGGCGATGTGGCCTACATGGGTCCCGAGGCGGAATTCTTCCTCTTCGACAACGTGCGTTATTCCAACACCATGAACAAAGTGTCCTACGAAGTGGACGCGGTTGACGGCGCATGGAACACCGATGCCGAGTTCGAAATGGGCAACATGGGTCACCGTCCCGGCGTCAAGGGCGGCTACTTCCCGGTCAACCCGACGGACGAATCCCAAGATCTGCGTTCCGAGATGCTTTCCACGATGAAGCGCATCGGCATGAAAGTGGACAAGCACCACCACGAGGTGGCGTCCTGCCAGCACGAGCTTGGCCTTATCTTCAACTCTCTGACCAAACAGGCGGACGAGCTGCAGAAGTACAAGTATGTCATTCACAACGTGGCGCACGCCTACGGCAAATCCGCGACATTCATGCCGAAGCCAATCGCTGGCGACAACGGCACGGGCATGCACGTCAACATGTCGATCTGGAAAGACGGCAAGCCCGTATTCGCGGGTGACAAATACGCCGACCTCAGCCAGGAGGCTCTTTATTTCATCGGCGGCATCCTGAAGCACGCCAAGGCACTCAATGCTTTCACAAACCCCGGCACCAACAGCTACAAGCGCCTGATCCCGGGCTTCGAGGCACCGGTTTTGCGCGCGTATTCCGCACGGAACCGCTCGGGCTGCGTGCGTATCCCGTGGACGGAAAGCCCGAAAGCCAAGCGCGTCGAGGCCCGCTTCCCCGACCCGTCCGCCAACCCCTACCTGTGCTTTGCAGCGCTGCTGATGGCCGGTCTCGACGGTATTCAGAACAAGATCGATCCGGGCGAGGCTATGGACAAGAACCTGTACGACCTGCCTGCCGAGGAACTGGCCGGCATCCCGACGGTCTGCGGATCGCTTCGCGAGGCCATGGAAGAGCTGTCAGCGGACATGGACTTCCTGTTGGCCGGCGACGTTTTCACCAAAGACCAGATCGAAGGCTACATCGACCTGAAAATGGAAGAAATCGAACGGTACGAGCACACGCCGCACCCGGTCGAATTCGCGATGTACTACAGCTGCTGATCGCAGGATCTTAGCAATGATATCTGGGGGCGCTCCATCGGGGCGCCCCTTTTTTCTGGACTTCACGTCAATCGTCTGCCGCGCCCAATTTTCGCCGCGATCACCTGCGACTTTTTCACGGACTTTTTTTATTCTCGCCGGGGCCGGATTTTACGATGTCCAGATCGATGACTCTGCTCTTCCGCCTTTCCCTTCTCGCCTTGCTTCTGTGTCTTTTCCTGCCACCTCTTCAGCCTTTCCTGCTGCTGAGCGCGATCCTTACCGGGGTGACTTTTCTCGCCGCCCTGCTGGCTG
>JBFFFS010000059.1:0-12662 GCA_041557855.1 Roseobacter sp. | reverse complement strand
ATATGATTGCTTCTGCGGCAGGGGCCGCGAGAATTTCTGTTGATGCCGGGATGTGCCCGGCCTTTCGTGCAAGCTCTTTGGCGCGGTCGATCATCGACCCCCCGCTTTCCTGCAGAGCGTCCTCATTGACGGGCATCACGATGGCCGAAGCGCCCATGGCGATTGCCTGATCATAAAGTTCGGGAACATGAACGATATGAAGCTTGGCGTCATATTTTTTCGCAACATCACAGGCCATTGCAACGGCTGCTTCGGCGTGCTCTGAGCCATCGAAGGCTACGATAATCTCTTTGAACATTTGTGGCTCCTCCTTTGAAGTTTGGCAGTTGGCAAAGGCGTAAACGGAAGCGATCATACCTGACGAAACGCGTGCCGACGGTCTCCGGTATCAAATGCTTTCTTATTTGATGAACGGCGGCACTTTGGTTCAGGCGAGCCTTGCCACGCTGTTTTAGGGCGCATTCTACGTATCACATGCGCCATGTTGTTTTGTTACAGGTGTGAAACGTCTGAACGGAGCAATCGTTCCATGGACTACGTGTTGTCTTGTCGGCTGATACCGAGAAAGAAACCTGCCAAGTGCATTACATTGTTACCGGGTGTTTGTGGCAGACACGCGCGCGCATCCTACCACTGCAGGAGGCCGGGCTTTTGGGCTTCGAAACCCTTTTGCGTCGGGAAGATGGAGCGCATCTTGGCAACGGTTTCCAGCCCCCCATCGAGCATCGGTTCGACCGTGCTCCACCATGTTTTGAACACGTCCGTTTCCCAATGTTCCTGAATTGCCGCCTTGTCCCGGTACACTTCGAAAAAATAAAACCTGTTGGGATCGGCTTCGTCCACCATCACATGAAACTGGAAGACACCCGCTTCTTCGCTGACAACACTCTGCGCTTCGAAGATGCTGGCGTCCAGAAAGGCCTGCCGGTGTTCTTCCTTGACGTTGACGGCGAAAAACCCCGCACGCATCGCTTCATTCATTTCGTAAATCCCCCCGGACTTGGCCCCACTTCGGTATCTCGCTCATCCCGCACCATCCGTCGCAAGCAGACAGCGCCTGGACCGCAGCTTAAAAGGAAATACAGGTTTCACAAAGGCGGTTTGCGCGAGACCGGAAACGGCAGTTCGGCAGCCCGGAACAGGCGATCCGCCTCTTCGTGTCTCACCTGAGTGCTAGCGGTTGTTCCCGGCGTCTGTCAAATCGCTGCCGATTGGCGGCTTATCCGGTTTTCTGGGCCTCGCTCGCATCGCACCATCCCAGCGCGCTGGAGATTTCCCGTGACAAGTCCATCAATACGCGCCCGATCCTGTCGCGCTCCGTCTGAGTGAACACGCGGGTGGAACCGGTCGCACCTATGGACATTGTCGCGCCCGGTCCGGTTTCCCCGAGAGGGGCGGCGACGGAGCAGACCCCGCGTTCGATCTCTTCAACGCATTCGGCGTACCCGCGCGACCGGATCACCTCGAATTCCGCTTCTAGATCATCGACGGAGGTAAGGGTGAATTTGGTGTAGGCCTTCAACCGGCCCTGCACATCGCCAAGCCCCGGCACAAAGGCAGCCACGGCCTTCGAGCAGGAGCAGGCATGGAGGGGCCGCTTGCCCAAACCCGGGTGCAGGTAGGCGACGCCGGTTTCAGGTGTCTCCACGTGAATTATTTCAACCGACCGGCCACGGAGCCGGGACAGAAAGAAGGCCGCTCCATGTTCCGTTGCCGACCTTCTGAGTACGGGGCGGGCGGCTTCCAGCAGCAAGTGGTCTGAGTTGTCGCCGAGGGTAATGCGCTTCAGTCGCGTGCCGATGGTGAAACGCCCGCGTGCGAGAGGTTCAAGCAACCCGGCCGTGACCAGATCTTGCACCAGCCTGTAGACCGAAGGTTTCGGCAGGTCGGAGTGGGCGCAGATTTCAGCGACGGTCGCTTCGCCCTTCTGGCCAACGATTTCGAGAATGAGCGTCAGGCGTTCTAAATGCATAAATTCTCACTATGCGATAACACATTTTTCGATATACGATAAAAAATAGGGAATCAAGGGAGGAGGTCGCACGATGGATGGGACATGCTGTGGACCGGGCTATGCAAGCCCGCAGGAGGCGATCAAGGCGCCCAGAGAAAAATTGCTCTACACGATCGCCATCTACACCGGGACGGGTATTCAAAAGCCCGACTATCTCGCGACCGTGGATGCCGACCCGGACAGTCCGACGTTCAGCCAGGTCATCCACCGACTTGAGATGCCGGGGATCGGAGACGAGCTTCACCATATGGGATGGAACGCCTGTTCCTCTTGCCACGATGACAGTTCCATGTCGCGCAAGTACCTTCTGGTGCCAGGTGTCCGCTCCAACAACATCCATGTCGTCGATACCGCCACCGACCCGAGCGCGCCGCGTCTGCACAAGGTCATCGACGGGGCCGAGATCAAATCGAAGGCCAATCTCTCCGGACCGCACACCGTGCATTGCCTCGGCTCCGAAATCATCATTTCCTTCCTGGGTGATGCCAAGGGGGAAGCGCCGGGCGGCTATCTGCATCTCAACAAGGATTTCGAGATCGTCGGGCGCTGGGAAGCCTCCATGGGGGACATCCCCTTCGGTTACGATTTCTGGTATCAGCCGCGCCACAACGTGATGGTCAGTTCCGAATGGGCAGCCCCCAATACTTTCATGCCGGGGTTCGATCTCGAAGAGGTTGGCCATCTGAAATACGGTCGTCGCCTGCACATCTGGGATTTTGAAAAGCGCGTGCCGGTCGAAAGCATGTATCTGGGTGAGGACGGGCTGATCCCGCTCGAGGTGAAGTTCCTGCATGATCCCGACAGCACCCACGGCTTTTGCGGTGCGGCGCTGAGTTCCAACGTCATCCATTTCTGGAAATCCGATGCGGGGAAGTGGGAATGGGAAAAGATCATCGATGTTGAAAACGAACCGCACCCCGAATGGCCGATCCCGGTGCCGGGTGTCATGTCCGCGATCCTCGTGTCGATGGATGACAAATACCTTTATCTCAATAACTGGCTGCACGGTGATATGAGACAGTACGACATCACCGACCCGCACAATCCCAAGCTGACCGGTCAGGTCTGGATGGGGGGGCTTCTTGGCCGTGCGCCTGAAGTCAATGGCGTGAAGATGGCCGGAGGGCCGCAGATGTTCCAACTGTCGCTGGACGGAAAGCGGCTCTATGTCACCACCTCGCTCTTTTCCACATGGGACAACCAGTTCTACCCGGAAATTCGGACACAGGGCGGTGTCATGGTGATGATCGATTGCGATGTCGAAAATGGCGGAATGAAGATCAACGAGGATTTCATCGTTGATTTTGGAAAGGAGCCCAATGGCCCGAGCCGCTGCCATGAAACCCGCTATCCCGGCGGCGATTGCACAAGTGACATCTGGCTGTGACCGATACGCGCCTCATCACGATCGCAAACCGAAACGGCGCGGAATTCCGCGTTGAGGCGCGCCGCCCCTTGTTGGACACGCTGCGCGAACAGGGGGTCGATCTGCCGTATGGCTGCAAGTACGGCGGCTGCATCACCTGTGCGGCCAAGCTGATCGGCGGCAAAGTCGATCAGCGCCGGCAGGTCGCGCTGAACAATCGTCAGATCGCGAACGGATACGTGGTGCTTTGCGTCGCGCGTCCGCTCACCGATTGCACGCTGGAGATCGGCGTGGAAAGCCACGACACACTCTACCGCAACCCATTCCTCGACCCGCTGCAGCCGCACGAGCTGAAAGCGGATATCGCCACACCCAAGGAGACATAGATGCCCGACGCCGACATCGAACATCGCTACGAATATGAGCAGAAATATCTCTCCGATATCCTGCGGTCGGTAAAAACGATTGCCATGGTAGGCGCCAGCGCGGACAAGACAAAGTTCAGCTACGGCGTGCTGCGGGTGCTGCATGAGACCGGATACGACATGATCCCGGTGAACCCCAATCCCGCAGTCACGGAGATACGCGGAATCCCGGTTTTCCACTCACTGCAGGACATCGACCGGCCCGTGGATATGGTCGAGGTTTTCCGTCCGAAAGAGGAATTTTACGACATCGCGAAGCAGGCCATCGAGATCGGTGCGAAAGTGCTCTGGGGTCAGATTGGCGTCTATGACGACCGCGCCGCCAAGCTCGCCGAGGATGCCGGCCTCAAGGTGGTCATGGACCGGTGCCCCAAGATCGAATTGTTCCGGCCCTTTTGGAAGCCGCGCCTCGATCTCGCGATTTGATCTGAAAAAGAGCTTGATCGGGCCGCTGCTTTGCACCTCCTTCCGGGGCGCAGGCACGCATCCGTTTCGTGCATTCTGAATATGCTTGGCTGATAGAAAACGCCGGACGTAAAGCTTGAGGGTTTCCTGCCCGCGACCGGCGCCGGGACGTTGTCAGTTTGCCAGCAGGTCCCGCACCGCTTGGCGGATGAAGGCCTCGTCATCCGGCGAATTCTGCGGGTTGCCGGCGCGGTGCCCCCAGAAGGACTCGATTGGGCGCAACTCGGCATTCGGCATGAGCGCGGTTTCGATCTTGCTGTCGTCGAGCGTGAAATAAAGATCGGTCGTCGATGGCATGACGATGGCCGGTGCTCTGATCGCGGCAAGTGCCGCGTTCAGGTCGCCGCGAAATACGTCGTTGTCCGAGATGTCGGAGTCGATCCAGGTCTGGATCATTGAAAGCAGATCCATGGGGTCGCGGCGCGTGAAATTTCCTTCCCAGGCGCGCAGCAGGTAATCCTCCCTGGAGATGAACCCGGCGTCTTTCCAAAGCGCTTCTCGATAAAATCTTTGGCTCAGCGCCCATCCCGCGTAGATGCGCGCAAAGGCGCGCAGTCCGCGCAAAGGGCGCTCGGCGAACCACGCCCCGTTCCATCCTGCGTCGGTCGTGAGGGCGGCTCTCAAACCCTCTAGAAAAAGCTTGTTGTGCGGGCTGGTCCGGGCAGAGGTGCAGGTTACGCAAATCCGCTCCACCATATCCGGATGCAATGCGCCCCAGTGCAACGCCTGCTGGCCACCCATCGACCATCCGTAGATCAACGCGATGCGCTCGACGCCAAGCACCTCCTCGACCAATCTCCTTTGCGCGGCGATGTTGTCGAGATGCGAGAAGGTCGGCGCGCGACCATGCGAGAACGGCTCGGGAAGCGTGCTGGGGCTGCTTGACAGCCCATTGCCAAGTTGGTTCGGGATGACAATGCAATAGCGCTCCGGGTCAAGGATGCGGTCCGTCCCGATCAGCCAATTGATGTCGGAATGCTGCGCGCCGTAGGAGGTGGGATACAGGATCAGGTTCGATTTTTGGGCGTTCAAGCTGCCATAGACCTTGTAGGGCAGCTGCAGCGAAGGGACCAGAATGCCGCAGGCCAGCCGCGTCGGACCCAGCTGGAAGATTTCGTGTTCGGTCATCTTAAGTCTCCCTGAGCCAACGATAAAACGAAGCTATTGAGCACGGCATTCTTTGTCCAGCCCGTGGCCTTCTGACGGATCGGGAGGCAGGTGTTTATCGCTTCGGTCCCTTTTATGCGGGCACATCGAGCGCTCCGGGATTGGACAGGGCAAGCCTGTGCCGGGGTATACCGGGCAAGCATCCCTCTGGTGAGGCGATCTTCGACCAGTCGCCCAGGTCATGACGACGCCTGAAAATAGGAATTGCTCGTTTTTTGGACGTCTTGATTAATTTGTATGCGCGAGACCCTGGCGGTATCGCCCATGTGATCGGCTCAGCGCCGGGGAAGGCGCGAGCCGTGGACAATGCATGCCGCCTTGGATTTTATGCGCCGGGGATGATGGAAAAGAAAACATGCAAGAAAATTTGCGTATAGCGGTGCAGCGCAGCGTTCTGGACGCCCGTTTTCCCTCTCCCATCCGCAGCTATCTCGACAATTTGCGGCACCGGATGCTGGTCAACACCGAAGGTGAGGTTGCCACCTACATCCCCGAACTTGCCAAAGCGGATCCGGAGGCTCTGGGCATCTGTATCACCATGGCGGACGGTACAACCTATGCGTCGGGTGACTGCGACACGGAATTCACGATCCAGTCGATGTCAAAGCCGTTCACCTATGGTCAGGCGCTCAAGCTGCATGGGCCGGGTCCCGTGCTCAAGCGGGTAGGGGTGGAGCCGACCGGCGAGGCCTTCAATTCGATCATTCTCGATGAGGAAAAGAACAGGCCCTTCAACCCGATGGTCAATGCCGGTGCGATCTCGGTCGCGAATTTGCTGCTCGGACCGGATTGCGAAGCCGAGATGCTGTCGCTCTTCAGCCGTCTGGTAGGCAGAACCCTGTCCTTGAATGAAAGCGTGTTCCGCTCGGAACTGGCAACAGGTCACCGGAACCGGGCGATCGCTTACATGATGCTCAACACCGGTATGATCGAAAACGATCCCGAAGAGGTGCTGAAGCTTTATTTTCAGCAGTGCTCGATCGATGTCACCTGCCGCGACATGGCGATGATGGCGGCAACGCTCGCCAATCTTGGCCATAATCCGATTACCAGGGATCAAGTCATCGAACCTGCCTATGTGCAAAGCATCCTGACCCTGATGAGCACCTGCGGCATGTATGATTATGCTGGCCAGTGGGCCTTTGAAGTGGGCATCCCCGCAAAGAGCGGCGTGGCGGGCGGTGTCATTGCGGTGATCCCCGGGCAGGCAGGCATCTCGGTCTGGTCACCGCGTCTCGACGAGCATGGTAACAGCGTTCGCGGCGTGGCGGTCTGTCAGGAACTTTCGCGCCAGTTCGGCCTGCATGGGTTCGGAGAGAAAGCGCATACGGGCACGGTTATCCGCCGCTCCTTTCCGCTCGGTGAAATCAGTTCCAAGCGCATCCGGTCGCTCAGCGAGAGAAGTTTTCTCAGCAGGCACGGCGGCAAGGTCAAGGTGACTGAACTGCAGGGCACGCTCTACTTCGCCTCAGCCGAGACTGTCATTCGCAGCCTCTCGGAACCCGCAACCGAGATTTGTGACATCATCGTTGATTTTTCCCGTGTGCATTATGTCGACGAGGCGGCGGCGCATCTGCTCATGGAAGCCTTAGAGGATTTCCTCAAGCAGGGGCGCTCCATCCGCATTTCCGGTATCCGTCCCGATCAGCCGATCAGCGCATTTTTGACCAGATTGGCGGGGGAGCTTCCTGAGATCGCGGTGACGGCGGATCTCGACGACGCGCTCGAAGCCGCAGAGAACCAAATTCTGGAGCGTCATTTCGAGCAGTTCGATACCGCCCGATATGCAATGTCGAAACTTGATCTGCTTCGCGGTCTCAGCAGCGAGGAATATTCCGTTCTCGAAAATCTGGTGCGGATCTACAGCTACGGCGAGGGTGAAAAGATTGTCTCCGAAGGTGACGAGGCGGCCAGTTTCTACATCATCGCCAACGGACTGGCGGATGTCGTGATCGACCTGGGCGAGGGGCGGCACAAGCGGCTTGCCTCGCTGGGGCCGGGGGCTTCGTTCGGAGAGATGGCCCTCGTCGAGGACGGCCGCCGCACGGCTGACGTGGTCGCGGCGCAATCGACCATGTGCTACGTGTTCCCGGTGGAGGACGTCTTCAAGGTCGCACAGACCCACCCGAACATCCTCATCAAGCTGTTGTCCAACATGGTCGGGAACATCTCGTCGCGGCTCAAGCATGCCAACGACGAAATCCGCAGCCTGCAATAGAGCCTTCGCGCTGCAAGCCGCCCGGAAATTGGGAGGTCGCCCCCTGTGCGCTCAACTCGGCGCGTCGATCAGGAACAGGTAGCGGGCAACGCGTCCTTCTCTGATATCGGGCAGGTAATCCTGTTCGGATTCGCGGATCAGGCTATCGGCGATAAACCGGTTGCCTTCCGCTTCGAACTGGTCGCGCAGCGCCAGTGCCGCGGCGTAGTTGCGCTCCCAGAACGCGCCCAGGTTGGCCGAGAAGTCGATCACCCTCGTGGTCAGGCCAAGCGCGGACGCGGCCTTCCCGAGGCTGGCATGCTCAGGTTGCAGCGCTTCGGCTTCGGCATCGGGGCCGACATGATGGTTCATGAAAATGGCAATGCGTCCCCCGGCCTTGAGGCTCGCGGCCAGTGTCGCGAGCACTGCCTGCAGATCGGTCGCCCAGTAGAGCGTGTCCATCGAAAGTACCGCATCGTAGGTGTCGGGGGCAGGAGCCATCGTGTTGAAGTTGGCCGTCCGGAAGTCGAGGCGCGCGCCTTTCGCTTCCGTACGCGATCTGGCGGCGGAGATGGCGCTTTCGGCGAAATCGAGGCCGGTGATCCGCGCCCCGGTGGTATCCGAAATATACTCCGCGATGACACCGGCGCCGCACCCAAGATCGAGCATGTGCTGCCCCGGCTTGAGCGCCAGCGCCTCCAGCGCGATCCGAAGCGAGGCCATGTCCGTCTGACCCTCCTGGGTCAGATCGAGGCCGAAAACGCGCCGGCAAAGTTCGGAATGTGCGGCACTGGCATGTGCGCGCACGTAGAACTTGGAATAATAATACCAGTACATATCCACGCGTTCAGCCCGGTGGGCGGCCGCGATCGGGTGGCCTGCTTCGGTCAATATCCAGCCTGCACCGGTCTCTTCGATCAGGCCCTTCTCGCTGAGCGCCGGGAAGGCTTCCGTCCAGTCTTCCTTGAAAATCCAGTAGCTTTCGGCGCGTTGGTCGAGCGCCGGGCCATCAGCGGCAGGCCGGGTGCTCAGAACCTTGTGAATCGAGGCCAGCACCTGAATTTCAGCTTCGGTAAACTCCATTTGCCTGGCACCTTCGCGCGGTCGGGGAAAGTCTATCACGTGCCCGTCGCATCATCAAAAACCGAGTGCCCATCGTCTCGCTGCTCAAGTCCGGGGCGAAGGATCCCGGGTCACCTCTGGTCAAGTGCCTGCAGCGCCCGTGACAGAAACGCGGTATCCGGTCGCAGCCCCGCCTGCCGGCTGATGGCCAACAGTTTTTCCATTTCCGCCCGTAGCTCAGGCCCGGTCCGCCCCGCGCCAAGGTCGGACAGCGCGCGGGCGGTTCGGGCGGTATAACTGCTGCGGGGCAGGGGCTGATCCGCGAAGGCCGCTTCAAGCGCGTCGGCACGGACTTTCATTCTGTCCCATTGCCCCTGCCGATAATCGATGAGCATCGCAATCTCGCAGAACCACGGGTGGTTATGGATGACGCAGCCCTCTTCGAGAATGGCTTGCCCTTCGTCCAGATACTGCTGGCACCGCGCCGGATCCTCTTCGAGGCTGGCGGCGACCGCAAAGACATAGGGCCCGACGAAATTGCGCCCGGTTTCCTTCAGGGCCTCCTGCAGATATCCAAGTGCCTGTTGCGCCTGCGCAAGAATTGCCAGCCCCGTGATCATGAAGACCGCTGCATCGATCTCATCGGCCAGCGCAATCGTCTCCTGTGCGGCCTGTTCGGAGCCTTCGAACTCTCCCAGCCGCAGACGGGTGAAGGAAATCAGTTGCAGGCTGAGCACTTCGGCACGGCGGTTGGCAACGCGGTGGGCCATTTCCGCATTAGCAATCGCGTCCCCCAGCGCGTCGCGGAACTCCAGCTGGTGAATGCGCGACCAGCCGATCATGTGGCGGTTGGCGACTTCGATGCGGCCAAGGTCATTTTCCCGGCACAGCGCCACACAGGCGTCAAAGCGGTCGCGGGCATCGATCATCAGGCCTTGCAGGTAAAAGGCGTCGCCCATCCCGCTGAGCGAGGTCGCCTGAGAGTCCACGTCCCCGGCCTGCTGCGCCAGATCGAGCGAGGTATTGTGGGCGGCCAGGCACCCGTCCCGGTCGCCAAGGGTAAAGAGCACGCTGCCACGCAAATGAAAAATCCGCGCCTGTTCGGAAAGTGTCACGGCGGCGGACAGCGCTTCTGCGCGCTCAAGGGTCTCCAAGGCTTCCTCGTTGCGGTTGGCCACCCGCATCCCCTCTGCCAGCCCGATCAGCGAGCGGCATCGATCCGTGTCCGAGGCTGCGAGGGCGCTTGCCGCGCTGACTGTCTCGATCGATTGACGGGTGCGGCCGAGCGTCAGCAGCACGCGGCCGCGCAGTAGCATCAGGCGCAGCAGCACTTCGGCTGCGGGCGATAGCGCCTCGCCGGCGAGGCACATTTCCAGTGCGAACTCCTCGTCCTGTTCATCCGCCGCCGCATGTGCCGCATCCAGATAGGCTGTTGCCGCGTCGGCGCTTTGTGCTTCTTCGAGGTGCCGCGCGCGCAGCGACAGGTCGTGCGGGGCGAGGATATCGCCGGCGCGCAGATGCAGTTCGCGCCGCCGCGACCGCAGGATCGAGGCATAAACACCGTCCCGCACAAGCGCGTGCGAGAACAGGTAAAGATCGCCTTCCAGCTGGATCAGGCGACGCATTACCAATTCCGAAAAGTCGTGATCAGGGTCCGACATGATCTGGCGGACATGGTCGGGATGAAACCGCTGACCGATAATGGCCGCAGCCTCCAGTGCCTTGCGGTCATTCTGTTCGAGACTGTCGAGACTGGCCTGAACGAGGCTTTGAACGGAATCGGGAACGGCGCTCAATCCCGTGGCGCTGGCGTTGCGCAGCAATTGTTCGAGAAACAGCGGATTGCCTTCTGAGCGTTCGATGCACAGCTGCAGCAGGTCGCTCGAAGGATCGGGGAAAGCAGAGGCCATTTGCATCGCCTCTTCCGGGCGCAGGCGTCTGAGGTCGAGCGTGGTCAGGGAGGTTGCGCCAAGCCCTTGCTTTTGCAACTCGGCGATCGGGTCGCCTTCGATCCGCGTAGTGACCACGAGGATGACTTTGAGGCCGGCGATGCGCCGCACTGTTTCGGCCAGCGTCGAGATCGTCTGCAGGTTGGCCCAGTGAATATCTTCGACGATCAGTAGCAGCGGCGCATCCGCAGCGGCCTTTTCAATCAGGCTGAACAGGATTTGCCGCTGTCCCGCCGCACGGGTTTCGGGCGACATCGCGTCATGCAGGGCCACCAGCCCTTCGGGTTGCGGCAGGCCCAGCATGCTTTTGAGGTGCACGCGCTCGTCGCCCTTCAGCGCGTTCGACTGGAACAGCGCCTCCGCCGCCGCCGCGCGCGCCTTTTTGTCAGCGTTCACGCCGATGCCGATCAGGCTGCGAACCAATGCGCGGATCGCATCCTGACGGTGCGCCGCGCCGAAATCGAGAACCAGCGCACGGTGGCAGGTGATCTGCTGAAGGCCAGCCAGCCGCTCCAGCTCTTTCAGAAGGCGCGTCTTGCCGATGCCGGCCTCACCGCGCGCATAGACGAACTGACCCATCCCGGCCTCAAGGCATTCCGCAAGTGCGAGGCGGAATTGCGCGATCTCCTTGGCGCGCCCGATGATCGGCGTCTCCGCCACGGTGTCGGAGGCCTGCTCGGTCAGCACGTAGGCCGATACAGGCGTGTCGAAGCCTTTGAGTGTAAAGGTCTGCTTGTCGCCGATGCCGATATCCAGCGGCAGCGACGCACGCACGTTTTCCGACACGATGGTCTGTCCCGCCTGGGCCCGGTCGGTCAGCCGCGCGGCAAGGTTCACCGACTCCCCGATCACCGTGAAGCGCGCATCCGTTCCGACCCGGTCGGCCACGACGCGACCACTTGCCAGCCCGATGTGAACTTCGACCGTCCGGCCAACTTTCGCGCTGATCTCCGCCATCGAGGATTGGATGGCAAGTGCCGCGTTCATCGCCCGCTGCGCTTCATTGCCAAAAGCGGTTGGCACGCCGAAAACAGCCATCACGCTGTCGCCGATGTGCTTGTCGACGAGACCCCCATGCTGGCGCACGATTTCGTCGGCGACCTCGAAATACGTCTGCAGCAGTGCATGCGTATCTTCCGCGCCGATCTCGTTGGAAAGATTGGTAAACCCCGAGATATCCGAAAAAAGGATCGTCACCTGCCGACTTTGCCCCTGCGGCGTGGCTGCCATCTGCCGCGGCGCGTCGGATGCGGCTTCGGGTGCCGGTAGGGCTGAGCCAGCCTCCAGGTCGGCAATCGCCCGCAGCAGCTTCTTGCGCGGCCCCATCGGCAGGCCAAGCTCGCGCAGGTCCGCCTCCGTCAACTCGCGCACGGTCGCGGAGTCGATCTCCTGTTCTTCGAAAGCCGGGATGAATTTTTCCAGCTCGAGCGAACGCAGCCAGGCAGCAACATCTTTCATCGGTGTCTGTCCCTCCTGCAGCGCACCAGCACTCTCTGGCTGTCCGCGGGGATCATGCCGGAATTCTGACGCCAAACGCCGCTTGACCCACTGATACACCGAGTTTTCAAAACGATCATCTTTATTCGTGCGGTTTCATGCATCTACCCGCTGTGCAGAGGCGGCGCGGCGCCGCTCCCGGTCAGAAATAGCTTTCGGCGCGCGGTGAAATCACCGAAACTGCAGCGCAGAGGCAGTAGGGAAGTGACAGGAAATGGACGGGCTCGATCAGGCGTTCTTGGAGCGGGCGGACAGGGGCCGCCGCAAGGCGCTCGGTCAATTTCTGACCCCCAGACCGATCGCTGCGCTGATGGCGGAATGGATTGCCGGCCATGATCCGAAAAGCGTGCTCGACCCCGCCGTCGGCACAGGCATCCTGCTGCAGGAGATGGCACGGGTACGGCCGTCGGTTGCCTTGCGCGGCTATGATGTGGATGACGCCTGTCTTGCCGTTGCCCGGCGGCGGCTGACGGCCGACTTGCAGCAAAAATCCTTCCTGTCGGAGCCGCTCGGACAGCTT
>JBFFFS010000058.1:0-12763 GCA_041557855.1 Roseobacter sp. | reverse complement strand
TATTACCACGTCACCAGCCTCCTCGAAGGTCAGCACGAATGATATCTCCTGACCCTGCTCCAACGGCTGTGTCAGCCCCATGAGCATGACGTGATCGCCCCCGCGCGCCAGCTTGTGGGTCGCACCGGCCGGTACGGGAATGCCTCCTTCGATCCGGGACATTTTCATGATCCCATCGCCCTGGTCGATGTGCGTGTGCAGTTCCACCCGTTTGGCAACCTCCGAGGCGACAGAGAGCAGGCGGTCATTTGTGTCGCCCGTATTTCTGATGGTCATGAAAGCCGCGCCGGTCGGCGCGTTCGGTCGCGAGACACGGGCGTAGGCATCCGATACGACGATATCCGCGGCGAGCGGCAAGGCCGGAAGCATGAGAGATGCGGCCAAGAGTGCGCCGCGCATAAGATTTGAATGAAGCATGTCTGCATCCATTTACAAGAATTCTGGTCCGGAAAGGATTAAGGCATTCAGGTCGCAGGAGGTGCGCGTGGGCGATAGCGGTGCGAACGCGGAGAGGTCGTAACCGCGTTAGTCCGCGGCAGGGCGGCGACGGTTCTGCCCTCCAGCGTCAGAACTACAAAAGGCCGGGTGACCTCTTCGCACAGCAGGATCAGGCAGTCGGGACAGGGATGCGGCGCTTCGACCGGCGCGCCGTTTTCATCCAGATAAACCGCAACGAGACCGTCGCCGGTGCAGATCACCATGCTCCCCGTGGCCATCGCGGAACCACGCGCCACAGCGATGCTCTGACTGGTCAGGAGCAGCAGAAGTCCAAGCAAAAGGCAGGTCAGGGGACGCGGCAGGCAACGCATGGCTTTACCTACGCCAAGCCCGATAGGATGTGCCACCGCAAAACAAAAAACCCCACCCGCTTGCGGGTGGGGCAAATCGCCACAAAGACGAATTTTGATATCAGCTCAGCGCTTCAGCCGTGTCCGAGGACTTGGCGATCGCTTTTTTCACTTTCAGCGCGTTCGGCGACAGTTCACTGTCCTTGGCCTTCGCCAGGAACTTGTCGAGTCCACCGCGGTGATCCACCGTGCGCAGCGCTGCGGCGGAAATGCGGAACTTGAACGAGCGGCCCAGAGCTTCGGACTGCAGGGATACGTCGTTCAGGTTCGGCAAGAAGCGCCGACGTGTCTTGTTGTTGGCGTGGCTGACATTGTTGCCAGTCATCGGGCCCTTTCCAGTCAATTCGCAAACACGCGACATGGGTTCTTCCTTTTCTCTCTGATCGCCCCGGCGGTCCGGTAAACGACAAAAGGGGGCAGCCTTGAGGCCGCGCCCCGGAATTTCGTTCGCTGGCTTTAGTGGGAATCGCGCCCCCGGTCAACCCGGACAAAGCGGGATTTCATGACTTTCACGTTTCATGCGCGCGAAGCAGCTCCATAAAGTTCTCTGCCGCAACCGAAGGGGCCAGTTCACCATCGGCCACCTGCGCGCCGAAATGAGCCAACTGCTCGCGTGCCCAGGGGGTTTCCAACTGCGACAGCAGAGCTGTACGGACCTCCTGTCCGAACCAGTAGCGCGCCTGAGAGGCACGCGTCGCGTCCCAGAATCCATTCTCGCGACGCCATGCCACCAACCCTTCGATATCCGCCCAGACATCGGCCAATCCGATTTCCTGCATGGCAGATACAAGACAGGCCTTGGGAAAGCCCTCGGGATCCTGCGGCCGCTTGCGCAACATGCGCAGCGCCCCGGCGTAGTCGGCCTGCGTGCGGACTGCGGCTTGTTTCAGATCGCCGTCCGCCTTGTTGATCACGATGATGTCTGCAATTTCCATGATACCGCGCTTGACGCCCTGCAATTCGTCCCCACCCGCCGGGGCAAGCAGCAGCAGGAATACGTCCGACATTTCCGCAACAACCGTCTCGGACTGCCCGACGCCAACGGTTTCGATCAGTACCACGTCGAAACCTGCTGCTTCGCAGAGCCTGACCGCTTCACGCGAACGGCGCGTCACGCCGCCCAGGTGTGTCTGGCTTGGAGAAGGACGGATGAACGCCTCCGGTGCGCGGGCGAGCCGGTCCATGCGGGTCTTGTCGCCGAGAAGCGATCCGCCGGAGCGGCTTGATGAAGGATCAACCGCCAACACCGCGACACGCAATCCCGCCTCGACCAACATCATGCCGAAACTTTCGATGAAGGTAGATTTGCCCACGCCCGGTGTTCCTGAAAGCCCGATGCGAAGCGCCTGGCGATCTTTGGGCAAGGCTTGCAACAACGCCGCAGCCTCAGCGCGGTGGTCTGCGCGCGCGCTTTCCACCAGCGTAATCGCCCGCGACAGGGCCCGCCGTTCTCCAGCTGCCACCGATGCGGCAAGTTCTGCCATCTGCATGCGCGCATTCCTTTCCTTCTGCTGTCGGTTTTCCGGCAGCGCTCGGCAAATGTCCAGTGCTTGGCCCCGGCATCCCCTTACGGTAAAGCCGTTTTCATGGATGATGCGCTCCCCATCGAAGGCATTTTGCCGAACCTGATATCACTGCTGAACAAGCATGGGCGCGCGGTGTTGCAAGCACCACCGGGCGCGGGCAAGACAACCCGCGTTCCGCTGGCGATGCTCGAAGCCGGGGTTACCACCGGCAGGATCATCATGCTGGAGCCACGACGGCTCGCCGCGCGCGCCGCCGCCGAGCGCATGGCACAGACACTTGGAGAGCCTGTTGGCCAAACCGTCGGGTACCGGATCAGAGGACAGTCCAAGGTCAGCGCCGCCACCCGGATCGAGTTTGTGACCGAAGGCATTCTGACACGCATGCTGCAGGATGCCGCCGATCTGCCGGGCGTCGGTGCCGTGGTATTCGACGAATTTCACGAACGCTCCCTCAATGCCGATCTCGGTCTGGCGCTCTGTCTGGACGTGGCCGGGGCATTGCGCGACGATCTGATCCTATTGGCGATGTCGGCGACGCTCGATGCGGACCCGGTAGCCACCATGATGGAGGCACCGATCCTGACCTCTGAAGGCCGCAGCTACCCGGTCGAAGAGAAATGGCTTCCCCGCCCGCTGGCCAAAGAGATACGGCTGGAAACAGCCACTACCGATCTGGTGCTGCAAGCCCTGGCCGAGGCCAAGGGCAGCGCGCTGGTTTTTCTGCCCGGCGAAGCAGAGATTCGGCGTACCGAAGCGCTGCTGATCCGTCAGGTCCCCCCCAACGTAAGCGTGCATCCGCTCTATGGAGCCATGGATTTCAAAGCCCAGCGCGCCGCGATTGCGCCGGCCAAGACGGGACGTAAGGTGGTGCTTGCCACCTCCATCGCTGAGACGTCCCTCACGATCGAAGGAATAAAAATCGTCGTCGATGCCGGACGCGCACGCCGATCTGAGTTCGATCCATCTTCCGGCATGGCACGGCTTGTGACAACCCGCGTAACCCGCGCCGAAGCGACACAGAGAGCTGGCCGTGCCGGGCGTCTGGCACCAGGTGTCTGCTACAAGCTTTGGACGCGCGGTGCCGATGGCGCACTTGACGCGTTCCCTCCGGCCGAGATCGAAGCAGGTGACCTGACCGGTTTTGCGCTGGAACTCGCGCTTTGGGGAGCGCAGGCTGAACAGATGCGCTTTGTCACGCCGCCCAATCCGGGCCGGTTGGCGGAAGCGCAATCGGTTCTGAAGATGCTTGGCGCGCTCGATGCTCAGGGCCGAATTACCGAACATGGGCGTGCTCTGGCGCGACTACCACTGCATCCCCGGCTTGCGCATATGGTAGCGCGGGGCGGCCCGGATGCCGCCGATCTGGCGGCTCTGTTGGCTGAGCGTGACATCCTGCGCGGGGCCGGCACGGATGTGTCGCAACGCATGGCGGTACTTCGCAGCGCCTCGGGCGCAGAGAGCGGAGGCGCGCAGTCGGTCCACCGTGCCACGCTTCAGCGTGTCCGCCAGAACGCGTCACAGCTGCGTCGGGCGCACAAAGGCAAGGGTCCGAACGACATTGGCATTCTGGCCGCGCTCGCCTATCCGGACCGAATTGGCCAGCGCCGCAAAGGCGAGGCACCACGATACGTTCTGTCGGGCGGCAAAGGAGCCGTGATGCCACAGGGTGACCCCTTGGCAGCGGCGCCCCTACTCGTGGCAATCGATCTGGATGGTGACCCGCGCGAGGCGCGTATCCGGCAAGCCGCACATCTGACGCTGCAGGATCTGCGGGAAAATTTTGCGGATCAGATTGGCTGGGAGACAAGATGCAACTGGTCACGCCGCGAGATGCGCGTCGAAGCGCGCCGCGAAGAGAAATTCGGCGCACTGCTGCTCGACGATCAGGTCTGGCGTGACGCGCCGCCCGAAGAGATCGCCCGGGCAATGCTGGACGGCATCCGCATGATGGGTCTGCTGCCCTCCAAACGCGCGGCGCGCCTCATGGCGCGTGCCGCCCTGATGCGCGACGGCAACCCCGGGTTCCCGGACCTGAGCGAAGCGCATCTGCTCGAAACCGCGGAGGAGTGGCTGCTGCCCTATCTCACTGGCATCAGATCCGCGGCGGAGTGGAAGGCCTTCGACATCACGGAGGCATTGGAAATGCTGATGGGATGGGACCAGTTGCAGCAACTGAACCAAGAGGTGCCGTCGCAGTTCACCACGCCACTGGGCCGACAGGTCGCTATCGACTACGAAGACGCCCAGCCCCGCATCGCCCTGCGCTTGCAGGAACTTTTCGGCGTGACGCGTCATCCGACGGCAGGCGGGCGACCGGTGCAACTGACACTGCTGTCTCCGGCGCATCGCCCGGTGCAGGTAACCGAAGACCTGCCGGGTTTCTGGGCCTCCTCCTATGCCGACGTGCGAAAGGACATGCGCGGGCGTTATCCCAAACATCCCTGGCCAGAAGATCCGACACAAGCCGATCCGACCTTGCGCGCGAAACCACGCAAGTAAAATCGAAATATTGTGCGCTCTCAAAGTAGCATTATCGCGCCACCAACTTCGGCAGCTTGAGCCATGGCAAAACCGATATCACGGCTACACCGCACCTCATTCCGCGCCAAATAAAGCTGCAGCTTTTGTCAACGCACCTCGGCTTAGATCACTTCTCTCGCGGCCCGCGCTGTCATCAGGTTCCAAGACACCAGCGCAGGATCGCCTTTTGAGCGTGCAGCCGGTTTTCGGCCTCGTCGAAGATCACTGAATGCGGCCCGTCCATCACCTCCGAAGTGGCTTCGTCGTCACGGTGCGCCGGCAGGCAATGCATGAAAAGTGCATCGGGCTTGGCATGCGACATCAATCGCGCGTCCACCCGGTACGGGCGCAATTGGTTGTGCCGCCGCTCACGCGCCGATTGCGCATCATGCATGGATACCCATGTATCCGTTACCACCAGATCGGCGCCCTCGACGGCCTTCAACGGATCGCGCTCGATCGTCACCGCCACCCCTTTGGAGCGGGCGAACTCCACGAATTCCGGCTCGGGATCAAGCGTCGGCGGCCCGGTGAAAGTCAGGTCGAAACCGAACTGCCCGGATGCGTGCAGGAACGAGGAAAAGACGTTGTTGCCGTCACCGGACCACACGACCTTCCTGCCTTTGATGGGCCCCCGGTGCTCTTCGAAAGTCAGCACGTCCGCCATGATCTGGCAGGGATGCGTGCGATCCGTCAGACCGTTGATCACCGGTACGCTGGCAAATTCGGCCATTTCCGTCAGCACCGCCTCGTCGAAGGTGCGGATCATGATGAGATCGACGTAGCGGCTCAGCACGCGGGCGGTATCGGCGATGGTCTCGCCATGTCCGAGTTGCATGTCCGAGCCGGAGAGCACCATGGTCTGCCCGCCCATCTGGCGCACGCCCACATCAAAGGAAACACGCGTCCGGGTCGAGGGTTTTTCAAAGATCAGCGCAACCATCCGGTCCTTCAGCGGCTGAATGTCGTCGGGCGCGCCGCGCGGGCGGCCAGCCCGTGCGGATTTCATCTCGGCGGCTTGATCGATGATCTGGCGAAGCGCCTGCGGGTCCGTGAGGTGTATGTCAAGAAAGTGGTTCATGGGTCCGGTGTCTTTTCATGTCCGGCCTGCCAGCGCTTGCGCGAAGGAAGCCTTCGGTCTTCGGGAAAATAGGGTTACGCTGTCTCAAGCGAAGTCGCGGCGGCATCCAGGCGTGACACGGCCTGCGCAATCTCGTCATCGCTGATGGTCAGCGCAGGCAGCAGGCGCACGACATTGTCTGCAGCCGGCACTGTCAGGATTTCCTGCGCGTAGCCCGCCTTGACTACATCCGTATTGGTCGCCTTGCACTTCAGGCCCAGCATCAGCCCGGTGCCGCGCACGCTCTCGAAAACATCGGGGTGCGACGCTACCAGCCCTTCGAGCTTCTGGCGCATGAGCGCGCCCTTGCGCGACACCTCGGCCAGAAACTCCGGTTCGCTGACCGTATCCATCACCGCACAGCCCACCGCACAGCCCAGCGGATTGCCGCCATAGGTAGAGCCATGCGTGCCCAGCCCCATGCCGCTTGCGGCCCGTTCGGTCGCCAAGACCGCGCCGATCGGAAAGCCGCCGCCGATGCCCTTGGCCACCATCATGATATCCGGCGTCACCCCGGACCATTCATGGGCGAAAAGCTTGCCGGTCCGCGCCACACCGCATTGCACCTCGTCAAAGATCAACAGAATGCCATGTTCGTCGCAAAGGTCCCGCAGCCCTTTGAGGCACTGGTCAGGCACTGGGCGGATACCGCCCTCACCTTGTACCGGCTCAATTAGAATGGCCGCGGTTTTGTCCGTGACGGCCTCCCGCAGCGCGTCGTGATCTCCGAATTCGACATGGGTAAAGCCGGGCAAAAGCGGGCCAAATCCCTTGGTCATTTTCTCCGACCCCGCCGCCGCGATCCCGGCTGCTGACCGGCCATGGAACGAACCGGTGAAAGCAATGATCTCGGACCGGTCCGGGTCGCCCTGTTCGCTCCAGTATTTGCGGGCCATCTTCACGGCAAGCTCACAGGCTTCCGTACCCGAGTTGGTGAAAAACACCGTATCCGCGAAAGTGGCGTCGCATAGCTTATCGGCGAGGGCCTGCTGCTGAGGAATCTGGTAGAGATTTGACGTGTGCCACAGCGCGCCTGCCTGATCGGTCAAGGCCTGCACCAGCTTGGGATGCGCATGCCCCAGAGACGTTACCGCGATCCCGGCCGCGAGGTCCAGAAAGCGTCGGCCGTCCGCCTCGATCAGCCAGGAGCCTTCGCCTTTGACGAAACTCAATGGCGCACGGGCATAGGTCGGCAACAGTGTCGGGATCATGGGGTTGTCCTCATCAGGGGGCCACGGTTCAAGAGCACGAAACGTGCATGAGCCGGTGGCACAGGTCAATAAATTTGTAGGGCTGGATCGTCATGGCGTGCGAGAACTGGGGCACACGGGTGCCTTGCTCAGAAAAAGGCGCGGGTGCTTCGTCGCAGTCGGATATGTTCAGATACGATCATGCGCAGCCAATACGTCAGAAGTGCTTCCGATGCAAAGCATTTTACGCAGGGTCCATCACGCTGCAGCGACAGGTGCCGCTGCGGCCTTCCTCTCCAGCCTTGCCGGATTGCGCGTTCGCCGCTTGTATCTCCGCCTTGAGTGCTTAGAATAGGTCGCTGACGGTCATGGCGGTCCTATCGTTTCGGGACCGCCTTTCAATTTGGGGATGCATGGATGTCTTGGACGGACGAACGGGTAGAATTGCTGAAGAAAATGTGGGGCGAAGGCCAATCCGCCAGTCAGATCGCGAAAGAACTGGGCGGCGTTACGCGCAACGCCGTTATCGGCAAGGTTCACCGTCTTGGGTTGTCAAACCGGGCAACGACCGCCGCCAAACCCGACGCCAAGGCCAAGGCGGCCCCGAAAACCGAGCCGAAACCCAAGGCCCCACCACGCTCAAGTGAGCCTGCTGCCAAGGCAGACGCACCGATGGAACCCGCGCCCAAGCCTTTGCCCGCGCGCAAGCAGATCATTCCGGCGGGTCAACCTCTGCCGCCGCAACCCTCCGCCAACGAGATCAGCCCCGAAGCGCTGGCCAAGGTTTCGGCCATCGAAAAGAAAGCCAAGAAGCTATCGCTGATGGAGTTGACCGAGAGAACCTGCAAATGGCCCGTGGGTGACCCCGCGACCGAGGACTTCTGGTTCTGCGGCCTGCCCGTTCAGCAAGGCAAACCGTATTGCGAAGCGCATGTGGGCGTTGCTTTCCAGCCGATGTCGTCGCGGCGTGACCGCCGCCGCTGAAACGGCTCTCCGCTTCCGGTCCTGAAACATCTCTGAACGCAAAGGTGAGTTGCGCCCGTCCGCGCATCGTCTATTCCTCTTGCCGAAGAGAAGCTACAAAGGACCGCCTGCCGTGACCATCGAACCCACGATCCGCGCCGCCGACGCCCTCGCGCGTCGCCTGTTCGACGCCGGATGTCGCTTCGCCTTCGGGATGCCGGGGGGCGAGGTGCTGACACTCGTAGATGCACTGGAAAAGGCTGGAATTCGTTTCACCCTGGCCAAACATGAAAACGCTGCCGCCTTCATGGCCGAAGGTGCCTATCACCAGACCGGGGCGCCCGGCATTCTTGTCGCGACAGTTGGGCCAGGTGCGCTCAACGGCGTCAACGCGGTGGCCAACGCACATCAGGACAGAGTTCCGCTGATCGTGCTGGCAGGTGCCATAGATGCGGACGAAGCCCAGACCTACACACATCAGGTTCTCGACCAGCAATCGGTGTTCCGCCCGATCACCAAGGGCACATTTGTGCTGGTGCCTGGCGCTGCACACGTGATCGCAGACAAGGCCGTGGCCATCGCCACCGAAGGCAGGCCGGGTCCGGTTCACATCGATGTGCCCATTTCCACCGCCGATACCCAGGTAGCCGCCGCCCCGCCACCCCGCCGGGTGCCCGCGTCCCACGTGGCCCCCGCCGGCGCTGACCTCGCCACCGCCCGCGCGTGGCTTGCCGAAGCGCAGCGCCCGATAATGGTCGTGGGCCTCGACGCGATGAACGACGCAGCCGGCCCGGCGCTAACCGATTTTGCGGAACGTTTTGGCGTCCCAGTCATCACGACCTACAAAGCCAAGGGGCTGATCCCGGAGGATCACGCGCAATCGCTTGGCGCCGCGGGTCTGTCTCCACTGGCGGACCAGCACCTTCTGCCCTTGCTGGACCAGAGCGACCTGATCCTTTGTCTGGGGTACGATCCCATCGAGATGCGCACAGGCTGGCGCAACGCCTGGTCGCCGGAACGGACGCGGATCATCGATATTACGGCCGCGCCCAATCATCACTACATGCACCAGTCCGGCCTGAACATCATCGGCAACTGCGCGGCCAGCCTGACCGCGATCTCGCAGGGGATAGCGCCCCGGCAGACCTGGGCGGATGGGGCGATATCGAAGGCCAAGGATGCACTGGCTCAGGCCTTTCCCCGCGATGATGCATGGGGGCCTGCAGCGGTGATCGACACTTGCCGCGAATTACTGCCGCGCGAAAGCCTCGCCACGGCGGACAGCGGCGCGCATCGCATTCTACTCAGCCAGATGTGGCACTGCTACGCGCCGCGCGCTCTGATACAATCCACGGCGCTCTGCACGATGGGTTGTGCCGTCCCACTGGCCATGGGTGCGCAGATCATCCGACCGGATGTGCCTGTTGTCTCGTTTTCCGGAGACGCGGGCTTTCTCATGGTCGCAGGCGAACTGGCAACCGCGGCCGAACTAAAACTGCGCACGATATTCATTGTCTTCGTAGATGCCTCCCTCGCCCTGATCGAACTGAAGCAGCGCGGCCGCCAACTGGCCAACGCCGGCGTTGATTTCGCGCAGCACGATATCGCAGCGATCGGCCGCGCCTTCGGCGGCGCAGGCGCCACTGTCCACTCCCGCACGGAGTTGCGGGCAGCGCTGACCGAGGCGCTGAGCGCACAGACATTCACAGTCATCGCAGCCGTCATTGACCGGGGTGCATACGATGGACGCATCTGACACACCGATGGCGCTGGAAGGTCTGATCGTCCTGGACCTCAGCCGTATTCTCGCGGGGCCCACCGCAACGCAGTTGCTCGGTGATTTCGGCGCGACAGTCATCAAGGTGGAAAACCCCAAGACAGGTGGCGATGACACGCGCGGCTGGGGGCCGAACTACGCCTGTGATCCAGACGGCAATCCCACCGACCTGTCAGCTTATTTCATGGCCGCCAACCGAAACAAGCAGTCGCTGGCGCTGGATCTGAGTACCGATGAAGGCCAGCGCATCGTCCGGCGCCTCGCCGCCGCCGCCGACGTGGGAATAGAGAACTACAAACCCGGCGGTTTGTAAAAATACGGTCTGGATCACGAAACGCTCTGCGCGGCGCATCCAGAACTGGTTTATTGCTCCATCTCGGGGTTTGGGCAAACCGGCCCAAACCGAGACCAACCCGGCTATGACCTGATGGCGCAGGGGTACGGCGGCATCATGTCTCTGACCGGCGATCCCGATGGTCCGCCGATGAAGGTCGGCGTCGGTATAGCCGACGTGATGTGCGGCATGTATGCCGCGATCGGCATTCTCGCCGCGCTGCGCCACCGCGACGCGACCGGCGAAGGTCAGCACATAGATTTGTCGCTGGTCGATGCACAGATGGCCTGGCTCATCAATGAAGGCACAAATTATCTCACCTCCGGACACTTGCCGCAGCGGCGCGGGAACGGTCACCCCAATATCGTGCCCTATGATGCGTTCGCCTGCGCCGACGGCCATGTGCTGATCGCAGTCGGTAATGACGCGCAATTCGTGCGGTTCTGTGGCGCAATCGATCGCCCGGAACTGGCGCAGGATAACCGTTTCCGCACCAATCTCTTGCGTATCGAAAACCGCGATGCACTTTTGCCATTGCTGGCACAGAGCTTGCACAAGATGCCGCGCGCCGATGTGATTGCGCGACTACAGGGCGTCAAAGTTCCAGTGGGGCCCATTCACAACGTGGCCGAAGCGCTCTCATCCGATCAGGCAGAAGCACGTGGTACGGTGATCGAGGTTGCGACGGAGGGCGTCGAAGGGGGACACGTGAGACTGCTGGCCAATCCGCTGAAGCTTTCGCGCACACCCGTCCGCTATCGCGCGGCGCCCCCGCGCTTTGGACAGGATACCGACGCCGTCCTGCAACACTTCGGACTCGCACCTTCGAAACATTGAAACGTAATCCGGCGCGGACGCCGGAAACTCCGCTTTTCGGGCCATTTCAGCGGAAAAAACTGAAACAAAAAGCGAAATCCAACACAGGCCTTCACGTTGGCGTGTACCACGGAGCCGTGAACTTACCGGCCCATCGATTTCGGCTACACAATAAAAACAAGCTGCCGAAAAAGGTGCGATGCCAATGCGATACGATATCTGTCAAAGCCCGGTGACCCTCGCGGATTCAGCTACGCTGGGTCACTGGAACGCCATGATCCGTGCCTTTCTGGCGCATGGAACCGCTACCCCGGAGCATCTGGGCGCCGTTCTGAAAGCCGCGCCCGATTTCGCCATGGGTCACGCGGCACGCGGGCTCTTTTCACTGATGCTGGGGCGAGCGGAACTCGTCGCAACCGCCAGAGAGGCCGCCAGTCAGGCCCGGCGCGCCCAACTTGCCGGCCCTTGCACCGCGCGTGAAACCGCCTGGGTCGAAGCGCTGGACGCATGGCTCGAAGGCAGGCCGTCAGGGGCGGTCTCGGCCATGGAAACGGTTCTCGAAAAATTCCCGACAGACACGCTTTCGGCCAAGGTCAGCCACGCTGTCCGGTTCATTCTAGGGGACGCGCATGGCATGCGCCGATCAATCGAAAGGGTGCTGAGCGCGCATGGGCAGGATCACCCCTTCCGTGGATTTGCCTTGGGGTGCCATGCATTCACGCTGGAAGAGACCGGGGACTATGCCGAGGCGGAACGCAAAGGCCGGGCCGGGTTGGAACTCGCAGCCGACGATGCGTGGGGATTGCACGCGGTTGCGCACGTCTATGACATGACCGCGCGTCCCGACGCTGGCATTTCGCTCATCGAGGAAAACGCAAAGGCTTGGGATCGCTGCAACAACTTTCGTTACCATGTATGGTGGCACAAGGCGCTTCTTCATCTTGAGCGGGGCGAGATGGACACCGCTCTGGGTCTTTACGATGCGCAAATCCGCGCGGACAAGACTGACGATTACCGCGACATCTCGAATGCTACATCGCTGTTGGTGCGTCTTGAACTGGAAGGTATCGATGTCGGACCGCGCTGGAACGAACTGGCTGATCTGGCCGAGCAGCGCACGGACGACGGATGCCTCGTGTTTGCCGATCTGCACTACATGCTGGCCCTGACAGGGGCCGATAAGGAGGAGGCACGCGCCGAGATGACCGCGCGCTTCGCCCGCGACGCAGCCGGCAGCGGCGAGATGGAGCAGCGATATGCCCGACCCGGCATCGCCGCGCTTGCGGGCCTCGAGGCTTTTGCCGAAGGGCGATACGATGCAGCCTTCAGCCATCTTACCGCCGCGCGCCCATTAATGGCGACAATCGGCGGCAGCCACGCGCAGCGTGATGTGTTCGAGCGTATCACCATTGACGCAGGGCTGCGCGCCGGGCGCTACGACCGCGCCGAAACCATTCTGGACAGCCGCCGCGCGCGACGTGCAGGATGCGAAGACCGCTTCACCGCCACCCGGAGGCAAAGAATTTCTGACGCCCGGCGGATCGCCGCGCAGTAAGACCGAGGGTC
Source organism: Roseobacter sp. (assembly GCA_041557855.1). Lineage (GTDB taxonomy): Bacteria > Pseudomonadota > Alphaproteobacteria > Rhodobacterales > Rhodobacteraceae > Roseobacter. The sequence goes on along the minus strand of JBFFFS010000058.1, from coordinate 103 downwards.
AAATGACAACCCGGACCGAAGAAACTACATAACGCTGATGAGCCTCGACGCACGCTCAGATATCATGGCGCAACGCCCCGGTACCGTGCTGCAGGGCACCAAG
>JBFFFS010000057.1:0-12896 GCA_041557855.1 Roseobacter sp. | reverse complement strand
CTTACACTATCAGCGGCTACCATCAGCGCGGCGTCCACTTCTTAAATTGCGCGCTCTTTCCGAAACGGAGCCACTTCAGGGCCAGCGAATTCGAGGGAAGAAAACAGCCGTGCGGTTCAATTGAAATGAGCAGATTCATGTGAGCAAGGCAGGCGATGGCATCAAGATTTTCAAGCTCCATGACCTCGGGCAAATCGATATTGTTCGACTGTATCCAGCTCTCTTTCTGCGTGTCCGCGACGGAAACCGCGTCGAGACGCATGAAGCGCCGGGTTGCCAACAGGTGGATGGGGTCATCTGGCTCACTTTCGCGGGAGACAATCAACCTGAGACGCTCATCTGCTATGGGTTTTAATTGCAAGCCTTCCGGCAGCATTACGGGGCGGCTGATAACTAGGGCATCGAGCTGACGCCTTTCGACGAACGTGATCAGCGACGCAGTAAGGCCAGGGATGATCCGTATTCGCAGTCCTGTGCAGGAACGTTGCAAGATTTTCATGGCTTTCGCGATGAGCCCGGTAAACGTGCCGGGAACGGCTTCAAGGCTGATTTTACCCGCGGGATTTTTCTCGTAGAGTATCGAAGGGACAATTTTGTCACAACTGCGGAGCAATACGCGCGCCTTCTCCATCAGAGAGTGCCCAATGAAATTGAGAGTGGGTGTTCGGGGGTTGCAATCGAAAAGTTGGAGGAACAGTTCTGATTCCAGAGCAGGCTTTTGCTGTCTGACAGCGGCGCGTCTCAGGCAAACTTCGCCGGCGGACTCGTTGACAATTCCATGCTCCTCGACCGCAACAAGTGTTCTGAGATGTCTGATGGGCATGATCGTTCTAGCGTTAAATTAATTTTCTAAAAATGTAAGTCCTTATTTCTTTCTTAAATTAAATCTTAAGGTTATTGTGCCGGGGGAAATAAACAAAAGGGAGGGTCAAATGACAATGAAGAGGTTCGCTTCCGCGCTCGCCTTGATCGCGGGTTTGACGACAACTGCAGCGCTGGCCGAGTATCCAGAGCGGCCAATTAACATGGTAATCCCATACGGTGCCGGTGGTGCGACGGATATTTCGGCGCGTACCATCGCCGAACCCCTCGGCGAGGCGGTCGGGCGCCCGCTGGTCATGGCAAACGTGACGGGCGCAGGGGGTGCGACGGGATCCGTGGCTGTCCAGAACGCAAAACCGGACGGATATACCATGCTGTTCGCACGGGTCGGCTCACACTCCGTGAACCCGGCCATGAAGGCAACGCTGCCTTATACGCTCGATGACTTCCGCTTTGTGACAGTCTATGAGATCAACCCGGTTGCCTGCGCTGTATCGCCTTCGTCAGGTATCAACTCGATGGACGATCTGATCGCCAAAGTCGCAGAGGGCGGCGTCACCTACTCATCTTCGGGTGTCGGCTCATTGTTGCATCTGGCGGCGGTGATGGTGCTGGACGAGTTCGGTGTTGAAAACCCACTTGAACAAGCAACGCACATTCCACAGCAGGGTGGCGGCGCGGCTGCAACCGCGGTGCTGAACGGCACGGCGACATTCCTTTGCACGAACTCGTCTGCTGTCGCCAGCTTCGTTGCGAACAACCAGTTGAAGGCTCTGATGGTGACGACACCTGAGCCGGTTGTCGGCTTTGATGCTCCTACGGCAAATGATCTGGGCAAACCCGGGCTCAATCAGCTGGTTGGTTGGACCGGTATCGCTGGCCCGGCAGGATTGCCGGATGATGTCGCGGAAAAGTGGGGCCAGTGGATGGCCGAAGCCACGCAGGATGAAGGATTCCTCGAGCAGATGACGGCGCGGGGCTCCGTGATCGAATTGATGGACCCGAAAGCCGCGAATGAGTTCATTCAGGGCCAGTATACCAAGTTTCGTGGTCTCGTGGACCGGTTGGGAATGCGCATCGAAGGGTGACCCGGCCTGCCAGTAACAAAAACGAAGAGGCGGGCCCGTCGCGTGACGGAGGCCCGCCCGACTTGGAGATGTGTAAGACGTGCGGCTCCATAATCTGAATACCCGGTTAGGACTGGCCGCGCTGGCCATCTCAGCCTTTCTTGCATTTGTCGCGATCCCGAACTGGGTCTTCAGTCCCAGTAACGTGCAGAAGATCATCCTGTCTCCGACTTTCTGGCCCTATATCCTCGCTGGCTTCTTCGCCTTGACCGGGGTGGGGCTTCTGATCTCGCCTGATGTGCCGGGCGCGGAAACGGATGATACCCAGGAAACTGCAGAAAGCGGCCCTGCGCCCTGGCTCCGATTGGCTGGATTGGCGCTGATCATGGTGGCGACGATGTATGCTCTGCCAAGGCTCGGGATGGTTTGGACGAGCATGCTGGCGTTCCTTGCAACGGCCTTCATGTTTCGGACACGCTACCCCAAAACTGCCATAGTATGCGCCGTCGTGATCCCGCTGGTGCTTTACGCGTTCTTCGCGCATGTGGCGGGTGTTGCCATCCCCCAGGGTGAATTCGTGAGGTTGCCATGAGTTTTACCGAAAGCGTTATGGCGGGACTTTCGCTCGTCGGTAATGTCGAGGCATTCCTGTGCCTTTTCGCCGGTATCATAGTTGGTGTGATCGGCGGGGCTATTCCCGGACTTTCCGCCACCATGGCGGTGGCTCTCGCATTGCCGTTTACGTTCCCGATGGAGGCCATCAACGGCATCCTGCTTCTTCTGGGCGTTTATAAAGGAGGGATATTCGGCGGCTCGATCCCGGCAATCCTGATCAAAACGCCTGGAACCCCAGCCTCTTCAGCGACCATTCTGGACGGATACCCCCTGGCCGAACGTGGTGAGGCGGGCAAGGCTCTGGGCATGGCGCTCTGGGCGTCCTGCACCGCCGACTTCGTATCCAACATGTCGCTCATTGTTTTCGCGGGGTGGCTTGCATCCTTCGCCCTGAGCTTCGGGCCTCCGGAGTTCTTCGCGCTCATTCTTTTCTCGCTGACCATCATTGCAGGCGTTTCCGGGGAAAGCCTTCTTCGCGGAGCCTTGTCCGCCATCGCCGGGCTTCTGCTTGCGACCGTGGGGCTGGACCTCGTTTATGGCACCAACCGCTTTACGTTTGGCGATCCAAGCTTGATGGGGGGGCTGAATTTCATCGCGGTTCTGATCGGCCTTTTCGCGATCCCCGAAGTGATCGCCATGGCCTGGAACCCGACCGGACACCTCGGCAAGGCACGGCGTCTTGGCAAATCTTGGGTTACTGTCGCCGAATACATGCGATGCCTGAAATCGATCATCCGGGGCAGTTTGATCGGCGTTTTCCTCGGCTCGATCCCGGGTATCGGGGCGGCGCCTTCCGCCTTCCTCAGCTATTCGGAGGCGCGCCGCACATCGAAAAACAAGGCAAACTTCGGCAAGGGCGAGATTGAGGGCGTGGCTGCTGCGGAGGCTGGCAATAACGGTGTGGCCGGGGCGACCCTGATCCCCCTTCTGGCCTTGGGTGTGCCCGGCGACGTGATTACAGCGATCATCATTGGCGCATTCATGATCCACAATCTTCAGCCCGGACCGATGATGTTCATCCTGAACGTGGACATCATTTACGGTCTTTTCATCGGCTTGATCGTAAGCTCCTTCCTGCTGTTCATCGTGGGATCGGTTGCGATACGCGGGTTCCGGTTTGTATCCGACATTCCCAAGCGCATACTCATGCCGGCGGTTCTGATCCTGTGCATCTACGGCGTCTTTGCGGTAAACAACAATATCTTCGACGTGGGCGTCATGTTCGTGATGGGCTGGGTCGGCTATCTGATGATGCGCATGCAGATCCCTGCGGCCCCGTTCCTGATCGCCTTCATTCTGGGGCCGTTGCTCGAAGATAACTTCAGGCAGTCGATGTTGATGTCTGGTAGTGATATGGCGATCCTCGTGCGGGGGCCTATCACCTGGTTCTTCTGGACGCTTACGGTGATCACCATTTTCGCAATCGCCCGGAGCACACGGCAGGCTTCGAGATTGAAGCGTGAAATGAACGAATGAAATCGTAACCGGCTGACAGGGCAGGGTTTGCGGTCGTGACGAAAACTCGATTGCCGCAAGGATCTACACCTTCTGCCTTTTCCACGTATCGCGTGGGAGCAGCTTCGAGGGTCTTCTGCCGAGTCGGGATGAATTCTGTCCCGGGCTATGAAAACGGATCGCAAGGAAATGGAAGAGCATCACACAATAGCAAAGGTCGAAGCATTTGCATTCCGCTACCCGATCTCGGTGTCGGTCGAGACATCTTTCGGACGGATGAGCGACCGGCCTGCGGTTTTCATACGGATCGAGACAGAGGACGGATGTTTCGGATGGGGGGAGGTTTTCGCCAACTGGCCGGCAGCCGGTGCAGAGCACCGGGTAAATCTCCTGGAGCGGGATATAGCACAGCTTGTGGTTGGCCGGTCGATCACGAGCCCGTCGGCCATCTTTGACGACCTGACCCGCAAGACACACATCCGGGCACTGCAATGCGGGGAGTGGGGGCCATTTCAGCAAGTCATTGCGGGGATCGATACTGCGCTTTGGGATCTCAAGGCGCGTGCTGCGGGGCTACCGTTGCGCAAGCTTCTCAATCCGGAGGCGGCCGATACCGTGCCGGCCTACGCAAGTGGGATTCACATAGGGTCCGCAATTGGCCGTCTCGATGATCTGCGCGCTGCCGGCTATTCCGCGCTCAAGGTCAAGATAGGGTTCGACTTCGAGGAAGACCGCAAACTGCTGGCGCAGTTGTCCGAGGCGTTGAGCGAAAACGAGCAGTTGTTTACCGACGCTAACCAAGCCTTCGATACCCGTACCGCCAAGCGGTTCATCGCATTGACGTCGGACCTCAATCTGGGGTGGCTTGAAGAACCGATCGCGGCAGACGCGCCATGGCGCGATTGGGCCGAGTTGGCCAGTCTCGCAAAAATCCCTCTTGCCGGCGGTGAGAATATCGCTGGAGAGCCCGCTTTCACCGAGTGGCTTGATCGAGGATACCTCCGCTTCGTTCAGCCGGACGTGGCGAAATGGGGTGGGGTGACGGGGTGCCATCGTGTCGCCAAACAGGCTGTCAGCTCCGGTCATGTCTATTGTCCGCATTTTCTGGGGGCGGGGATCGGTCTTGCAGCCTCAGCCGAGATTTTGGCGGCAGTTGGGGGAGAAGGGCTTCTTGAAGTCGATGCCAATCCGAACCCGTTGAGAGAAGCCTTCATGCTGACAGGCATGGAGGCGGGCACAGGCCAATGGGCCACCAGCATGGAACCGGGACTTTGTATCCCGGAGATCCCGGCCCAGCTCGCAGAATTCCGGACGCACGCCGTCTCCGTATCGAAAAAGGACGCTGGCTGAGTTCTGACGGAACATTTGAAAGATACCGCGCCACCGGCGGCGGGCTTTGAAGCCGACCGGGCCTTTTAAGCTGCTGCCCGCCGACTCCGGACATACGTCACCCGACCCGCACCGGGTTCTTTTGCATGAAATGCCCGAACTCCGCTTGTTTTTAGGGCGCAGCGGGTTTTCAACGGTCAAAGGAGCAAATCTTGAAGTAAGAAAAGCTTAATAGAGATTTTTAGTTGATATAATTTTTGATAGATTACCTTCCAATGTGAAGGGAAATATATGACAATTCGCAGGCTTCGAACTCTGGTGGCAATCGCCGAAAAACGCACGTTCAGCGCTGCGGCCGATACCGTTCACATCACCCATGCTGCCGTCAGTCAGCAGATGCAGGCTTTGGAAGCGGATTTGGGCATTCAGCTGTTCGACCGCAGCACCAGAACGCCGCGACTCACCCTCGCGGCCCACCAGATTGTGGAGAAGGCCCGCATTCTGATTTCCGACTATGACAATCTGGTGCCTTCCGTCCTGAACGACGGGGGCCTAAGCGGTGTCATTACCCTCGGGGTGCTGCGGACAACTCTCACGGGCCTCGTGCCAAAGGCGATGGCGGACCTGAAATCCAAGTACCCGGAGATTGGCCTGCATATTCGACCAGGGCTGACGGCCACGCTGCTTGCGGAGATCGAGCGCGGTAATCTGGACGCGGCGATTACGAGCAAACCGCATATGATGCCTGCGGGGGTCGTTTTTCGTGAGCTTGCACAGGAGCCGATGCAACTGATTACCGCGATCGAGGAACCCGGGGACGACCCGATCACGCTTCTGAAAACGCGGCCTTTCATCAGGTTTGACCGAACCGCGGTCGTCGGCGCGCTCATTGACAACTGGATTCTGTCGCATCGGATCAAAGTTACCGAAACCATGGAACTGGACAGCCCTGAAGCGATCGCCAGCATGGTAAATGCAAACCTGGGTGTGTCTATTGTTCCTGACCTTGCAGTCAAACCGCAGGATGCCATCCCCGTTAAGGGATTGAGCCTCGGGGCCGATGCCCCGCAACGTACGCTTGGGCTGGTGCATCAGGAAAACCAGCTCAAGACAAAGGCGCTCGATGAACTCTACGAAGCGCTCATGCTTGTCATTCGAACGGAAGTCTGACCCGCGCGACATCCCACGACACCTTGAGGCTGACGCGTACGACGGGGGGGTACTGCAAAGCTTAGGCCGACAAGCTCAAATCACTTCGTCTGTGCGGTCGTCACTTTCGCCGTAGCGTTTCAACACAGCGGGTTTCGTGCCTTCGTAGATATGTGCCACGTTCTTGGCGATCTTGGCGTTCTCACGTTCGAAAAGACAGTCGCCGTTCATATCAGAGGCCACGATGAAAGGGCCCATCTTGTTGCACCTGATGACCCACATTGCCTGCGCCAATCCGAGTTCCTCGTTCCAGTGCACGGCTTCGACCTTCTCAACGCCACGCCCGAGCAGCGCCCCCGTGCCGTAGCCGACAGTCGACAGGTACACGGCACCGTTTGGTACGAAATATTCCTTGTAATCCTTCGAGGACATGCCGCCCTTGCCGACAATCAGCTTCGCGCCGGTCTTTGCCATCCATTCAGGCAGCCATTTCGCAAAGCGGAAGGAGGCTGTTGCCGTGACGGCGCCCATATCGAAAGAGCCATCAGCATTGATCCGTGCCGCCGGCGAGCAGTGAAAATTTGCAGCCGACTCTGACGGCAACTCCATCGGGATATTCGCCTTGTCTTCGAGCGCGCGCATGTAGACGCCTTCGCGCGCGGTGTACATCAAGCCATCAAGGTACACGACATCGCCGAGGCGCAACTCAGCGATCGCTTCGGGCGTCGGTGTCGTGGACAGGCGAATTTCACGCGGGCTCATTCTGCGGCCTCCTGTACCGGTTCCCAGTCGATCGTCTCGCGGCGTTGATAGGCTGTGAACCAATCGGGATCCGTGCGATGCTCGACACGGCCGTCCGCGTGGATGCGCGCGACCGCGCGCCGGGAGGACAGACAGAAGGCATGCACCGACATGGGCATCCCGCCGGTATGGCAATAGCCCACCTCGATGTTGCAATCGATCACCATGTTCTTGCCGACAAAGCCCATCGCCCCCATGCCGATGGAGTTGCCAAGTTCCTTGAACTCATCCTCCAGCGCAGCGATCTTGGGGTCGGAATTGCGCGAGCCTACAACGCGCAGCACCGATGCGCGCTTGCCGAGGGTCATGCAGATATCCTTCGATCCGCCCAGCCCGATCCCTATAATCGCGGGCTGGCAGGACAGGCCTCTCTTGCCGAAAGCCATCAGGCTATCAAGATAAAACCGTTTGATCCCCTGAATGCCGTCCGAGGGAAAAAGCATCCGGTAGTCGGTGCCGAACAACCCCCCCTTGTGCACGGTTATCAGGTCGATCCATTCGCCCTCCGGCTCGAAGCCGTACTCGATTTCCGGGGCCCCTATACCGACGTTGTTGTTGTGGTCCGTTCGCCAAAGCGGGTGCACCCGGTTGGGACGCAGCGGCACCCCATTGGTGGCGTTGGCGGTCGCGCGGCGCAAGGCCGCCTCCAGAGCGATCATCCCGCCTTCGACGCGCGCTTCATTACCCATCTTCACGAACCAGCGCGGCACGCCCGTGTCGCCGCACATCGCGCGGCGGTCCTCCTTGGCGGCCTCGTAGTTGTCGAGCATCGCTTTCAGAACGAAGGACGACAGATCGCCGTCTTCCGTTTTCGCGGCTTGCTGCAAGCCTTCGAGATAGTCTTGCGGTATCTCGATTGCGGCCTTGTCCATCAGGGTTTCGGCTGTCTGTTGAATGAGTTTGATAGGGATCATTGTGTTGCCACCAATGTTTCTGGTTCGCCCTCGGGCAGGATCGTCTCGCCCGGGCGCACGATGGTGAATTGAACGGGTTCAAGGCTGACATCGACGCCGCCGTCTTTCAACTGGCTCACTGTGAACTCACTTTCTTCCATGGCTCCCGGGTCAGCGAAATCCTCGCGGAAATGGGCTCCGCGCGAATTCTCGCGGGCAATTCCGGCCTTGGTGATGACTTCGGATATATCACAGAGCGACCGCAGGTTCAGCCAGTCGTGCCATGTGAGATTGAACGCAAGGTTGCTTCCGTCAACTCCGGTGTCCATCAGCGCATCGGAAACCTCCGCGATGCCCTTGAGGCCCCGCTCCATGCCGGCTCTGGTCCGCATCACTCCTACGTTTTCCCACATGCAGTCCTGCAATTGCTTGCGCAGGGGCAAAACCAGATCGGGTTTTCGGGTCAGCGGGTACACGGCGCGTTCGAATTCCGCGGCAAGCACGTCTTCGTCCGGGTCCCGCAGGCTCATGCGGAGGACGTCTTTGCCCATCGTATCCCCCGCGATACCTCCATAGACCGTCGAGTTCGCCACACCGTTACCTCCCAACCGGTTGGAGCCGTGCGCGCCTCCCGCGTCCTCACCCGCCACGTAAAGACCTTCCATCGCGGTCCGGGTATCGATATCGACGACGACGCCGCCCATGAAATAATGCGCCGTCGGGACAACCTCGACCTTGCCTGCCGCGAGATCAAAGCCGCTGTCAGCACAGCGCTTGACCATGCCCTTGAACTTCTGGCGCACGTTTTCAGGGCCAAGATGCGACATGGAGATGAACACTCCCTCCTGCTCGGGGTTGTTGTTCTTGCGCATCTCGGCATAAATTCCGCGGCTCACCACATCGCGTGTCGCCCGTTCGCCTTTGCTGTCATAATCGAACATGAAGCGCTGACCGGCGTGGTTGATAAGCTGGCCCCCGGCACCGCGCAGCCCCTCTTCGAGGACTGTTCCGGTCATGCGCGTGTGTTCGCCGGCAAGCAGCCCGGTGGGGTGGAATTGCACCATTTCCATATCGCGCAGGGACAAGCCAGCGCGCAGCGCCATGGCGAGACCGTCCATTGTCTTGTCACCCGACGGCGTGTGGTATTTGTACATGGTCGGACCGCCGCCCGTACCCATCAAAACCGTTTTGGCGCGGACAAGCCGGAAGCGTCCCGTGCGCATGTCGATCATCAGGACACCCGCGAGCGCTGAGCCGTCTCTCGTCGGGATCAGCCCGACGGCGCGGTGCTCCTGCAGTTTCTCAACGCCTGACGCAAGTACCTTTTCCATCAGCCTGTTTATGATCTCGATACCCGTGAGGTCGCCCTTGTGCACGGTGCGGTCCGCGGTTTGTCCGGCAAACGCCTTTTGGTGCAGGGTCCCGTCCGCGTTGCGGTCAAAGAAGCAGCCGACCTCGTTTTCCAATTCGTGAATGCGCACGACCGCCTGTTCGCACAGCCGCCACGCCATATCCTGGTTGGGCAGCCACTTGCCCCCGTTGATGGTGTCCATGAAGTGCCGCTCGACGGTATCGCCACCACCAAGCGCCACGTTGTAGCCACCCTGTACCATGCGTGTGCACCCGCACTTGCCGATCAGTCCCTTGACCGCGACCGTGATCCTCGTGCCTTCCGGTGCCGTCTGCCGGGCATGAAGGGCGGCGAACAGGCCGGCACCACCCGTGCCCAGGATCAGGATATCGGTGTCGGTTCTTTCGATGTCGGTGACGCGCATGTCAAATCGCCTTCAGGAAGAAAAGCATTGCAATCAGAAAGGATGCGCTCGCCGCGCCCGCCGCCAGCGTCTTTTGGGGCGCGGACCAAGGCAGCCATTCCAAAGCCATCAGCCGCAGCCCGCCGAACATGTGAACGGCCAGCAGGAAGACCAATCCGAATTCGGCCAGCTTCACGACACCGGCTTCGGTCAGGCGCAGAAAGCCGTCCAGCCGTGCCGGGTCGGTCATGGCGAGGGACAGCACCCAGAAATGCACCGGCAGGAACAAGGCCAATCCCAACCCGGACAGCCTGTGAAGGATGTAAGCGATCCACAAAGGATGCGCGCGCGAGGTGATGCCCTTTGCCGCCCTCATGCGAAAGTCACGGCCCAGACAGCCCGTGCTCCCAGAACAAAAAGACCGAGACCAGTCAGCCACATGAACGCCTCAAGTGCCGGGCCCTTCAGGCGTCCCCACTCGAAAGCAATAGTGCGCAAGCCGATCGCGCCGTGAACCGAAACCGCAAGGACGAAGGTGCCATAGAACAGGAACCACAAAACCGACCCCTGCGTGCGGCCGAGAATTTCGGCGGCGCTCAACCCGCCCTGGATCGCATAGATCATCACGGCAAGATGCCCCAGTACCAGCGGTGCCATCAGCAGTGCCGTCACCCGCTGCAGCATGTAAAGCCTCAGGTTCAGCATCAGCGCCCCCTCTTAAAGAACAATTTCGCGGTTTCCCGCTTGAGGCCCGCAATCGCCGACATCGGATCAAGTGCATTGGGGCAATAGGCCGTGCACGACCCCATCGAATGACAATTGTGGCAACCGCCCTTGCCGGAGACGGCGTCCAGAATGGCGTTGCGTCCCTCGTCCTTTGCGTCATTCAGCAGGGTCCATGCCCGCTGCAACGCCGCCGGACCCAGATAGTCTTCGTTCGCTGAAACCGTATCGCAGGCGGCATAGCATACCGAGCAGTTGATGCATTCGATCCCGGCATTGGCCTCAACCCTCTCAGGCGTCTCGGCGTCAATGCGCGCGATCGGGTCATCGCGGCTCGAGGAGCCGTGATGAACGCCCTCTGCCGCAACCCACTTGTCGAAGAAGGGATCCATATCAACGGCGAGATCCTTGATCACCGGCAGATTACGCAGGGGGCCAATCGTCACCGCGTTTCCCTCGAGAACCTTGGAGATATGGGTTCTGCAGGTCCAGCGCGGGACACCGTTCACCATCATCGCACAACTGCCGCACATGCCGACCCTGCAGGCGAAACGATAGCTCAGCGTCGGATCGGCGTTTTGCTGCACCCATGACACGACATCTAGAACCGTTTGGTTTTCATACGCCGGAATGTCGAAAACAGTCTGGCATTGCTCCGAACTGCGGCCGCGCTCGATCGTTACTTTCAGGGTTTCTTGCGCCATATCAGATGATGTCTTCCAAATACGGTAGTGTTAAAAATAGTATAGCTGATAGTTAGTCTTAATAAACGCGAATAAATCTTTCAAATCTTGTTAGAAAGGCTTTCGAAAGACCACGGCAGAAAGGCAGACATGGCACAAGAGCATCAATCGAACCTGCAAGAGTTATTCGCGGCCCGTTACAGCGACCCGCCCGAGCAAATTGATCCCGAAACTGAGAGCGGCCTGCTGGTAACGATGGCGGCGCGCGGCTCCTGCCGGAAATTCTCCAACAAGCCCGTGCCTGCTGCATGGATAGAAACACTGTGTGCGACGGCGCTAGCGTCGCCGACAAAAAGTGATTTGCAACAGCGCGATATCGTCCTTCTCCAGTCCGAGGAACTCAGGCGGACCCTTGCCGGTCTAGTGCCGGGGCAGGCATGGGTCGCGGGGGCGCCGGCAATCGCTGTCTTTTGCGGCAACAACCGCCGTCAGCGCTTGTTGCATGAGTGGCGCGGTATTCCCTTTGCCAACGACCATCTGGATGCTTTCTTCAATGCGACAGGCGATGCCGCCATTGCCATGGGGGCATTCGTCACCGCTGCAGAGGCACTTGGGCTGGGGTGTTGTCCGATCAGTGCCGTGCGGAACGAAGCGGCGGCGGTCGCGGATTTGCTGGGCCTGCCGGATCATGTCTTTCCCTTTGCCGGTCTTGCATTCGGGTTTCCTGACCACCCTCCGGTGATATCCAAACGGCTGCCTCTGGGCGTCACCTGTCATGTTGACAGGTACCAGGAAGATCACCTGGCCGATGACATTGCGCGCTATGACAGCGACCGCGCCGAGGCGCAGCCTTATGACAAACAGCGCTTTCCGGAGCAGTTTGGCGAAAGCGACAGCTACACATGGTCCGAAGACAAGGTCAGACAATATAGCCAGACGGAGCGTGGCGACTTCGGGCGATATGTCCGCTCTTCGGGCTTTCGTTTGGATTGATCCGCGATGTCAGGCGATCAGGGCCGATCGTATTGAACGGATGAAGCGCGCGTTCTGAGTTGAGCGCGGGCAGCTTCATAAGCTCTATGAGCGGAAATCCGTGATAACAGCGGTGCCCGGCGGGGTTGGGCCCGTCATTGCGCGCAGTTCGGCACTTGCGCCCGACAGGCTTACTTCGCGGTCCACCATCGGGCTGAGGTCAACATCGCCGCGCTCGATCATTCCCAGAAGCGAAGGGTACTTCCATGCGGGCATACCGCGCGTTCCGTAGAACGCCAGTTGCTTGGAATAGATCGCGCGCATGTTGATCCGCATGCGTCCGTCACCCGCCGGCATGCCCACGTGAACATGCCGCCCGAGGGTTGCCAGACACTCCACCGAGGCATTGGTGGTCGCCTCGATCCCCAGCGCTTCAATCGAAACCTGCGCGCCGCCGCCGGTGAGGTCCCTGATGGCGGCAGCAACATCTTCTTTCATCGCGTTCACGGCGGCATCGGCGCCCAGCATCTTCGCGTGGTTCAGTTTTTCCTCGACGATGTCCACGGCGACAACGCGCGCTCTCAGCATCTTGGCCAGAAGCAGGGCAGAGAGCCCGATGCCCCCAGTGCCATG
>JBFFFS010000056.1:0-13467 GCA_041557855.1 Roseobacter sp. | reverse complement strand
GCACGGCGATCCTGCGACCCTTCGGCAAAAATCATTTCGCGCATGACCGTCAGCCGCCCGGGCTCGAAAAACATATGCTCCGTGCGGCACAACCCAATGCCTTCAGCATTAAAGTTGCGTGCTGTCTGTGCGTCCGCCGGGGTGTCGGCATTGGCGCGGATGGCGATATCGCGTTCCTCGTCCGCCCACTCCATGAGCTTCTGGAAACTCTCGTCCAGCGCCGCCTCGCGCATCTGTGGCGCTCCGGCGAGCACTTCTCCGCTGCTGCCGTCCACGGTGATGGTTTCACCGGCGGTAAAGACCCGCCCGTCGCTGGCCACCAGTTGTTTTTTGCCAGGGTTGAAGCGCATGTTGGACGCGCCCACGACACAGGGCAGGCCAAGACCGCGACCGATAACCGCCGCATGGCTGGTGATGCCACCGCGCTCGGTCAATACGGCCACCGCCGCATGCATCCCGCGCACATCCTCGGGTGAGGTTTCCCGCCGAACAAGCACGCAAGGCTCGCCACGGGCCGCACTGGCCTGCGCTTCGGTTGCCGTGAAAACAATGCTACCGGTCGCCGCGCCCGGGCTGGCCGCGATCCCGTCGCCGATGACATCGCGCTTGGCCTGCGGCGCGACCTGCCGGTGCAAAAGCTCGGTGAGCGTTCGCGGCTCGACCCGCATCAGCGCTTCGGCGCGAGAGATGATGCCGTCTTCGGCCAGCCGCACCGCAATGCGCACCGCCGCCTGGCTCGAACGCGCCACCCGCACCCCGTCAAGAATATGCACTTTGCCGTTCTGTATGGCGAATTCCACCTGCATTTCGGCCCGGAGTTTCACGCGCATCAATGCGGCGTATTCCTGCAATTCGGCGAAGGCATCCGGGAAAGTCTCTTCCAGCGAAACGCCGCGCGGGTCGCGGCTGAGATAAAGCGCGGCGGCATCACTTTCCAGCGCATCGCGACCTTGGCTCTGGCTCAGGTAACGCCCCGTGATCTGCGGCAGGCCGGTTTCGCTATCGACCAGTTGCAGCACGCCCGATCCGCACTGACCCTGCCCCACACCAAGAGCCATGGCCTGCACGACCAGGCCCAACCCCGCATCCGCAGGCGCACCCTTTGCCTGGCGCAGCAACCGCGCCGATGTACCGTCCCAGGCGCGGGCCATCGACTTGAGCACCGCGGCCAGCTGTTCGCCCGGATCATCGGGAAAGGGCTCTTCCATCTCCGACTCATAAGCACGCAGCGACCCTTCGAGCGCCGCAGGCCCCTCTTCCGCCACGTCATCGAACATGTCCGGGTCAAGCCGCGCCACATCCACGGCGAACGACTGCACGAAACGCGTATAGACGGAGCTTGCGGCATCCTCGCCCAGTTCTCTAACAAGGCTGGCGTATCGCGTTTCGTTCATGCCGATGTTGAGGACCGCGCCCGGACCGCCCCAGTCCGGATCCTCGGAGGACGGGCGGACACATAAAAGCGCGCCGTCAGGAAACTGCGAGACAATGGCCGGGATATCCGGCAGCTCACCCTGTGCGATCCTCTGCACGGCCTCGAATGACAGCGCTACAGTGCGCGGCACCGGAAGGTCGAGCCGCACGAGGCGCTGCAGACATTTCGCCCGGCCGCCGTGGGTGTTCACCGCGATGGGTGCCGTGGGGGTTACAAGCGTCGTATTGGGGTTATTCTGCACTGCGGCACCTTTGATCTCTCTGCCGCAGCATAGGCAGAAAGCGGTGCGAGACAAGCGTTAGTCACGTCGCAGATGTAGTGTTCAGCCTTCGATCCGGGTCAGATCCGCGACGGAAAGGCATATCTGCGTGATGCGATGCAGCAGATTGAGACGGTTCCGTCGCACGGTCTGGTTGTCGGTGTTGACCTGCACCGCCTCGAAAAACGCATCGATCGGTCCGCGCAATGCGGCCATCGCGTTCATGGCAGCGGCGAAATCCTCCTCCTCCATCGCCGGGGCGATCTTTGCCTCTGCCGCATCAAGCGCCGCAAAAAGCGCGCGCTCCGCATCCGTCTCGGCAAATTTCGCATCCGCACCAAAGGAGTATTCAACCCCGTCTGCCTCCTGCGCCTGCGTCAGGATATTGTTGGCGCGCTTGAACCCCTGGATCAGGTTTTCTCCGTCTTCCGTTGCCAGCACATCCGACAGTGCCCGCGCCCGTTTCACCAGAAGCGCCAGATCATCGCTGCCGGGCATGGCAATGCAAGCATCGATGATATCATGCCGAACGCCCTGATCGCGCAGGTACACTTTCAGGCGGTCGTGGAGAAAGGAGAGGAGTTCATTGACGTCGGCGAACGAGCTTTCTCGCGGTCCGGCAATTTCATTTGATCGGCGGAAAACATCATCAAGGTGCAGCGACAGATCGTTCTCAAGTGCGATACGGATAACCCCCAATGCCGCGCGCCGCAGCGCGAAAGGGTCTTTCGAGCCAGTCGGTTTTTCGTCGATAGCCCAGAAGCCAGTCAACTTGTCGATCTTTTCAGCGAGCGCCACGGCAATGGAAACGGGTGCAGTTGGCACATCATCGGACGGACCCAACGGGGCATAGTGCTCTTGGGCTGCGGCGGCAATGGCGTCGGATTTTCCGGCGGCCTTGATGTAATAACGGCCCATAAGCCCTTGAAGTTCCGGGAATTCATAGACCATTTCAGAGGCGAGATCAGCCTTGGCAAACCGCGCAGCTTCTTCGGCCTCATCCGGGTCGGCCCCGACCATCGGTGCAATCTCGCGCGTCAAACCCGCCATGCGCCCGATTAGCTCACCTTGTGTGCCAAGCCTGTTATGAAATGTCACATTTTCAAGTACTTGCATCCAGAAATTCATGTCAGACCCAGCCACGCGCAGGTCGTTGTCCCAAAAGAATTTGGCATCGGAAAGCCGGGCCGACAGCACCTTTTCATTTCCCGCCAGAATTGTAGCGCCATGGTCCGCCGTCTCGCGGTTCGCCACGGTCACGAAACGTTCGATTCGACCAGTTTTGGTGTTGCGCACCGAAAAGAACTTCTGATGTTCCTTCATCGAAGTCTGCAGCACCTCCGGAGGCAGATCCAGAAAAGCCTCGCCGATTTTGCCCATGAGCACCACCGGCCATTCGACGAGCCCCGACACCTCGGCCAGCAGACCGGCGTCTTCGACCACCTCGTAGCCGTTCGCAAAGGCCTGATTTGTGGCATCGTGCCAGATCGTCTCGGCCCGTTCCTCGGGATCCAGAACCACATAGGCACGCTTTAGCTTTGTCGTGTAATCATCGAAAGACGTGACAGAAAAATGCCCCGGGGCCATAAACCGGTGGCCTGCGGTGGTGTCCGAAGCGGCGATGCCGTCCACTTCCATCGGCACCACGTTCGCCCCGCCTTCATCCGACAGGATACAAAGGATCGAGTGCAATGGACGCACCCACCGCAGGCTGCCGCTTCCCCAGCGCATCGACTTCGGCCACGGAAAATTGCGGATCGTTTCCTCAAGAACCTCGGCGACGATCGCGGCGGCCGGTCGCCCGTCTTTGGTGATCCGCGCGAAAAGCACCGGCCCCTTGGGCGTGTCGCGCTCTTCCAGTTCATCGCGGCTTACGCCGGCGCCGCGCAGGAACCCTTCTATCGCCTTCTCGGGTGCGTCAGCGCGCGGCCCCTTGCGTTCTTCTATGGTGGTCGGGCTTTGCGCCAGAACGCCTTGCACCGTCAGTGTCAGACGTCGCGGGGTCGAGAATGCTGCCGCAGAGGCATAGGTCAGACCTGCCTCAACGATTCCGTCGGTCACGCGCTTTTTCAGATCGTCGGCGGCCCGCCGCTGCATGCGGGCGGGGATTTCTTCGCTAAAGAGTTCGATCAGCAGGTCAGGCATTAGTTCTTGTCCAGTCTTGGGCATTCTTCGCCGACGATGGTACCGTCATAGGCTTTTTCGCCGCAGTCATTGAGTTCGTGCCAGATATAGCCTCTCCCATCCTCGGTGATCGCCACGATCCGATCCACGCCGAAGGCTATGTTCTTCTCGCTCAGAAACGCGAGTGCCGTGCCATCGGCAAGCGCCGCACCGATCTCCGCCGCATCGAAACAGTCGAACCACTCCGGCGCGTTGCGTGGAGTGGCGCGGTCGAGGCCGACATAGGTCTCGGTCAGCATCGGCAGGCTCGATGGCGTGGTAAAGCAGGCCCGGAACCGGATTGGAGAGCTATCCGCGTCGATGGCCTCTATGTTCTCGGCGAGGATCGGCACCGGCGTGTCTGAGGTGTAGGGCATCAGCCGCACCTCCGTAACCTCCGACGAAACCTCCTCGTAGAAGCCATAGACCTGCAGGTAATAGAGTGCGCCACCGGCGATCAGAGCAGATATCATGATTATCAGGCCAACTATTCTGCCGCTCATGCAGCGTTCTCCGGTGTCCAGCCGCCGGCGCGAGTCTTCACGAAGGCGTCCGCGCATTGCTTGGCAAGCGCCCGCACGCGTCCGATATAGGCCTGACGCTCGGTCACCGAAATGACGCCGCGTGCATCGAGCAGGTTGAAAATATGGCTGGCCTTTATGCACTGGTCATAGGCCGGATGGGCCATCACGATGCGCTTACCTGTCTTCGGGTCTTCGGCAGGGGAGCCGAGGATTTCGCGGCAGTGTCTCTCCGCCTCTTCGAAGTGGCGCAGAAGAACCTCGGTATCGGCGCTATCGAAATTCCACCGCGCATATTCTTCCTCGGTTTGAAGAAAAATGTCGCCGTAGGTCAGCGGAATCGCTGTTTGCGGATCGTTGAAGGGCATCTCCATTACGTGATCGACACCAAGTACATACATGGCCAGCCGCTCCAACCCGTAGGTCAGTTCGCCCGATACTGGGTTGCAGTCGTGTCCGCCCACCTGCTGGAAATAGGTAAACTGGCTGACTTCCATGCCGTCGCACCAGACTTCCCAGCCCAATCCCCAGGCCCCGAGCGTCGGGCTTTCCCAGTCATCCTCGACAAAGCGGATGTCATGAAGCGCCATGTCGATTCCGATGGCCTCGAGCGAGCCCAAATACAGCTCTTGCAGATCGGGCGGGCTCGGTTTGATCAACACCTGATACTGGTAGTAATGCTGCAGACGGTTTGGGTTTTCACCATAGCGCCCATCTGTGGGACGTCGCGAGGGCTGCACATACGCCGCTGCCCAAGGCTGTGTGCCCAGGCTGCGCAGGGTCGTGGCTGGGTGGAAGGTGCCCGCACCCACTTCCATGTCATAGGGCTGCAGGATCGCACAACCTTTTGATGCCCAATAGGTCTGCAGTCTCAGGATGATGTCCTGAAACGATTTCGGCGCTTGAACGGCATCGGTCATCGGAGCTTCCTCAAGGTGATCCTGCGCGCTTTACCTACGTGCGCCATGAACGGGCGTCAATTGCGCCAAACACGATAATTTACCCCTATGTCTTATGGTCAAGCACGACGATTCCTGCTTATCTGAGGCCGTTGTGAAGCACATGGGGAACATCGGTTTGATGAAGCGTTTCGTTTTGGTTCTTTTGCTCGCGTTCGGCAGTCTGACTCGCAGCCTCTCTGCCCAGACCACAGAAGAGATCGTTTGGGTGCAGATTGAAGCACGCCCCAGTTTTAGCGAAGCCGTCGCCCGCGCCGAGACCTACGCGCAGGAACTGGCGGACGTCAACGGGTTCACCCTTTCAAGCGGCTGGTTCGCGATCGCACTTGGGCCCTACAGGCGCGAAGACGCGGAACAGGTGCTGCGCGTCTATCGTGCCGAACGGCAGATTCCCTTCGACAGCTATATTGCAACCAGCGACACCTACGGACAGCAATTCTGGCCTGTCGGTGCGGATATCTTCAATCAGGGCCCAGCAGACACGCCACCCGCAGAGCCTGCTCCCGAAGCACCCGAAGACCAACCACTGGCAGCACTGCCGGAACCGGACATCGAGTCCCCCACCGCTGAAGCGGATGAATCCCCCGCCGAAGCGCGCCGCAGCGAGCAAGTGCTGACGCGGGCGGAGCGGCAGGCGCTGCAGACGGCGCTACAATGGGCAGGATATTACAATGCAGCGATCGACGGCGCGTTCGGGAGCGGTACGCGCCGGTCCATGGCCGCATGGCAGAGGGCGAACGGATACGAGCCGACCGGCATCCTGACGACCTCGCAGCGCGCCGCCTTGCTCGGTCAATACACCGCGATTCTTGACGGGCTCGACATGCAGTTGGTGCGCGACGCGGCGGCTGGTATCGACATAAAGATGCCGACAGCCGAAGTCGCCTTTGACACCTATCAAGCACCTTTCGCGCAGTATAATGCGACGTCGGATCTTGGCGCGCGCGTCTTGCTGATCAGCCAGATGGGCGACCGCACGACGCTGTCCAGCCTCTACGAGATCATGCAAACGCTGGAGATCGTACCACTTGAAGGCCCCCGCAGCCTGCGCGACGACAGTTTCACACTGGTTGGGCGGAACGCGGAGATCGTCAGCGAAACCCGTGTCTCGCTAGCGGGAGGACGCATAAAGGGGTTCACGCTTATATGGCCGGCCGGAGACGAGGAACGCCGCCGCCGCGTGATAGACGAAATGGAAGCGAGTTTCGTCCGTCAAAGCGCGGTCCTCGATGCAGATGCAGGCGTGACAGAGGCACAGCAGATCGACCTGGTGTCCGGGCTGCAGGTACGCAAGCCGCTGATGTCGCGCTCGGGATTTTATGTTGATACAAGCGGGGCCGTGGTCACCACCGCGGATGCGGTGCAGAGTTGCACACGGATCACGCTGGACGAAGTTTACGATGCCACGCTCAGCGGAGTTGATCCAACGAACGGCATTGCCATCCTCAAGCCGACCGAACGGCTCGCACCGCCGGATTTTGCACGCTTCAGCCCAAACGTGCCGCGACTGCAGTCGCAGGTGGCTGTCGCGGGCTACTCCTTCGAAGGACAACTCAACGCGGCCTCGGTGACCTTCGGGACACTTTCCGCTCTTAAGGGACTAAGCGGCGAGGCGAACCTGTCCCGGTTGGCCGTCGATGCCTTGCCCGGAGATGCCGGAGGGCCGGTCTTCGACGAAGGCGGCAACGTCATGGGCATGCTCCTGCCGCGCCCCTCCGGTACGCGTCAATTGCCCGATGAGGTGCGTTTTGCTCTGAGCGGCGAAGCCATTGCCGGCGTGCTGGCCGAAGCGGGTGTGGTCGCGCAGCAAGGCGAACGTACCGCCAGCCTCGCGCCCGAGGATATCACCGCTCGCGGTGTCGGCATGACCGTCCTGGTCAGTTGCTGGGAGTAAAATCAACTTAAAATTGCCTAAAATAGGCCGCAAAGAGACGCTCAGATCGTCGGTGCCGTTTGCACCGCGTTAATACCCGTACGCCATCTTTCTGCTCGCGTTGGGGCGCACCGAAAACGGTACGACGATGGAGTGATATTATGCCTAAGTATGCGAGCGCGCTGGCTTTGGCCTGCGCCATGGCGCTACCTGCCGCTGCCCAGAACTACCAGGGCGGAACCGGAGCGCTGAAGCTGATCGAATACCAGTCCGAGATGCTGCCTCCGGCGAGCTACAAGGAACAGTGGTGGACTTCACCGCAGAATTGCCAGTACTCCCGCGCCGGCCGTCCGGGAGAAACGGTCTGGTATCTGATCCTCAACACCGCGCATGCCGGATGCCCCAAACGGCTGATCCAGCGCGCCTACTCGGATTATAACTGATCGACTGAGAACGTCAGACTGCGAGGCGCGGTGTCATGTGGATGAGCGTCGGGCCGTTCGCGTCAAATGCCCGCCGCACCGCCTCTTGTAGCGCGGGCAGCGTGTCGGGCCGTGCAGCGCGCGCCCCGAAAGCTTCGGCCAGCTTGCAGAAATCCGGATTGCGCGCGACCACAGCGTTGGGCGCAATCTGCGCGCGCACCATACTGTCCTCGATTTCATTAAGTTTGCCGTTATCCCACAACAGGATCGGCAGCGAGAGGCCATGTTCCACAGCGACGCCCAGTTCCTGCAATGTGTAATGAAAGCCATAATCGCCGATGATCGCCATGGTTGGCGCGCCGCGCCGTGCCACTGCCCCGCCGATTGCCGCGGGCAGCGCATACCCCAAGGTACCAAAGCCTGTCGGATGATGCCAGAAACCGGGATGCTCCATCGGCCAGATCTCTTTGGCCGCGTAAGCGAACTGCGTCATGTCAGAATAGATCATGGTCCTGTCCGGCAGACAGTCGCGTAAGGCGTCGGCCACCGGTACGATACCGGAGCGCTCAGCATCGACTTGCTTTTTCCAGCGGTCCCGCGCCGTTTGCACCTCTTCGCGGGTCCACACGGCGACAGGTTTATGGCCATCGAGCGCATTGAGCAGACGATCGAAATATTCGGAGGCGCGCGCGGCAACGGCGCGGCCAGCGGCCGGATGAAACCCTGAAGGATCAATGTCCACCTGAATTACCGTTCCCGTAATGCCGGCCTCGTCCCGCCACAAATCGGTTTCAGCCAGTTCAGTGCCGACCAAAACGACCACATCCGCTGCAGCCATTACTCTGGCGCAGTCCGGCCGGGCCAGAAAACTACCGAAATTCAGGGGAGAAGCCCCCACAACGCCACGACCTGCATAGGTTTCGAAAGAGGCGGCTCCAAGCTTGTCCAAAACCTCTCGGGCTGCATTGCCGCAAGCCACCGACCCGCCCCCCAGAATGAACAGCGGACGGCGCGCGAAAAGAACCGGCTCTATGAACTCGTCACCTATTGCTGCTCCGACGCGCGGCGCAACCGCGCGTGCCGCGCCGGGCGGCGGTGCCATGGCCTCCAACACCGAGATCGGGATCTGGATGTGCTTGGGCCGCGCGCGCGCCTGGCCAAATTCCGTCAGCGCACGGTCAATCAGGTGATACGCGGCTTGCGGTGTACGCGCCTCCTCGGACCAGTCGCAGACCGTAGCGGCGGCAGCACGCTGATCCTTCATCTGGTGGAGTTGGCCCTTGCGCGCGGCGATTTCGTCGAGACAGGATGAAATCACCAGCATCGGCACCGAATCCGAAAAGGCTTGCCCCATCGGCGTCATGATATTGCACAGTCCCGGCCCCGTAATCACGTAGGCGACACCCGGCGCGCCCGTGGCGCGCGCGTAGCCATCCGCCATGAACCCTGCCCCCTGTTCGTGACGCGCAAGGACATGGGTGATCCCGGCTTCCTCGATACCGCGGTAGAGTTCCTGGTTGTGCACGCCCGGAATGCCAAAAATCACCTCCACGCCACGTGTCCGCAGCATATGGGAAATCTGAGCGCCAAGCGTCCGTTGCACCTCAGCCTCTCCAGAAATTTACGGTGAGAATGGCATAGACGGCCAGAAGTTCCAGCCGCCCCAGTAGCATCCCGAGAGCCAACAACCATTTGGACGTATCGTTGAGCCCGCCGAAATTTCCTGCCGGTCCGATCTGGTCGCCCAATCCTGGGCCGATGTTGGACAAGGCTGTCGCCGCTCCTGACAACGATGTGATGAAATCCAGGCCCGTCAGGCTCAGAGCGACGGCCAGTAGCCCGAGGGTGACCACGAAGAACATGAAGAACGACATGACCGATCCGAGCACATCGTCGCCAACCGCTCTTTTTTCGTAGCGAACCACAAACACACCATTAGGCGAGCGGATTTTCCGCAACTGCATCCGGATCGATGCAAAGAGAAGCTGGTATCGGAACACCTTGATCGAACAGGTAGTCGAGCCCGCGCAGCCCCCGATCAAGCCGATGAAAAAGAATGTCGAGATCAGCAACGGGCCCCACCCCATGTAATCCACGGAGGTATAGCCGGTGCCGGTGATAATGGATGTGACGTTGAAAAGGGCCTCGCGAAAGGACTGCTCCCAGTGGTGCGGGAAAATCTGTGTAAGCGCAAAGGTAACGCCAAGCACCAAAACCGCGACAGTGATGAGGAACACGTGAACCTGGCTGTCACGCCACAGCGGTGCGGCATGGCCGTTGATAAGTTGCACGTAACGGACGAATGGCAAGGCGGCCAGCAGCATGAACAGGCTTGCCGCGTATTCGTGACTGCCCGAATAGGCCCCGAAGGATGCGTCCGTCGTAGCAAACCCACCAGTGGCTACCGTTGTCAGCGCATGCACTGTTGCATCGAAGGCATTCATCCCAAGCGCCAGATAGCTGAGCGCACAGGCCATGGTGAGGCCCAGGTAAATACTGGAAATTTGGCTCGCGATCTGCGTGGCGCGCGGCAGGATTTTCCCCATGGTGTCAAAGGCTTCAGATTTGAAAATCTGCATGCCCCCGACCCGCAGCTCCGGCAGGAACACCATAGCGACAACGATGATACCGATGCCACCGAGCCACTGCAGGATACCGCGCCACAACAGCAGACCCTTGGGAAGAAACTCAAGCCCTGTAAAAACGGTGGACCCGGTCGTCGTCAGCCCGGACATCGCCTCGAAGAAAGCATCGACGAAACGGGCTTCTGTCGCGCCCAGCACGAACGGCAAGGCGCCGAAAAGCGGAAGCGCCACCCAGACGCCTGTCGTCAGCAAGAAGGTCTGCTGGATGCTCAAGCCCTGCCTGACACCGTTGGAGCAAGCCACGGCGATCAATCCACCCGATAACATCGTGATGAGACTGGACTGTAGGAAGACTGGCCAGTGGTTGCGGCCTTCGGCGATGTCCATGACCATCGGAAGCAACATGGCTACGCCCAGTACGGCCACGAGCAAACCGATAACGTATCCGACAGGGCGCAAATCCAACATGAGCGCAGGGTTGGCGCGGGCGCAGGTCTGTGTCAAGCGCTGGCGGACGTAGCGCGGGACGCCTTACCGCTCAGGTGTGCAGCATGTCCTTGAAAACCAGCCGGACAATATCCTCACGGCGAATGCCAAGTGCGTCGAGTTCGGCGTCTGATTTCTCTTGAAGTTTTTCAACCATCTTGACCCGGCTGTTCGCATCGGCAATCGCGGTGAGGCCATTTCCAACGGAGGACAGCGCATTCCGAACACCCGACAGCACCCGGCGCAAGATGTCCGTACCGTGGAAGGTTTCAGTGTGGTGATATGCCATTTGCATTTTCTTTCTTTTGGTCAGTTTCCCTGACCATCCATATAATGCATGGGCCCATCATGAGAATTGCATCTTGTGCATAGCCGCTACCGCCATGCCGCATCGCAGCAGAAACGCTGGCGCTTTAACGCCAACGACCTCGAAAACCGGGTGATCTCGGCCGAGTGCGCTAGCCTACGTGAAAGAGCGTGCTGAACAGTTTCGGATCAAGACTGTCCGCGGCAAAGGTCTCTCCCTCGGACAGGACACTGATCGCGTCATGGCTGTGCAGGCTTTCCTGATGGCTGGCCACGATACGAAAATCGCCGATGCGCACGTCCGCCTGCAGCTGCTGGCAAAAGAGCCGTGCCGCATCCTCGACAAAGATCGGATTGGCCGCATTCAGCTCGGCGAAGGCTTGCTCGTCTTCACGTTTGACCATCACCTGAGTCTCCGTCGGGACCGCACGACGGCAAGCGTCGATGAGGTCCTCGAACCACAGGCATCCCGCATCTTTTTCAAGCGCCACGGATATCCGGGCGACCGAACGCTGCGAGTGCGGCGTCGCAAGCTGGCCGCGCGTGGCCCGCGCATGTTCCGACAGTTCGAGCGAACAGGGGCAGGTAGAGGAATACACGTAGTCGAGATGCATGAACTTCCTGCGCTCACCCGCCACCTCGATCAGTTCCAGCGCGATGTCGTAATACTGGTACCCCGACAGACCCGACCGCAGGCTTTCGACCTTCATGGGAAAGCTGAAACGCATCTGCAGCCGCGCGTCCATGCTTTCCAGGTCCGCGATATAGTCGTCCAGAGCCGCTTCCATGACCGCAAAGCTGAAGGTCGAATCCGCATGTTTGTAAAAGCTGCGCATGATGCGCGACATGTTGATGCCCTTCTTCTCGGCCTCAAGGCTGACGGACCCGGTTACGGAGGTTTCCAGTGTCAGATCGCCCGCGTCGCGCGTATGAAAGCGGATCGGCAGGCGGAAGTTGGAGATGCCAACATGTTGAATATGCTGCTTCGCGCCGCGGATAAGGCTAGAAGGGCCATTTTGCAGGTCTGGCAGCGTGTCCGTGTAGGCCTCGTCGCTCAGGAAATCGTCTGGATATTCACGCGACAGCGCCGGGTATTCACCCTCTTTCGCACCGGGCAGCAGCTTTGCCACCGTCGGATCAAGGTCCGTGACCTCCTCGGGTGTGACCGACTGTGCCCACTTTCGCAGCACATCGAGCGCCGCCTGCGCCTCGTCGCGGTCGGGTGTCAGGTCAAGTCCAAGCGTGTGAATGTTCATATAGAAGATCCCTTGTCGGCGTCGCTGCTTAAGTAGTGCAGCAATCGCTTGCTGCAATCCTTACTCCTTTATACGCCTCAATGCATCCCCGGGATCACATTTTGAGACGGAATACCGCCGCATCAGGAATTAAGGGTTCCCGACACGCGCCAACAACCCGTTTCAGAATTGCGACAGAGCATTTAGAAAATCTGCAACCAGATCACGTTCGTCCTCGATCCCTACACTGATCCGAACAAGGCCCGGTGTAATGCCCAGCATCTCCTTTTGCGCGTCGGAGAGGCGTTGGTGCGTCGTCGTGGCCGGATGCGTCAGAATGGTTTTCGCATCTCCGAGGTTATTGGAGATCAGACCGACCTCGATCGCATTCAGAAACCGGAACGCCGACTCCTTGCCGCCCTTGAGATCGATCGACAGAACGGTGCCGCCCTGCCCCATCTGCCGGGAAACCAGCGCATACTGCGGGTGAGAAGCCAGCCCGGGGTAGATCACCTGCGCCAGCGCCTTGTGCCCTTCAAGCGCAGTGGCGATGGCCATCGCATTCGCCGTCTGCGCAAGCACGCGCAATTCCATCGTTTCCAGCCCCTTGAGCATGATCCAGGCGGTGAACGGGCTCATCGATCCGCCCGTGTGCTTGAGATACGGCTCAACGGTTTTGCGAATGTATTCCTTGGTGCCGAGGATAACGCCGCCGAGCGCGCGCCCCTGCCCATCTATGTGCTTGGTTGCGGAATATATTACCACATCGGCGCCCTGCGCAAAAGCATCGGACCAGACCGGAGTGGCAAAAACGTTGTCTACCAATACCTTGGCACCTTTCGCATGTGCGAGCTTCGCCACGCCTTCGATGTCAACGACCTCCAGCGTCGGGTTCGACAGCGACTCGAAAAAGACCGCACGGGTATCGTCGCGGATCGCCTGCGCCCATTGGTCGAGATCCGCTCCGTCAACGAAGGTCACCTCGACGCCGTAGCGGGTCAGGATTTCCTCAAGAACATAGAGACATGAGCCGAAAAGCGCGCGCGCCGAGACCACATGATCCCCGGCCTTCAGCATCGACATCAACGCGCCGGAGACCGCCGCCATGCCGGACGCGGTGGCAAAGGCATCCTCCGCTCCTTCCAGGCTGGCAATACGCTCTTCGAACATGGCAACCGTCGGGTTGCCATAGCGCGCGTAGATGAACTCATCTGGACCAGCTT
>JBFFFS010000055.1:0-13657 GCA_041557855.1 Roseobacter sp. | reverse complement strand
CTCGGCATCGAGGTGCTCAACATGGTTGGCGTCGGGGCCGAAAACCTGCTCGACCGCTTGCCCCGGGGCGTGCGCGGCGGGCTGGAGCAGGCCACCGCGCGGGCGCTGGAACAGGCCATGCGGGCGGCGCACGAAAGCCGCGGGTTGGTACCCGATCAGAAGGGCTGGCTCAATTCCGCGGTAGGTGCCGCGATGGGGGCCGTGGGGGGCGCCGGTGGGTTGCCGACCGCGCTTGCGGAACTGCCCGTCACCACCACGCTGTTGTTGCGAGTCATTCAGGGCGTCGCCGTCGAGCACGGGTTCGATGCGGCGGCGGAAAACGTGCAATTCGACTGTATCCAGGTTTTCTCTGCAGCGGGCCCGCTGGAAGCGGACGACGGGGTCGATCTGGGGTTCATCTCGGCGCGGGTGACGCTGACGGGGACGGCGGTGCGCGGCCTGATTGCCCGTGTCGCCCCACGGCTGGCCACTGTTCTGGGGCAGAAACTGGCGGCTCAGACCGTGCCGGTTCTTGGCGCGGTTGCCGGGGCGGCAACCAATTACGCCTATACGAGCTATTATCAGGAAATGGCGCATGTGCACTTTGGTCTGCGGCGTCTGGCCATAGATGCGGACCTGCCCGTGGAGACACTGGTCGCAGGATTGCGGGAGCGGGTGGCGCGCCGGTCGCTGGTCTGAAAGGACAATGGCGGCTCAACAACATGTTGTGCAGATTTGACACTGAAAAGGCGCTTTTTGTGCCGCAAACAAGCCTGTGCTTGGCAAATCGCTGCAAACAGGGCATGGTCTTGGAAAATATAATCGTTTCAAGACGGACAGATGAGCGCATATCAGGGCAATATGATCAAGCAACTGCCGATCTCAATTTCAGGGGCGCGCAAGACCGATGTGCGCACGCAGTTCGCGGCTTTGTGCTATCGTGTGCGCAAGGGCAAGGTGCAGATACTGCTCATTACCTCACGCGCCACGCGGCGTTGGATCATCCCGAAGGGCTGGCCGATGCATGGGCGAACGCCGGCGGCGTCGGCGGCCGAGGAAGCCTGGGAAGAAGCTGGAGTGCGGGGCACGTCCGACGGGCGTTGCATCGGTGTTTTCTCCTACAGCAAGGACGCTGGCGAGCTGGGAGAACTACCGTGCGTGGCCATGGTCTTTACGATCAAGGTGGATACTCTGGCGGAGGAGTATCCCGAGGCGAAGGAGCGCGATCGTGTCTGGGTTTCGCGTAAAAAGGCGGCCAAGATGGTCGAAGAGCCCGAATTATCACGTATTTTGCGCGATTTCGATCCACGCATTGTGTAGTGAGCGGGCTTGACGGCCCGGGGTCGGTGACCCATTTCTAGGATATACCCTGGAACAGGAAAGGCATGCAGGCGCCATGATCCATTATGCGCTGAAATGTAGTGAAGGACATCAGTTCGAAAGCTGGTTCAAATCGGCGTCGGCCTTCGACAGCCTGCGCGCCGCCGGGCATGTCACCTGCACGCAATGTGGATCGGCCGATGTGGAAAAAGCCCTGATGGCCCCAAGGGTGTCCAGCGGCGGTGACGAGGTGCCCGCGGCTCCGTTGCGCGAGCCGCAGTCGCAGACCGAGGCGATGCTGGCAAAGCTGCGCAAGCATGTCGAGGAAAACGCGGACTACGTCGGCTCGGAGTTCGCCGAGGAGGCGCGATCGATGTATCTGGGGGCAACACCGGAGCGGGCGATTTACGGCGAGGCGAACGGCGCCGAAACACGGGCGCTGATCGAAGAGGGGGTGCCAGTCGCACCCCTGCCGTTCATGCCGAACCGAAAGGCGAACTGATCTCATGACAATCGTAGTGACCGGCGCCAGCCGGGGCATTGGTGCGGGGCTTGCCGAAGCCTACCGTGTGCGCGGGGAGACCGTGATCGGGACGACGCGCGATCATGCGGAATGGGCGCTGGACGTCACCGACCCGGCGAGCCACGCGGCCTTTGCGAAGCGGCTGGCAGATCAGCCGGTGGATCTGCTGGTCTGCAACGCCGGGGTGTACCTCGACAAGGGCGAACCGCTGGAAGGCGGTTATGATGCCGCGCTTTGGGCACAAAGCTTCGCCGTGAATGTGACCGGCGTGTTCCTGAGCATTCAGTCGCTGCTGCCCAATCTGCGCGCGGCACGTGCCGGGCGGATCGCGATCGTCTCCTCGCAGATGGCGTCGTCAGAACTGGCACCCGGAGGCAGCTACATCTACCGCGCATCAAAGGCGGCAGTCCTCAATCTCGGGCGCAACCTCGCGACCGATCTCAAGGGCGAGGGTATTGCCGTGGGAATTTATCATCCTGGATGGGTGGTGACGGACATGGGCGGCGCGGCGGCGGATATTTCCGTGGACGAGGCGGTGGCCGGCCTTGTGGCGCGGTTCGACGAACTGGACCTTGCGCGCACGGGTGTCTTCGAGACCTGGGACGGGCGGGCGCATCCCTATTGACCGGCCTCGGGCACGGGGGCTGACCGCCGGGCCGAGATTTTGTGCCTCCGGCGGGGATATTTAGGGTCCATAGAAGCCCTTGTCTCTCTTGTGCGCGGGCAAGTTGTCTCGTAAACCCGCCGCGACACAAGCGAGGGGCGCAGCTATGCCTGTTCTGGTAATGAAGTTCGGCGGCACGTCGGTGGCCACCCTGGACCGGATTCGGCGCGCGGCGAAGCGTGTCGGCGTCGAGGTTGCCAAAGGGTACGACGTGATCGTGATCGTCTCGGCAATGTCCGGCAAGACCAACGAGCTGGTCGGCTGGGTGCGCGAGACCTCGCCGCTTTACGATGCGCGCGAATACGATGCTGTCGTTTCTTCGGGGGAGAACGTGACCGCCGGGCTCATGGCGCTGACGCTGCAGGAGATGGACGTGCCGGCGCGCAGCTGGCAGGGCTGGCAGGTGCCAGTACGCACAACAAGCGCGCATTCCTCCGCGCGTATCGAGGAAATTCCCACCGACAATATCATGGCCAAGTTCGGCGAGGGCATGCGGGTTGCGGTAGTGGCCGGCTTTCAGGGGATCAGCCCCGAGGGGCGGGTCACGACGCTCGGGCGAGGGGGGTCGGATACCACCGCCGTGGCCTTTGCCGCCGCCTTCGACGCGGAGCGCTGCGATATCTATACTGACGTGGACGGGGTCTATACCACCGATCCGCGGGTCTCGGCGAAGGCGCGCAAGCTTGACAGGATCGCCTTTGAGGAGATGCTGGAACTGGCCTCGCTCGGGGCCAAGGTGCTGCAGACGCGTTCGGTCGAACTGGCGATGCGCTACAAGGTCAAGCTGCGGGTGCTGAGCAGCTTCGAGGAACAGAGTGATGACGCCGGGACACTGGTGTGCGATGAGGATGAGATCATGGAAAGCAATGTAGTGGCCGGCGTGGCGTTCAGCCGGGACGAAGCGAAGATGACGCTGGTCAGCGTCGCTGACCGCCCGGGAATCGCGGCGAGCATTTTCACCGCGCTGAGCGAGGGCGGCGTGAACGTGGACATGATCGTGCAGAACATCGCCGAGGAGGGCCGGACGGACATGACGTGGTCCTGCCCGACCGATCAGGTGATGCGGGCCCAGAAGGCTGTGGCCGAGGCCAAGGAAAACGGCCTTATCAATTTCCACGAGGTGATCGCCGATACCGATGTTGCGAAAGTGTCGGTGGTGGGAATCGGCATGCGCTCCCACACCGGTGTGGCGGCGAAGATGTTCCAGGTGCTGAGTGCTGAAGGGATCAACATCAAGGTCATTACAACGTCCGAGATCAAGATTTCCGTGCTGATTGACAGAAAATACATGGAACTTGCAGTTCAAGCCCTGCATGATGCCTTCGAACTGGAAAAAGCTGCCTGAGACCTTTTCAGCGTCGGGGCAGACCTGGGAGGAACGCATCCGTGGCTGAACGTCAGGAGACGGAATCTCGAAAGCTGCTCGGACGCCTGCGTGACGCCATGGCCGGGCACGCGGCAGGGCAGGAGCGGCTTGACGAGATTACCTCGCTGATCGCGGACAGCATGCGCTGCGAGGTTTGCTCTATCTACCTTTTCCGCGACGCCGAGACTTTGGAGCTTTGCGCCACCGAGGGCCTCAAAAAGGAGGCCGTTCACCAGACCCGGATGAAACTGGGCGAGGGGCTGGTGGGCCGCGTCGCCAAGCAGCGGTCGGTGGTCAATACAGCCAATGCGCCGCAGGCCAAGGGGTTTCGCTACATGGCCGAGACCGGCGAGGAAATCTATTCCAGCTTCCTCGGCGTGCCCGTGCAGCGGCTGGGTGAATCGCTGGGCGTGCTGGTCGTGCAGTCCAAGGCCGCGCGGGAGTTTTCCGCGGATGAAGTCTATGCGCTGGAAGTGGTCGCTATGGTGCTGGCGGAAATGACCGAACTCGGCGCGTTCGCAGGCGAGGGGGCGGCGATGTCGGCGCGGCATTCGCAGCCGGTGATGTTCCGCGGAACCGTCGGGCAGGAAGGGGCAGCGGAAGGCCACGTCTGGCTGCATGAGCCGCGTGTCGTCGTGACCAACCCGATCGCCGACGATCCGCAGGTGGAACGCGAGCGGCTGCGCGAGGCGGTGGAGCAGTTGCGCGTCGGTGTGGACCGGATGCTCGAGGTGGCCGGGAGCGGCGACACGGATCAGTTGCAGGTGCTTGAGGCCTACCGGATGTTCGCCAATTCCAAGGGCTGGATGCGGCGCATGGAGGACGACATCTCCAACGGTCTGTCGGCGGAAGCGGCGGTAGAGAAGGAACAGTCGATCGCGCGGGCGCGAATGTCGCAGGTGACCGACAATTACCTGCGCGAGCGGCTGAGCGATCTGGACGATCTGTCCAACCGGCTGCTGCGCATCCTGACCGGGCAGGGCAAGGATACCGGAGCGGAGATGCCGCCCGATCCGATCCTGATTGCGCGCAATATCGGGCCTGCCGAACTGCTGGAATACGGTCGCCAGATCAAGGGTATCGTGCTTGAAGAGGGGTCGGTGGGCAGCCATGCGGCGATCGTGGCACGGGCGCTGGCGATTCCATTGGTTGTGCATGCCAGCAGGATCACCACCGAGGCGCTCAATGGTGATCACATCATGGTGGATGGCGAGCAGGGCATTGCGCATCTGCGCCCGGATGAAACCGTGGTCTCAGCCTTCCGCGACAAGATCGCCATGCTGGCGGCGGCGCAGGAGCGCTATGCCTCGATCCGCGACAAGCCCGCCGAGACACGTGACGGCGCGGTGGTGTCGCTGCAGATGAACGCGGGCCTCATGGCCGATCTGCCGTCGCTGCCCTCGTCCGGGGCAGAAGGGGTGGGCCTGTTCCGCACCGAGCTTCAGTTCCTCGTGCGCAACCAGATGCCGCGCCGCTCCGAACTGGTGGCGCTTTACGCGCGGGTGCTGGATGCTGCCAAGGGCAAGCGCGTGGTGTTCCGGACGCTGGATATCGGCTCTGACAAGGTGCTGCCCTACATGAAGCCCAATGACGAGCCCAACCCGGCGCTTGGCTGGCGGGCGATCAGGGTCGGGCTGGACAAGCCCGGGATCATGCGGATGCAATTGCAGGCGCTGATCCGCGCGGCCAACGGGCGGCCATTGACCGTGATGTTTCCCTTCATCGCCCAGATGGAGGAATATACCGAAGCGCGCAGTCTGATGGACAAGACCCTCGCAGCGGAGGAGCGTCTGGGGCATCCGCTGCCCGAGAAGCTCGAGGTCGGCGCGATGCTGGAGACCCCGAGCCTTGCCTTCGCGCCGGTCAAGTTCTTCGAGCGCGTGGATTTCATCTCCATCGGCGGCAACGATCTCAAGCAGTTCTTCTTCGCGGCGGATCGGGAGAACGAACGGGTCCGGCGGCGTTACGATACGCTGAACGTGTCGTTCCTCAGCCTGGTGGAGCGGATCGTGGAGCGGTGCGAGATCGCCGGCACGCCGGTGTCTTTCTGTGGCGAGGATGCCGGGCGGCCGGTCGAGGCGCTGTGTTTCGCGGCCATCGGTGTGCGGACGATGTCGATGCGCCCTGCGTCCATCGGTCCGGTCAAGAGCCTGCTGCGCCGCAGTGACTTGTCGCAGGTGCGCAAGGTCATCGCCGACGCGCGCCATCGGGGGGAAATGTCGGTGCGCCCTGCCGTGATGGAGTGGCTGCGCCAGCAGGGCTAAGCCGGCCGTTTACGCGCGCTGCAGGGCGTTTCGCGTCAGGCGGTGCAGCACCCGCAAGGCATCCTCCTGTCTTCCTTCAGGGACAAAAAGGTGATCGTGATAGAAACCCGCGACCGGGTTCACCCCCATGTTTTCCTTGGCGAGCGCCGTGCAGACGCGGGAGATGAAACCGACGGCATCCAGAGCGGAATGAACGCTGAGCGTGATCATCCGGCACGGGAAGGTGAAGGGCAGCCCGTAGGCTTCCGCCTCGGTGCGGTGCAGGATAAGGGTTGTCCCCTCCTGTTCCTCGAAAACCATCTGTGTTTTCAACCCCTCGGGGATGTCATGATCCGGCAGGGTGGCATATACGAAAACTCCGTCTGCAAGCGTCGCGTTCATCTTGCGAAAAAGTTCGTTCAGGTCGTGTTCACCGGACATGGCAGCTTCCTTACAGCCTACCGCGGGGCATAGGTATTGTCCGTCAGTGCCGGTGCGAGGAAGCTGTGCGCGTCATGTGCGATGCTTTTCATCAACGTGCTGATCGGGCTTTCGGAAACAAAGGAAGCCGTAAACGCGATGGGTGGCAAGGAAAAACGTGTTGGCACGACGCACAACTGCCCGCTGGCCAGTTCCGACGCGATCACCGCGCGCGGCATGGCGCAGATACCGTAGCCCGACATCGCCAGACGGATCAGGGCCCCGAGAGACGAGGATGTGGTCATGTCCAGCACCCCTTGCGCATGCGGGGCGAGCATCTCGCGGATGCGGCGGCTGGGTTTGGTGTTCAAGGCGAAAGTCAGCACTTTTTCAGTTGCAATATCCGGTTTGTCCCAGATCTCGTGGCGCGCGGCGATCTGCGGTGTGGCGGCGAAGATCATTTCGAACTGACACAAATCGCGGTTGCTGATGCTGACCTCGGCCACTGGTCCCATCAGGAAGGCGATATCGATCTCGCGTGAGACCAGCGCGTTGCGCAGGTTATCCGTCGAGTCGACAGTGAGGTCAAAGGACAGTCCCGGGTGTGCCGTGGCGAGGCGGGTGAGGAAGTCCGGCAGCCATGTTGAGACGATCGTTTCCGAAGAGCCAAGGCGAATCGTCTGGGCGATGGCGGTCGTATTGGTGAAGCTGGCCAGGATCTCCTGTTCGAGCGCCATGTAGCGATGCGCGTAGGGCAGAAGTCTGCGCCCCATCGGGGTCAGTTCGGCATTGCGCACTTCGCGCAGGAAGACCTTGCCCCCGATGTCCTGTTCGAGCTGCTGTATGCGCGCGGATATGGCCGGCTGCGTAAGATTGAGGTGATCGGCCGCCGCGCGGAAGCTACCCAGCGTGGCGATCCAGTAAAATGTGTCTATGTTCCTGATCCGCATGCTGGCTCTGATAACATGAACATCAAAAATTTCTATCAAATTTGAGTAAAATAATCAATTTGACTTTTTGGGTGCCTCAGGACAGCCTGTGCTTCAAGCAGCCCACTCTTTTAGTAGGATATGCCGTGCTCGATCAGAAATCTCTCGCCCGACTGACGGCCCCGGAATTGCGCGCCCTGATCCGGGAGGGCAAGTACGACCGACACACCGCCGGGTTGGCGAAAGGGAAGCTGCAATGCAACCTGGCGATCCTGCCTGAGCAATACGCGGAGAATTTCATCCGGTTTTGCCGGCTCAATCCGAAGCCCTGTCCGATCGTGGCGATCGGGGAGGCGGGCAACCCGATGCTGGACAGTCTTGGCGCGGATATCGACATCCGCACAGATGTGCCGCGTTACCGCATTTTCAGGGACGGGGTGCTGGATGAAGAGGTGACGGATATCACCGACCATTGGCGTGACGATCTCGTCACCGTGGCGCTGGGCTGTTCGTTCACCTTCGAGAACGCGCTGATGGCACAGGGCATCGCCGTCAAGCATATCGATCTCGACCAGACGGTGCCGATGTACCGGAGCAATATCGCGCTCGCGTCAGCCGGCCCGTTCGGCGGCGAGATGGTGGTGACCATGCGCCCGATCCCCGCCGCGCGCGTCAAGGATGCCTGGGACATCAGTGCCCGCTACCCGCAGGCTCATGGCGCGCCCGTGGGGCAGGGCGATCCGGCGAGTATCGGTATTGCCGATTTGAACGCGCCGGACTGGGGCGAGCCGGTCGAGGTATCGGGCGGCGAGGTGCCGGTATACTGGGCCTGTGGCGTAACCCCCCAGAACGTATTAATGAAAGCGCGGGTGCCATTCTGCATTACCCACGCGCCGGGACATATGCTGGTCGCCGATATCGCCGAAGATGCCGATATCGCGATCTTTCATGAGACAGAAACCACATAACGAATCCAACAAGGAGATACGCCATGCGTAAGACATTAACCCTTCTCGCCGCGACCACGGTCCTGGCCGGTGCGGCCGCCGCAGAAAACCTGTCGGTGGTCGGCAGCTGGTCGAGCCTGCCGCTGCATAACCAGTACGAAGCGCCGTTCTGGAGCGAGACGCTCCCCGCCGCGTCGGATGGCGCGCTGACGGTGGAGCTGACCACGCACAACCAGATGGGCCTCGGGCTCGGCGATATTTACCCGCTGCTGGGGCAGGGGGTCTATGACGTGGCGATGACGGTTGCCGATTACGCCGTTGCCGATGCCCCTGAACTGGAAGGGCTCGACGTGCCGCTGCTGGCGCTGACGGCGACGGAGGCGCGCGCGATGGTCGATGCGGCGCGCCCGATGGTCGTGGACATCTATCATGACCGCTTCAACAGCCACGTTCTGGCGATCGCGCCCTATCCGCCGCAGGTGGTGTTCTGCAACCACGAGATTGCCGGGCTGGACGATCTGCAGGGTCTGAAGGTGCGCGCCTCTGGCCGGATGACCGCGAAGCTGCTCGAGGCGCTCGGGGCCGAAGGTGTCAACGTATCCTTCTCGGAAGTCCCCGGCGCGCTCCAGAACGGCGTTGTCGATTGCGCCGTGACCGGGGCCGGATCGGGCTACAGCGCGGGATGGTGGGAAGTCTCAACGCACCTGCTTCCGCTGCCGCTGGGCGGTTGGGATTCGGTTGTGACCGCGATGAACATGGACAAGTGGAACGGGCTGGATGCGGACACGCAGGCGCTGATTTCCACGCAGATCAAGGAAAACTTCGAAGACCCGGCATGGGCGAGCGCGCAGGATGCGCTGGTCAACGATATCGCCTGTCTTACCGGTAATGGCGAATGCCCCGCAGGCGACAGCCGGTCGATGGTGCTGGTCGAAGCGTCCGAGGCGGATTTCACCAAGGCGCGTGATATCCTGACCTCCGAAGTGCTGCCGGACTGGGCCGAGCGGGCAGGCGGCGACTGGGCCGCGCGGTGGAATGCCTCGGTTGGTGAGGTCGTCGGCGTCACCATCGAGTAACCGCAGCCGTAGATCCGCAGGAAAGAGCATCAGATGGAAGACAAGATCATCACGGGTCTGCGTCGGATCAACCGGAGCATCGCGCTGCTGGTCGGTCTGATGCTCTTTGCCTGCGCGGGAGTGGTTCTGCTGGACATCCTGCTGCGACGCTTGGGCGGTTCACTGGGGGGCACGGACGAAATCAGCGGCTACGTCATGGCGATCGCCACGTCCTGGGGGATGGCCTACACGCTGCTGGAGCTGGGCCACGTGCGCATCGATCTCTTGCGCAGCCGTGGCGGGGCTTTCGTGCGCTCGCTCTTCGACGTCTTTTCAATGGTGGTGATGAGCGGTGTGATCGTGATGATCGCGCTGAAGGGCTGGCCGGTGGTGGAGCGTTCGCTGACCAATGGATCGCGGGCGAACACGCCGCTGGAGACGCCGCTGGCCTGGGTTCAGCTACCGTGGTTCGCGGGCTGGGTCTGGTTTGCCGTGGTCTCCTGCATCATGACGTTGGCGGCGCTGTCTTTGACCCTCAAGGCGCGCCATGACGAGGTCGAACGCGCAGTCGGGGCCTTTGCCGAACAGGATATGCTGCAATGATCGGGTCTGTCGCCGCTGGTCTTCTGGGCCTTCTGACACTGTCGATCCCAGTCGGCATCGTGCTGTTTCTGCTTGGTTTCGGGGTCGATACCTTCTTCTCCTCCTTCCCGCTGACGCGGGGGCTGGGCAACATGGTCTGGTCGGCGTCGAACTCCGCGACGCTCATCGCCATCCCCTTCTTCGTCCTGCTTGGCGAAATCCTCGTGCGGAGCGGTGTCGCCACGCGGACCTATGCGGCGCTGGACCGCTGGGTGTCATGGCTGCCGGGCGGGCTGGTGCATGCCAATATCGCTACCGCCACCATGTTTTCGGCCACCTCCGGCTCGTCGGTGGCCACCGCGGCCACCGTGGCTACCGTCGCCATGCCACAGGCCGAGAAGCTGGGTTATGATCCGAAACTCTTTTCCGGCGCGATTGCCGCGGGTGGTACGCTGGGCATCATGATCCCGCCGTCCATCAACCTGATCGTATATGGATTTCTGACCCAATCCTCGATTCCACAGCTGTTTCTGGCCGGGCTGCTGCCCGGGCTCGGACTGGCGCTGGCGTTCATGGTCATCACCGTCCTGCTGTGCCTGCTGCGCCCGTCGCTGGGCGGGGTGCGCCGCACCTTTCCCATTGCCGTGATGCTGCGGGCGCTGATCGACCTTGTTCCGATCCTGCTGCTCTTCGGTCTGATTGTCGGTTCCATCTACAAAGGCTGGGCGACCCCGACCGAAGCCGCCTCCGTCGGGGTGGCGGGGGCGCTGGTGATTGCACTGATGTTCGGAGGGGTGTCCTTCGACATGCTGAAGGAAAGCGCCTTGGGCACGGTCAAGATCACGGCGATGATCATGCTGATCGTGATCGGTGCGTCCTTTCTCAACTTCACGCTGGCCTCCGCGGGCCTTGGCCGCGAACTCACCGCGTTCATGACCGGGCTGGGCCTGACGCCTCTCGGAACGATCATGGTGGTTGTCGTGCTGTACATCGTTCTTGGATTTTTCATCGAGACGCTGTCGCTGATGGTGGTGACGATCCCGATCATCGTGCCGCTTGTAGTTGCACAGGGCTACGATCCGATCTGGTTCGGCATCCTGATGATTGTTCTGATCGAAATGGCGCTCATCACCCCGCCGGTGGGGCTCAATCTCTACGTGGTGCAGGGGGCGCGCAAATCTGGAACTCTGTCCGAAGTCATGCTGGGCACGATCCCCTATGTGATTGCCATGTTGCTGATGGTCTTTGCTCTGATCGCCGTACCGGGTATCGCGCTGTTCCTGCCGCAGGCACTGCTATAGCAGCGGCGAACTTTCGGAGAAGTCCCGATTTCGCGCGACGAATTGCTTCGCCGTTTCAGGCCATCTTTGGAATGGAACGCTGTAGTCATGGGATAGTCTTAGCAAACGGGGCGAAACGGATCGGGCGTTCACCGCAAGGGTTTTTTTGAGAAAACCGATCAAGTTTTGCGGGCTCTCACGTGTTCAGGGCGCATGCAAGATGAACATGAAGTGCAAGATGATGCCCTCAATGCCCCGGCCGCGTGGGGAGTTTTTGCTTTAAGAGATTGGAAATAAATGGAGGCGAGTACCGGAATCGAACCGGTGTACACGGATTTGCAATCCGCTGCGTCACCACTCCGCCAACTCGCCGCCGGAGGTGTGATGATCTGCTATCTTATTCTGCGGGGTGCCGCAAGTGTCACAAATCTCCAAAAACACGGCGACAAGCGTTGCCGCATGAGAAGAGATGTGCGACACCTGAAAGAAAGCAACTGAACGCATGAGTTTAGCTCGATGACGAATTTCGCCGCACGCCGCACAATGATGGTCGATACCCAAGTTCGCCCGTCGGATGTCACCAAGTTTCCTATCATCGACGCAATGTTGTCGGTGCCTCGAGAAGACTTCGTGCCCGCTGCTCAGAGAGAGGCCGCTTACATGGGAGAAAATCTCTCCTTAGGGGGCGGCCGTGTGATGCTGGAACCGCGCACGCTGGCGAAAATGCTCGATGCGCTGGATGTCAGCGGTGACGAGCTGGTGCTGGATGTGGGCTGCGGGTTCGGCTACTCCTCCGCGATTACCGCGCGCATGGCCGAGGCCGTTGTCGCCGTCGAGGAAGACGAAACCATGGCCAGCGAAGCGCAGGAGGCGCTCTCTGCTGCGGGTGCGGATAATGTTGCCATTCATGTCGGACCTCTGGCCGAGGGGGCGGCACAGCACGGACCTTATGACGTTATCATGGTGCAGGGCGGCGTGATGGAGTTGCCGCAGGCGCTTGTCGATCAGTTGAAGGAAGGCGGACGGATTGCCTGCATGTTCATGGAGGGCGCGCTTGGCGAGGTCCGGATCGGCTTCAAGCAGGATGGGCGCGTGTCATGGCGCATGGCCTTCAATGCCGGCGCGCCGGTCCTGCCAGGTTTTGAACGTCAGGCGGTATTCCAGTTGTAGGACACAGGCGGACACGATCCGCTTCGCGTGGAGAGAATGAGTATGGCAAGATTGGCGGATTCCTTTGGGGCAGGTCGGCTTATTCGGCGAACGGTAGGTGCAGTGGGGCTGGTTCTCGGCCTTTCGGCGACCTTCGCGCAGGCGGAAACGCTGGCGGATGCGATGGCGAATGCCTATCGCAACAGCGGTTTGCTCGAGCAAAACAGGGCACTTTTGCGCGCAGCCGACGAAGATGTCGCCGCCGCTGCGGCCTTGCTGAAGCCGATCATCAATTATTCCGCGGCTATGCGGCGGACAATGGGCGACCAGAGATCAAGGCTGTCCGACGGGACACGGGTTGTCACGGGTCTTGAAAGCTCGTACTTCGAAGCGAGGCTCGAGGCTAGCCTCCTGCTTTATGACAGCGGTGCCAGCGAACTCGACGTCGAGGCACTGAAAGAGACCGTGTTGGCGACGCGCCAGCAATTGATAAGTATCGAGCAGCAAGTACTTTTGCGCGCGGTCGCAGCCTATCTCAGCGTCCGCTCGGCACGTGAATTTGTCGAGTTGCGACAGAACAACCTGCGTCTGCTGACGCAGGAACTGCGCGCGGCTCAGGACCGGTTTGAAGTCGGCGAGGTCACACGTACGGACGTGGCGCAGGCCGAGGCTAGTCTGGCCGGTGCGCGCAGCGGTCTGGCTACGGCGCAGGGCGATCTGCAGCAAGCGATCGAAGAATACCGTGCTGTGGTCGGGGTTGCGCCCGGGCAACTGCGTCAGCCCCCCCGCTTACCTACACTGGAAAGCAATGTAGATGCGGCCCGTCAGATTGCCTCGCGCAACCATCCGGATCTGGAAGCAGCACAGCGGCAGGTTGCAGCCGCAGAGTTGAACATTCTGCGCGCTAAGGCGTCGTTGAATCCGACAGTCTCGGCAGTAGGCACACTGTCATTGGACGAAGACCTCGGATCGAGCGACTACATGAAAAGGGCACGTGTCGGCATCGAACTGCGCGGTCCAATCTACCAGGGTGGCGCTCTGAGCGCTTCCATCCGCCGGGCCATGGCCGTGCGCGATGCGCAACGCGGCAACCTTCTCGAAGTGCAGCGACGCATTTCGCAGGACGTGGGTAACGCCTATGCGGCATTGCTGGCACGGCGCGCCAGTCTCGCGGCGAGTGAAGAGCGTATCCGCGCTGCT
>JBFFFS010000054.1:0-14064 GCA_041557855.1 Roseobacter sp. | reverse complement strand
TATTGGTGCTAAGCAGGTGCGCGAAGCAGTACCCCGACGCCGGTGTCGCCTTGAAGCCGCCGTAACACCAGCCGCCATTGAAATAGAGCCCGTCGATATGGGTGCGGTCGATTATTGGCGATCCGTCCATCGACATGTCCATGATCCCGCCCCACATGCGCAATAGCCGCGCGCGGCCGAGCATCGGGAAGATCGCCATGCCGCCTTCGCATACGTCCTCGACCACCGGCAGATTACCGCGCTGCGCGTAGGAATTGTATCCGTCGATGTCCCCGCCGAAGACCAGTCCCCCCTTGTCGGACTGGCTCACGTAGAAATGTCCGGCGCCGAAAGTCAAAACGCCCGGGATCACGGGTTTCAGCCCTTCGGATACGAAGGCCTGCAGCACATGGCTTTCGATGGGCAGGCGCATGTCCGCCTTGGCCATCAGCCGCCCCGAGGAGCCGGCAACCGCGCAGCCGACCTTGCCTGCAGCGATGTACCCGCGCGACGTCTCCACGCCGAGGCATTTGCCATTCTCGATGCGAAAGCCCGTCACCTCGCAGTTCTGGATGATATCGACGCCGTGGCTGTCTGCCCCGCGCGCGTAGCCCCATGCAACCGCATCGTGACGTACCGTGCCGCCGCGATGCTGAGCCAGACCGCCCTTGATCGGGAACCGCGCATCGCGGGTGTTGAGAAACGGGTAACGCGCCTTGATCTGCGCCACGCTCAGTAATTCCGCGTCCGCGCCGTTGAGCAACATGGCGTTGCCGCGCCGAATGAAGGCGTCACGCTGCGCGTCGCTGTGAAAAAGATTGAGAATACCGCGCTGGCTGACCATGGCGTTATAATTGAAGTCCTGCTCCAGCCCTTCCCAGAGTTTCAGCGAAAACTCGTAAAACGGCTCGTTCCCGTCGAGCAGGTAGTTGGAGCGGATGATCGTGGTGTTGCGCCCGACATTGCCGCCGCCGATCCATCCTTTTTCGAGCACCGCGACCTTCTTCTGCCCAAACTTCTTCGCAAGATAATAGGCGGTCGCAAGGCCGTGCCCGCCGCCGCCGATAATGACGATGTCATACGCCGGCTGCGGCTCTGGATCGCGCCAAGCCGGCGTCCAGCCCTTGTGACCCGTCAGGGCCTCCTTGATGACCCGAAAGCCTGAATAGCGCATGGCAAACTCCTCTGCGCCCCTTTTGTCAGAATCGTCTGTGAACGTCCGTTTGAAACCGGACATGGTGCTGTTCAAATGCGACTTGGCGCGCGAATCTTCATTGTCATTGAGGGTTTATGACTTTGGACTGGGTCTTTATTTGCGACGTTTTGAGGATGCTTGTCTGACCCGGGAATTCGAATCGAAGAATTCCGGCCGGTCGTTTTAATACGGATCGCCCGTCAGGCCGAACGTGCGAACCCCGTTATAAGTTGCCGCAGTCCGATAGCGGCGCCTGCGAAAATCGCCGCGAAGGTGATAGGTGCGCTGAGGCTCAGAAGCGCCATGGCGGATATACCTTGGCCGATTGTGCATCCCAGCGCCAGCACGGCCCCGAAGCCCATGCAGATTGCCCCGGCGAATTGCCGTTTCAACTCGCGCGGATCCTCGCAGGCCTCCCATCTGAAATGGCCTTTGAAGAGGCTGCCGATAAAGGCTCCGGCAAGGACCCCGAAAACGGAGCCGACACCGAATGACAAGCCTCCGCCGCTGGCAGTCATCAAGTAGAGCATCGTCTCGCCGAGCGGCGCGGTGAAGGTGAAGCTGCGCACCGGTTCGGCGCTCAGGCTATGTGTGACTACCCATTGCGTTCCGGCAAAACCGCCCGCGACTGCCAGCCCGACCAGTGTTCCCCAGAACATCAGTTTCCGGTTCGCACGAAAGCCAGATGAAGCGAGGGCTGCCGCGGCCAGACCTCCTGAAAGGATCAGCCCAACGACCGTAGCGGGTATCGAGAGTGCCCTTTCGATCAATAGCGGATAGCTGCGCAAGGACGTCTCTACCTGCGTGAGATCGACAAAGCCCTGGCGCAGTGCCCCTAGCGGGCCGGACAGCATGAAATAGGCGGCGATACCCATCACCAATACGATCACGAAAGAGCGCAGATCGCCGCCGCCGCATCGTGCCAGCGCGCCAAATCCGCAATTCCCCGCAAGTGACATGCCATACCCGAAAAGCAGCCCGCCGATGATTGACGCGAGCGGGGAGAATGGCGAAGTGAAGTAGATGGTCATCGCCGGGTTTATCATACCGCCGGCAATCATCGCGTAGGTTGTCACGCCGGCAACGCCGATGGCCAGACCCCACATTCGCAATCTCAGATCGCTACCCTGGTAGAGAAAATCCTCAATAGCGCCAAGGGTGCAAAACCGCCCCAACCGCGCTGCTAGACCGAGCGCCGCTCCGCCGATCAGTCCTACAAGCGCCATTAGGCTCGCCTCTGAAAGCCCTTCAAACATAGCGCCCTCCCATCGCCGATGCTGCGTTTTTAGATTGCAGCTTTCGACTCAACGCTTGTTACAAAAAAGGTCGTACACGACGTCCAGTATCTGAATGGCGCGCCGATCTGTCAAACTGTAATAGATTGTTTTCCCCTCACGTCGCGGGGTGACAAGCCCTTCCGTCCGCAGGCGCGACAGTTGCTGAGACACCGCCGCCTGCCGGGCTGAAAGCAGCTCCTCCAGTTCGGTCACCGATTTTTCGCCGGACGCAAGATGGCACAGGATCATCAACCTTCCCTCGTGGCTGATCGCTTTCAGGAAGTTTGATGCTTCGCATGCGCTTTGCATCATCCGTTCCATCTCAGCTTCGGAAAGCTCGGTATTGATGACTGGGAGGTTCATGGCGGCGCGATTATCTAGCTTTATTATGTTTCTTTTTACCCAAAACATGCCATGCAGGCAATTCCTGAGCTCGTTTGCGGGGCAACTCCGCGAATTCTGTGGTTAAAGTACTCATTGGGCTATCGTCGTGGCGTCGGGATGTGCGTCAAGCATCTGATCCAGTAGGAACCAGAAAAACGTGTCGCCCGCATAGCCTTCCATGCGCGCCAATTCTTCACCATCGTCCACAAGGACGAAAGTCGGTGTGAAGACGGGGCGTGAGGCGAAACTGATATCCGACGGCAGGTCATGCAGGTTGACGCGGCGCAGAGGCGCGCGCGCACCAGCTTCCGTCTTCGGGTAGATGTGCGCGATCTCCGCATTCCACTTGGCGCACCAGTTACACCCGTGCTGCTCTACGATTACAAGCTCTGTGGCCTGCGCACCGAGCGCGGCCGCACAGGAGAGCACAACTCCCAAAATGGTCTGGCGAATAACAAGCATGAT
The DNA here is from genome assembly GCA_041557855.1 of Roseobacter sp. Lineage (GTDB taxonomy): Bacteria > Pseudomonadota > Alphaproteobacteria > Rhodobacterales > Rhodobacteraceae > Roseobacter. The sequence continues at coordinate 10,764 of JBFFFS010000054.1, read as the reverse complement.
CGATCCAATTGACGTTTCCAATAAACATATAATAACTTGAATATGTATGGCAAATATTTCCGAGGTAGCCAGGCATGCTAGACGTTTCGATCCTTAGCGCACTGGCCGGGGGGTTGATCGTCTTCTTTTCACCCTGCGTACTGCCGATCGTTCCCTTTTATCTCAGTTACATGGCAGGTGCGTCCATGTCGCAGATCAGCGCTGACGGTGCGCTCGCGCCCGGGATCAGGCAGCGTGCATTTTTTGCATCGATCATGTTTTCGCTCGGAATCATCACGGTTTTCGTGCTCATGGGAGCGGCGGCCTACGGGTTAAGCCAAAGTTTCAGAACCGCGCAAACTGAGTTCCGAATCTTCGCCGCGCTGGTCGTCTTCATCATGGGTCTGCACTTTCTCGGGGTGATAAAGATCGGCTTTCTCAACCGTGTCTTTCAGGTACAGGCGGGGGATACAGGTAATCTGTCGATTTTGGGTGCTTATGTGGTTGGGCTGGCTTTTGCTGCCGGCTGGACGCCGTGCGTGGGTGGCGTACTGACAGCCGTGATCTTCACGGCAAGTAATGAAGCGACGGCGGCGCGTGGACTGGTCCTGATGCTGGTCTTCGGCGCCGCGATGACGACGCCGTTCGTGGTGGCATCCCTGTTCATCGGTCCGTTCCTGCGCTTCGTGGCACGGTTCAGGCGACACTTGCCCAAGGTCGAAAAGGCGATGGGCTTGCTGATGCTTCTTTTCGCTGCTTTGATCGCCACCGACAGCGTGAACTATATCGCACAATGGATGTTGGATACCTTCCCGGTGTTCCAGAATATTTGAGAGGAGACATGCGATGACACGACTTCTTGCCGCTCTGACTGCCATTTGTATGGCGCTTCCGGTGTGGGCCGCCGAACTGGGCGACGACGGGCTCCACAAGACCACCTGGATGCGTGATACGTTCAAGGATCTTCGCGAGGATCTTGCAGATGCGAATGCAGAAGGTAAGCGTTTGCTGCTGATGGTCGAGCAGCGAGGTTGCTCGTATTGTGCGAAGATGCACCGCGAAGTGTACCCGCGCGAAGAGCTCGACAGCTATATTCGGGAAAATTTCTTCGTCGTTCAAATCAATCTTCACGGTGATACCGAACTCGTCGATTTCGACGGTGAATCGCTGACGGAAAAGGATGCTGTGCGCAAATGGGGCGTGCTGTTCACTCCGACGAATCTGTTCATGCCCGAGGAGGTGCCGGATGGCATGACAGCGCAGCAGGCGGCGGTTGCGGTCATGCCGGGGGCCTTCGCCTTCGGTACCACGATCGACATGTTCACCTGGGTCAATGAAAAACGCTACCTCACTGCAGACACAGAAGATTTTCAGCGTTATCACGCGCGCCGCGTCATGGAGAGAGGCGACGCGAACACGGACTAACGGTGCTTCTTAACGTCAACAAATTCACTTTTTGGAATTTATCCTTGCCTGCCCGTGAATTCGTGTTCTAATGTATACAAAATTGTGAATGTGTTACGGGAGGACGCATGAAAACTTCAATAATCACGATGGCAATGGTGGCCGCTTCGGCTTTCGCTGCCTATGCAGGCGAAATCGCACCTACAGCGGTCAACTACGAAGATGGCAGTGTTGCGGAGTCGCTGACCGGTGTTCCGGGCGATCCGGCGCGGGGCCGCGAGATCGTCGGCAATAAGAGCATGGGTAACTGCGTGGCTTGCCATGCGGTGACTGATCTGGCTGACGTGCCGTTCCATGGTTAAATTGGCCCGATGCTCGATGGCGCAGGCGATCGTTGGAGTGAGGCGGAACTGCGCGGGATCGTCGCCAACGCCAAGATGATGTTCGAAGGCACGATGATGCCGGCCTTCTACAAAACGGAAGGCTTTACGCGTCCGGGCGATGCCTACACGGGCAAGGCCCCAGAGGGCGATTTGCCGCCGCTTCTGTCTGCACAGCAAATCGAGGACGTGGTCGCTTACCTGGCTACCCTCAAGGAATAATTCGTCCTCGGGCGAAGACAAGAAATCAGGAGCTTAGATGATGCAAATTTCAAGACGTAACGCGATGTTCATGGGGGCGGGGGCCGCACTGGCCTTTGGTCTCCCGCTTCGGGCCACGGCACAGGATATCGAAGCGATCACAGCCTTCACGGGAGGTGCAGACATGGCCGACAGCGGTGTGACCCTAACGGCACCCGAGATCGCGGAAAACGGTAACACGGTGCCGATCGAAGTTTCGGCAGATGGTGCCGCGGAAATCATGGTGCTTGCCCTCGGCAACCCGACGCCGAACGTGGCAACCTTCAAGTTTGGCCCGCTCGCGGCATCGCAGGCAGCCTCCACACGTATTCGCCTCGCGGGTACCCAGGATGTGGTTGCAATCGCGAAAATGGAAGACGGTTCGTTCGCCAAGGCGTCCAGTACGGTCAAAGTGACAATCGGCGGCTGCGGCGGCTAAGGTATTCAAGGAGAGAAAAAATGGCAAAAGGTGTAAAACCACGCGTCAAGGTGCCGAAGTCCGCTGCGGCAGGCGAGGCAATCACGATCAAGACGCTCATCAGCCACAAGATGGAATCCGGTCAGCGCAAAGACGACGATGGCAACACGATCCCGCGTTCGATCATCAACAGGTTCACCTGCGACTTCAATGGTCAGAACGTCATCGACGTGAAAATGGAGCCGGCGATTTCGACAAACCCGTATTTTGAGTTCGAGGCCTTAGTGCCCGAAGCGGGTGAGTTTACCTTCACCTGGTACGACGATGACGGCTCAGTCTATGACACGGCCAAGAAGATCTCGATCGGTTAAGGCTGTAGAGTTTCAGGGAGGGATAACGATGAAAAGAACCATGAGAACGCTCGGTGGTCTCGCCGGGGTCGCTATGATGGCCACGACGGCCTACGCCGAGCCCGTTGATGACACGCTGGTGCTGAACGAAGAGCAGACACTGGTCACGAAAACTGCGGCGCCAGAGCATTTGTCCGATGTCATGGACGAAATCATGTCCGGCTGGCTGTTTCGCGGCGCGGAAACGCGTGCAATGCAGGCGGACGACTTCGACAATCCGGGGATGATCTTCGTGGAGCAGGCCGAGCAGGTCTGGAACACGGTGGATGGCACCGAGGGCAAATCTTGCGCAAGCTGCCATGAAGGCCCGGAAAGCATGGAAGGTGTCCGCGCCGTTTACCCCAAGTACAGCGAAGCGAAGGGTAAGGTGGTCAGTCTGGAGCAGCAGATCAATGACTGCCGGACCGAGCGCATGGGCGCTGAGAAGTGGAAGTACACCGGCGGCGACATGGTCAACATGACGGCGTTGATTTCCTCTGTATCGCGCGGCATGCCGATCAATGTCGCCATCGATGGTCCGGCGCAATCCACATGGGAGAAAGGCAAGGAACTGTATTACACACGTACAGGTCAGCTCGAGTTATCATGCGCTAACTGCCACGAAGACAACTACGGCAACATGATCCGTGCAGATCACCTCAGCCAGGGTCAGATCAACGGCTTCCCGGTGTATCGTCTCAAGAACACGAAGCTGAACTCCGCCCATGCACGCTTCAAAGGCTGCGTGCGCGATACCCGCGCTGAAACATTCAGCCCCGGCAGCGACGAGTTTGTTGCGCTTGAGCTTTATGTCGCATCGCGCGGTAACGGTCTGTCGGTCGAAGGCCCGTCCGTCCGTAACTGATTGCATGACCCCGCATGACATTTGCCGTGCGGGGTTTTTTGTACGAATAAACATTCAAGAAACCGCATATATGTGCGGGAAGGGGCCCGGATCATGATCTCTCGCCGCGATTTTCTACAGACAGCCATGGCGGCCAGCGCCATTTTGGGTGGTTCCTCCTATGGAAACTGGGGGCGGCTCGCCGCGCAACAGGCATTGACCCAGGACCAGTTGCTGCAATTCGATACCTATGGAAATGTCTCTCTCATCCACATCACTGATATTCACGCGCAACTGAAGCCCATTTTTTTCCGGGAGCCGTCGATAAACATCGGCGTGGGCGACAACCGGGGTGCGGTACCGCATGTGACAGGCGCGGATTTCCGCAAACTCTATGGCATCGATGATGGAAGCCCCTCGCACTATGCTCTGACCTCCGGTGATTTCACATCACTTGCAAAGGGGTATGGGCGTGTCGGCGGACTGGATCGCGTTGCGACGGTTATCAACCATATTCGGTCCGAGCGTCCGGATGCGCTGCTGCTGGATGGCGGCGATACATGGCACGGCAGCTACACCTGCTACCACACCCAAGGGCAGGACATGGTCAACGTGATGAACGCGTTGAAGCCAGATGCGATGACGTTCCACTGGGAATTCACGCTTGGGTCCGAGCGGGTCGCGGAACTGGTCGAAGGGCTTCCCTATGCTGCGCTCGGCCAGAATATCTTCGATGCGGAATGGGACGAGCCGGCAGAGCTTTTCCCGCCTTACAAGTTCTTTGAAACGGGCGGCGTCAAGGTCGCCGTGATCGGGCAGGCGTTCCCCTATATGCCGATTGCAAACCCCGGCTGGATGTTCCCCGAATATGCCTTTGGCATCCGCGACGAGAACATGCAGGAGATCGTTGACGAGGTGCGCAGCGAAGGCGCGGAACTGGTCGTGGTCTTGTCCCATAACGGCTTTGATGTGGACAAGAAGATGGCGGGCATCGTCAGCGGGATCGACGTGATCCTCTCCGGGCATACCCATGATGCATTGCCCGAACCGGTCCTCGTGGGCGAGACGATTATCGTCGCCTCCGGATCGAACGGGAAATTCGTCAGCCGCGTGGACCTGGATGTGCAGAACGGGCGCATGATGGGCTTCCGCCACAAGCTGATCCCGATCTTTTCCGATGTGATCGCTCCGGATCCCGAGATCACCGCGCTGATCGATGCACAACGTGCGCCCTACGAGGCCGAGCTGACGGAAGTAATCGGCACGTCAGATACGTTGCTTTACCGGCGCGGCAACTTCAACGGCACATGGGACGACCTGATCTGCGATGCGCTGCTTTCGGAGCGCGATGCACAGATTGCACTCAGCCCCGGCGTACGCTGGGGGCCGTCGATCCTTCCCGGGCAGGCCATCACGCGCGAGGATATCTGGAACGTCACGTCCATGACCTACGGGCAGGCGTACCGGACCGAGATGACCGGTGAGTTCCTCAAGGTCGTTCTGGAGGACGTCGCTGACAACCTGTTCAACCCCGATCCCTACTACCAGCAAGGTGGTGACATGGTGCGTACGGGTGGCCTTGGCTATCGCATCGATGTGACCAAACCGCAGGGTTCACGGATATCGGAAATGACAGAGCTGGCCACGGGCGAATTGATCGACCCGGCCAAGACTTATCAGATCGCAGGCTGGGCATCGGTGAACGAGGGCACGGAAGGCCCGCAAATCTGGGATGTCGTGGAAAGCTACATCCGCAAGCAGGGCACCATCACATTGCCCCCAAATGACAGCGTCACGGTTGTTGGCGCTTGAACGAGACAGATGGAGAACCGAACATGTCGGATGACTTCAACATGAAAAATACATCAAGGCGCGGGTTTCTGCGTGGCGCGGCTGCGGCAGGCGCCGGTGCGCTGACAGCCGGTGCTGCAAAGGCAGCCGAACCCGATCCGCTCATCACCGAGGTGCAGCCATGGGCGCAGGGCCTCGGCGATGGTGTCGATGCGACACCTTATGGTTTGCCAATCAAATTCGAGGATGATGTGATCCGCCGCAATGTCGAATGGCTGACCGCAGATACCATCAGTTCGATCAACTTCACTCCGATCCACGCGTTGGATGGCACCATCACGCCGCAAGGCTGCGCGTTCGAGCGGCACCACTCAGGCGCCATCGAACTGCGCAAGGAAGACTACCGTCTGATGGTGCACGGCATGGTCGAGACGCCGCTGGTTTTCACCTACAAAGACCTTGAGCGGTTCCCGCGTGAAAACCACGTTTATTTCTGTGAATGTGCAGCCAATACCGGCATGGAATGGGCTGGCGCTCAGCTCAATGGGGCGCAATTCACCCACGGGATGATCCACAACATGGAATACACCGGTGTTCCTCTGCGGTCACTTTTGGAAGAGGTGGGTTACGACACGGCCGGCAAGTGGGTGTTCGTGGAGGGCGCTGATGCCTCCTCCAACGGGCGTTCGATCCCGATGGAAAAAGCACTGGACGACGTGCTGGTGGCTTTCAAAGCAAATGGCGAAGCGCTGCGCAAGGAGCATGGGTATCCCGTCCGGCTGGTTGTTCCGGGCTGGGAAGGAAACATGTGGGTCAAATGGATCCGCCGGATCGAGGTCATGGATGGCCCGGTCGAAAGCCGCGAGGAAACCTCCAAATATACCGATACGATGGCCGATGGCTCCAGCCGCAAATGGACCTGGGCCATGGACGCCAAATCGGTCGTGACCTCCCCCAGCCCGCAAGCGCCGATCACCCATGGCAAAGGGCCGTTAGTGATTTCGGGGCTTGCGTGGTCCGGGAGGGGCGCAATTACCCGCGTCGATGTCTCAAAGGACGGGGGCAAAACCTGGGAAACCGCACGCCTCGCCAAACCGGGCGAACGCATGGCGCTGACGCGGTTCTATCTCGATACGGAGTGGAACGGCGAGGAAATGTTCCTGCAGTCCCGCGCAATGGACGAGACCGGCTACGTACAGCCGACGAAAGCACAACTGCGCGAGGTGCGGGGCGAGAACTCCGTCTATCACAACAATTGCATCCAGACGTGGTGGGTCCGCGCCAATGGGGAGGCCGAAAATGTCGAAGTTTCTTAAGCTGACCACAGCACTGTGTTTGCTCAGCACACCCGTTCTCGCAGAAGGTTACGGGCTGGGGCGTCCAGCCCTGCCTGAGGAGATCGCGGCCTGGGATCTGGACGTGAGCCCGGATGGTACGGGCCTTCCCGAAGGATCCGGAGACGTTGCCACTGGAGAAGAAATCTTCGTGGATCTCTGCGCGTCTTGCCACGGCGACTTCGCGGAAGGACGCGGCAACTGGCCGAAGCTTGCGGGCGGAGACGGCACGCTTGCCGATAAGGACCCGGTCAAAACCGTGGGCAGCTACTGGCCGCATCTGTCGACGACGTGGGACTACGTCAACCGGTCGATGCCATTCGGCAATGCACAGAGCCTCGAGCCTGACGATGTCTATGCGATCGTCGCGTACATTCTTTACTCCAACTACATCGTGGACGATGATTTTGTTCTGTCCAATGAGAACTTCTCGGAAATCGAGCTGCCCAACGCCGATGGCTTCTTTGTCGATGACCGTATCGAAACCGAGTTTAGCAAATGGGTCGGTGAACCCTGCATGACCGATTGCAAGGACAAGGTTGAGGTCACGATGCGGGCGATGGTGCTGGACGTGACGCCAGAAGAAGAAACCGAAGCCAATGCGGAACCGGCTGCTGCGGAAGAGGTGCAGGTCGCCTCAGCCGAAACACCGGCCGAAGAAGTTGCGGTTGCCGCGGTCGATCCCGCGCTGGTGGACGAAGGCGAAAAGGTCTTTCGCAAATGCAAGTCCTGCCACCAGGTCGGTGACGGGGCCAAGAACCGCTCAGGTCCGATCCTGAACGGATTGATGGGTCGTACGGTGGGCGCCGTTGACGGGTTCAAATATTCCAATGCCTTCCAGGATAAGGCTGAAGAGGGGTTGGTCTGGAACGACGAAACCCTGGCCGAGTTCCTCGCGGCACCGCGCAAGTACATCAAGGGTACGAAGATGGCCTTTGCCGGACTGAAAGACGAAGGCGACATAAAGGCGATTAACGCGTATCTTTCAACCTTTTCCGAGTAACCGGTGAAGCTGATCGCTCAATCTCTCAAGGCCTGCGCCGCCGGTCTTTTCCTGGCAAGCGACGCAGGCGCGTCCGCGATTGGGGATCCTGATTTGGGCAAGGAGGTATTCGTCAAATGTTCGGGTTGCCACGAGATCGGGGCAGGGGCGACAGATAGCGTGGGCCCGCATCTGAACGGAGTGTGCGGCCGGGTGGCTGCAGCGCACGAAGCTTACCGGTATTCGCCGGCTATGGAGCGTGCCGGCGCCAATGGTCTCACATGGACGATGGAAACGCTCGATGCCTATGTCGAAAATCCCCGGGCGCTGGTTTCTAAGACAAGGATGAGCTTTCGAGGGTTGTCCGATCCGCAAGATAGGGCAAATCTGTTGGCCTTCCTGCGAACACACTCGGACAATCCACGCGATATTCCGGAAGCGGAGCCGACCGCGGTCGGCACGGATCACGATCTGGACCCGGCGATTCTTGCGCTGGATGGTGATGCCGAATACGGTGAATACCTTTCCGGCGAATGCCTGACCTGTCACCGTTCCGACGGCAGCGCTGATGGCATCCCGTCGATCACGCGATGGCCTGAGGAGGACTTCGTGATCGCCATGCATGCTTACAAACAGAAACTGCGTCCACATCCTGTCATGCAGATGATGGCCGGGCGGCTGTCAGATGAGGAGATTGCAGCGCTCGCCGCATATTTCAAGGACCTCGATTAGAAGGGTCTGTTTCCTTGGGAGGAACAAAAATGAAGCTGAACAGACGCATGTTCATGGGAACCAGCTCCGCCGCTGCATCCATGCTGTCCGCGCCTGCCTTGTTGGCCGATGGACACGGCAAACCACGCGTAATCGTCATCGGTGGCGGTGCCGGAGGTGCGACCGCTGCACGTTATATCGCCAAGGATAGCGACGGTGGCATCGATGTAACCCTGATCGAGCCATCGCGCACTTATTTCTCCTGCTTCTTTTCGAACCTCTATCTGGGAGGTTTCAAGCAGATCGACGATCTGGGCCATACCTACGGGGCCCTTGCTGCAAATCACGGCATCAACGTCGTGCATGACTGGGCAGTCGACGTGGACCGGGACGCAAAAATCGTGAGCCTCGCCGGCGGGGCCGTGCTGCCCTATGACAAGCTGATCCTGAGCCCGGGCATCGATTTCGTGGATGGTGCCGTCGAGGGCTGGTCGCTCTCGGCGCAGAACGCGATGCCTCATGCTTTCAAGGCCGGTTCGCAGACCGAACTGCTCAAGGCGCAGGTCGCCGCCATGCCGGAGGGTGGGATATTTGCGATGATCGCGCCGCCCAATACCTACCGCTGCCCGCCGGGGCCGTACGAACGCGTGTCGATGGTGGCGCATACGCTCAAGAAGACGAACCCGACCGCCAAGATCATCATCGCCGATCCGAAGTCGAACTTTTCCAAAATGGCTCTTTTCCAAGAAGGCTGGAATACCCATTACGCGGGGATGATCGACTGGATCGGCGAGGACTTCGGCGGCGGCAACGTGTCGGTGGACCCGGCAGCGATGACGATCACCATCGATGGCGAGGAGACCAGCGTCGATGTCTGCAACGTGATCCCGGCGATGAAGGCGGGCCGCATCGCCGATATGGCCGGGGTGACCGAGGGTAACTGGGCGCCGGTAAATGCCGCAGACATGAGCAGCAAGGCCGATCCGGATGTCTATGTTCTGGGGGACGCCAGCCAACAGGGCGACATGCCTAAATCCGGGTTCTCCGCAAACTCGCAGGCCAAGGTCTGTGCCAATGCGGTGCGCGGTGCTTTGACGGGATCGAAGGTGTTCCCGGCGAAGTTCTCCAATACCTGCTGGTCACTCATCAGTGAAAATGACGGCGTGAAGGTCGGTGCAACCTATGAGGCCACCGATGAAAAGATCGCCAAAATCGATGGGTTCATCTCGGCAACGGGCGAGGACAGTGCGACCCGCAAGGCCACCTACGAGGAATCCGAAGGTTGGTATGCGGGGATCACGGCGGACATGTTCTCGTGAACTACTGCTGCCGGCCTGATTTTGATCAAGGCCGGCAGCCAGGAAAGGTGTCAGAATTGACGCCGAACAAAAGGGAGGAGACGTCATGAGAAATCTTTTAGCAGCAGTGGCATGTGTCGCGGCGGTTCAGAGTGCGGCAGCGGATCAGGCTGTGACCTACACATTCGAAGGCAGCTTCGAGGATGCTACTTTCGCGGTGGAAAACGCGATCGTGGGGCGCGGGCTGGTGATCGATTACGTCAGTCATACGGGAGATATGCTGGCGCGGACCGCAGCCGATGTGGGCAGCGAAACTAAGCTTTTCGAGGCTGCGGATGTATATCTGTTCTGCTCGGCTTTGCTTTCGCGCAAGGTCATGGAAGCTGATCCGATGAACATTGCGCATTGCCCCTATGGCATTTTCGTGGCGGACCGTCAGGGAAGCGTCATGATTGGCTACCGGGAATATCCGGAAGGACCCATGCAGGAAGTTCAGGCCCTGCTCGACGAAATTGTGCAGGAGGCACTTGAATGACAACACAATATGATCGCTTCTTCGCGCAGAGCCTTGAACGGTTGCGCGAAGAGGGGAATTACCGCGTATTCGCGGATCTCGAACGTGAAAGAGGTGCTTTCCCGAAGGCCTGTCACCGCGCGGATCGTGCACAAAAGGATGTCACCATCTGGTGTTCGAACGACTATCTCGGCATGGGTCAGCACCCTGCTGTATTGGATGCAATGCACAAAGCCCTGGATCGTACCGGTGCCGGGGCCGGCGGGACCGGAACATCTCCGGGACCACGCATGACCATGTCCTGCTTGAGGCTGAACTCGCAGATCTGCACGGCAAGGAAGCTGCCTTGCTTTTCACATCCGGCTACGTGTCGAACTGGGCCGCCTTGGGCACGCTCGCGTCACGTATCCCGGATTGCGTGGTGCTATCGGATGCGCTGAACCACGCCTCGATGATCGAGGGTATCCACCACTCGCGTGC
>JBFFFS010000053.1:0-14157 GCA_041557855.1 Roseobacter sp. | reverse complement strand
CAACCTTGCCGTCCTAAGTGACCGTTTCTCTCTTGGTGGTCTGTCCGACTTGGTATGTAGCAATATAGAATGGGGATTGGGGCATGAATTTGACCGCAAATGTGACTTTTGTGGAAGCTGGCCGAAAAACGCGAAAAAAATTATTAGGTATCTGAATTTAATGTGTAAAATGTGATTTTACCGTTTACGATTTGTTAAATTTCCGTGGGATTGTGGCAAAATCGCCGTGATCCGGGCGCGGATTTTCTGGTCAGAGAGCGAAAGCTCTGCGATAGTTCGGCGCAATAATAGAGAAACCAGAGCACGAGCAGGTGTTATGCGTTTATTAATTACCGCCTCGCTGGCCGCGGGCCTGATACTGAGCACGTCCGCCGTCGCCAAGGAACCCGCGCCGTTCCCTGATTTCAGCGCCAAACGGGTCGGCGTACCCAAATCCGGCACCAAGCGGCTGAACGTGCAGATCGATCCCGAGGAGCAGGCGGCGGCGTTGGATCGGCTGGCCAACCGTAAACCGCCCGAGATCATCAATGGGCCTGAGCTTGCGCCGGACGGCAGCATCTCGCGCGACATCGGATCCTTTGGGTGGTTCTGGAAGAGAATTTCTCCCGAACTGGCGGCTTCGGGTCCGGGCAGGTTACAACCGGCGATGGACGTGCTTTCCGGTATCGGCGAAGTGCCACAGCCGCGTCTGCAGAGCCTTCAGGACATCGCTCGAAGCAATGGCGTGGATATCTTGCGCTCTACAGTGGGTACGCGCGTGTCGCCCGCGTTGGTGCTTGCCGTCATATCCGTGGAGTCGGCGGGGCGCACGGATGCTGTCAGCCATGCCGGGGCGCAGGGGCTGATGCAACTCATGCCAGCAACCGCCGCGCGTTTCGGCGTCAGGGACAGTCTGTCGCCCACCGAAAACATCGTCGGCGGCGTGAAATACCTCGACTGGCTGATGAGCGAATTCGACGGAGACCCGATTATGGTTCTGGCCGGCTATAACGCTGGTGAGGGATCGCTGCGCAAATATCAAGGCGTGCCGCCGTTTCCGGAAACCCGGGACTACGTGCCCAAGGTACTGGCAGCCTTCCAGGTGGCGCGAGGCTTATGCCTGACACCGCCTGAACTTGTTTCCGATGGATGCGTTTTCGCCGGACTCAACTAAATCCCGCGTAGGGGGACAGGTTGGAGAACGGTCTGGGAGGCTGGGCCCGGCGGTCGGCGCGTCACCTCCGCCCTGGCATCATCCGCAATGTCAGACGATCGTTGCTTGCGTCGCCGCGCGCAGTTCTTCTTCGGTCACGCCCTCTGCCGTTTCGACGATCTTGAGTCCACCTTCAACCACATCGAGTACGCCCAGATTGGTGATGATGCGGTCGACCACGCCCTTGCCCGTCAGCGGCAGGGTGCATTCCTTAAGCAGTTTGCTATCGCCATGTTTGGAGGTGTGGTCCATCACGATGACGACGCGCCCGACGCCCGCGACCAGGTCCATCGCGCCACCCATGCCCTTGACGAGTTTGCCCGGGATCATCCAATTCGCGAGGTCACCGTTCTCAGCGACCTCCATGGCGCCCAGAATCGCCATGGCGATCTTGCCGCCGCGGATCATGCCGAAAGACTGCGCGCTGGCGAAATAGGCGGTCTGGGGCAGTTCCGTGATGGTTTGTTTGCCGGCGTTGATAAGGTCCGGGTCTTCAGTGCCCTCGATGGGGAAGGGGCCCATGCCCAGCATCCCGTTTTCCGATTGCAGTGTCACCTCGATCCCGTCGGGGATATAGTTGCTCACCAACGTCGGGATGCCGATCCCCAGGTTGACGTACCAGCCATCTTCCAGTTCCTGTGCCGCGCGCGCGGCCATCTGGTTGCGATCCCAAGGCATGAGAAATCCCTTATTGTTGTGTGATGGACGCACCCGCGGGCACGTCGATTGTTACAAAGCTGCCCGCTGCGCCTCGTCCAAGATGCAGCGTGCCTTCGAGGCCTTCGATCAGGCCACTGATGATCCGGCCGCCAACTGTGTCGGCCGATGGCCATTCGACCGAATTCGGAATGCCGATTCCGTCATCGGAGACGATCAGGCGCAATCCGCCCGCGCTCAATTGAGACATGCGGATTTCGACAAGCCCGGTATCGATACGGTCGAAGGCGTGCTGAAAGGCATTGGTGAGCACCTCGGACACCACGAGCCCTACGCGCGTGGCCACTTCGATGGGCACTTCGAGCGGTTCGATCTGCATGTTCATGCGCAGGCCCGGACGCCCTTCAATATGCGCTATTGCGCTGGCTAGCCGCGAAATGAAGCTGCCCATCTGGATCGAATCGCGATTGGACTGCTGATCGGACAGCTTCATTTCCTCGTAGAGAAGCTGAAGCGTTTCGATCCGCCGGCTGAGCGCCGCGAAGTCATCGGGAACCGAGGTGGCTGCCGATTGCTGGCGGATCATACCGATGATCATCGACAGGTCGGATTGCACCCGGTTCTGAACTTCCATCAGCTGGTCGTTGACGGCCCCTTTGGAGCTGTCGCGCTCGCCCTTGGTCAGTTCTTTCTGGAAGGCAATGAAATACTGGATGGTTCCGCTTGCATCAGCGATCGGAGCGACGATCAGCCGGTTCATGAAAGGGGCGCCATTGGCCTTGTAATTGACGATATCGACGCTGACCGTCTCGCCCGCGTCGATGGAAGCACGCAGCGCGTCCACTGATTTCTTGTCGGTCTGTTCGCCCTGAAGAAAACGGCAGTTGCGCCCGATCGACGCGCTGCGTGCATAGCCGGTGGAGCGGGTGAAGGCTTCGTTCACATAGACGATAGGATTGTCTTCCAGGTGCGGATTGGTGATGACCATCGCGATATCCGCGCGCGCAAAGCCGTCGAAGCCCTTGTCGTCGAACAAGAGTTCTTCATGGGTCTTGTTGTCGTCAATTCCGAAGGAAGTGTCTGCCATGAGAACGTCTTTCAGGCGGCCCTTGTCGTGCGTTGCTCGATGCGCTTCTCGTGCTCGCCCTCGATAAGGCGATGGACATAAATGCCCGGCAGATGGATGCCATCGGGATCGAGGCTTCCGGTGGGCACGATCTCTTCGACCTCTACCACGCAGATCTTGCCGCACATCGCTGCGGGCGGATTGAAATTGCGTGCGGTCTTGCGGAACACGAGGTTGCCCGTAGGATCGGCCTTCCAAGCCTTCACGATCGAAAGGTCGGCGACGATGCCGCGTTCCAGGATGTAGGTTTCGCCGTCGAAGTCCTTGTGTTCCTTGCCTTCGGCAATGACCGTTCCGACACCGGTTTTGGTATAGAAACCGGGAATGCCGCTGCCGCCGGCGCGCATGCGTTCGGCAAGGGTGCCCTGCGGATTGAACTCCAGCTCAAGTTCGCCGCCGAGATACTGGCGCATGAATTCCTTGTTCTCTCCCACATAAGAGGAAATCATCTTCTTGACCTGTTTGGTCTGCAGCAGAATGCCGATCCCAAAATCATCGACGCCCGCGTTGTTGGAGGCAAAGGTCAGGTCCTTGGTGCCCGCGTCCTTGATTGCCTGCAGCAACAATTCCGGGATGCCGCAGAGCCCGAATCCGCCTGCCGCAATCGTCATGCCGTCATGCAATACGCCATCGAGCGCCTCTGACGCTGATCCATATACTTTTTTCATCTTGCTTCCTCAAAATCCGGCTGGCTGGCCGAATGTTGCCTTTCCCCGTTTCGACTGTCAATTGTGGCTGACGTGCTTGCAACTTTGTATGGCACGGCATGTCGCAGCACAAGCCCCGCGTGAGGTGGGCGCGGGCCGTCGCCGTCTCCGCGCTCTGCTTCAGAAGGCGCGCAAAAGGGTCAGGATGCCTTCTTTCTCGGAGCCGCGTTCTTCTTGGCGGCAGGCTTTGTTGCGGCTGCCTTGCGCCGGCCTTTGCCCGTCTTTGCCGCCTTTTCATCGATCAGCTGAAGGGCGCCTTCCAGCGTCAGCGCCTCAGGATCGCTGTCTTTCGGAAGCGTGGCGTTGATCTTGTCCCACTTCACGTAGGGGCCATACTTACCCTCCATGATGCTGACCGTTCCGCCCTGATCGGGATGCTCGCCCAGTTCGCGCAGCGTCTTGGCCGCGCCACCGCGTCCGCCCCGGCTGGCGACCTTTTCCGCCAGCAACTGGACAGCCCGGTTCATGCCGACCGTGAAAACCTCCTCGATGCCGTCGAGGTTGGCATTGGTCCCACCCCGGTCGGAGGTGGAGGGCGCGTGTTTGATGTAGGGACCGTAGCGCCCGATATTGGCCCAGACGGTAATGCCGTCTTCGGGGTGCGGGCCGATCTCGCGAGGCAGGGATAGCAGTTTAAGTGCCTGCGGCAGATCGACTTCCTCGGGCGGCCACTCCTTCGGTATGGACTGGCGCGGCGGCTTCTTGTTGTCGTCGGTGACCTCGCCGCGTTGCACATAGGGGCCGAAACGACCTTTGAAGGCGTAGATTTTGTCGCCTGCATCCTCGCCCAGCAGTTTGCCTTCGGGCGGGATACCGACGTCTTCTTCTGCACCGGGGGGGCCGAAGGGACGGGTGTAGCGGCACTCGGGGTAGTTCGAACAGCCGATGAACGCCCCGCCGGAGCGCGCCGTGCGCATGGAAAGCCGGCCGGCGCCGCAATTGGGGCAGAGGCGCGGGTCCGTGCCGTCCTCGTTGGGTGGAAAGAGATGCGGCTCCAGCACTTCGTTGATCTTTTCCAGCACCTCGGTGATGCGCAAATCCGCCGTCTCCGCGATGGCGGCGGAAAAATCACGCCAGAAGCGTTTGAGAAGTTCCTTGTAGTCGGCATCTCCGGCGCTGACGGTATCGAGCTGGTCTTCAAGGTCGGCCGTGAAGTCGTAGCCCACGTATTTCCGGAAGTAATTGGTCAGGAATGCAGTTACCAGCCGGCCCTTGTCTTCGGGGTGCAGGCGGTTTTTCTCTTTACGGACGTATCCGCGATCCTGAATCGTCGTGACCACGGATGCATATGTCGACGGCCGTCCGATCCCGAGTTCTTCCATCCGCTTGACCAGCGTCGCCTCGGTGTAGCGGGGAGGCGGCTGTGTGAAGTGCTGTTCCGGGGAGACGTCGCGCTTGTCCATCTTGTCGCCCTGATCGATCTGCGGCAGGCGCTTGTCGTCGTCATCCGCTTCGACATCGTCACGGCCTTCCTCATAGACGCGCAAGAATCCGTCAAAGAGCATTACCTGACCGCTGGCGCGAAGGCCGACCTGACCGTCGGCGCTTCCGATCTCGACCGATGTCCGCTCCAGCCTCGCGGCTTCCATCTGGCAGGCGAGGGTCCGCTTCCAGATCAGATCGTAGAGCTTGCGCTGGTCGGCGTCCGAGGTCTTGAGGTCTTCGGCCTTGGTCAGCATGTCGGTGGGACGGACACATTCATGCGCTTCCTGCGCGTTCTTGGCCTTGTTCTTGTAAATACGCGGGCTCGCGGGGACGTATTCGTCTCCGTAAAGTGTCTTGATGGCGTCGCGTGCGGCGCTGACGGCCTCGGGTGCCATATCGATACCGTCCGTCCGCATATAGGTAATGTAGCCCGCTTCGTAGAGCCGTTGGGCGGTGCTCATCGTCTGGCGCGCGCCCATGCCGAACTTGCGGCTCGCTTCCTGTTGCAGGGTAGAGGTCATGAAAGGCGCGGACGGATTGCGGGTGGCGGGCTTGGCTTCCACCGAGGTCACGGTCAGGTCGCGGCTGGTGATCGCCTGTACGGCCATCTCGGCTTGCGTGGAGTTGGCGATGTCGAATCGGTCGAGCTTATTGCCGGCGAGCACGGTCAGACGGGCCTCGAACTCCTGTCCGCGCGGCGTTGCCAGCAAGGCCTTGACGGACCAGTACTCGCGCGCTCGGAAGGCTTCGATTTCCATCTCGCGTTCGACGATCAGGCGCAGGGTCACGGATTGCACCCGCCCCGCCGAGCGCGCGCCGGGTAGTTTGCGCCAGAGCACAGGGCTGAGGTTGAACCCGACAAGATAGTCCAGCGCGCGGCGCGCGAGATAGGCCTCGACAAGTGGCATGTCCACCTGGCGCGGGTTCCGCATTGCCTCGGTGACCGCCGACTTGGTGATCGCGTTGAAGACAACCCGGCTGACCGGCGTGTCCTTCTTGATGGATTTGCGTTTGGTCAGCGCTTCCTGCAAATGCCAGCTGATCGCCTCGCCTTCCCGGTCGGGGTCGGTTGCGAGAATGAGTTCATTGTCATTTTTGAGCGCGTCGGCGATGGCCTTGACGTGCTTGCGGCTGTCCGAGGCCACTTCCCATTTCATGTCGAAATCGGCGTCAGGATCAACCGATCCGTCCTTGGGCGGCAGGTCCCGCACGTGTCCGTAAGACGCCAGAACGGTGTAGTCATCCCCCAGGTAAGCGTTGATCGTTTTTGCTTTGGCAGGAGATTCAACAACGACGACAGGCATAAAAAGACGTACCTCTGAGCAAAAATATCTGATGTCTATGGCCGCGTGAGACGTGGTGCGCAAGCAGATATTTTCAATGGCTGCCCTTGCGCAAGCCTGTCGGATGCGGCGGAATGCCCGTGCTCGCATGGCATGTCGGGTGCCCTGAAAACGTCACGCGAACCGCGAAGTTTACCCGCGTCCGGCGGTGTGGCATGACCCGCTCCGCCTGTCGGCGGCAGGGCGCTCGCGCTGATACCTGCCATCCGTGTGCTGCTTGATCGGGTAGATGCAACCAGCCCGAGATTTGAGGCAATGCCAGGACATCGATGCTCCTGTAACCGTCGCCTTAGGTTACCTTTGGCATTATCGCGGGACATATTGCCCAGTCAGGTCCGGGACAAAAGCCCACCGGCCCGGCGCGTGATCCGGCCGTCAAGTTCGAGATCGAGAAGCGCGGGCGCGGCCTCTGAGGCGGTGACGGACAAATCGCGGATAAGCTGGTCGTCGGCCATCGGCGCGGGGCTGAGGCGAGAAAGAATCTGCTGGTGGAGTTTCGCTACGCGTTTGAGATGACCGGGCGCGCGCCGCTTTTCAGATGATACGGTTCTTGTCCGCGCAGGGGCGTGCAATGGCAGTTCCGGCGATTCTCCGTGCAATGGTGTCAACGCTTCGATCACGTCGGCGGCGGAGCGGATCAGCGTCGCGCCGTCACGGATCAGCTGGTTGCAACCGGCGGCGCGCGCATCAAAGGGACTGCCGGGCACTGCGAGCACGTCCCGGCCCGGGTCCAGTGCATCCCGGGCGGTGATGAGACTGCCGGATTTTGTTGCCGCCTCGACCACAATCGTCGCCCGGCTCAGCCCGGAAATGATGCGGTTGCGGCTGGGAAAATGGCGCGCCATCGGCTGCAGCCCCATGGGCTGTTCCGACAGGCGCAGGCCGCTCTGTGCCAGCCTTTGCGCGAGTTCTGCGTTTTCGGCGGGATATATGACGTCGACGCCACCGGCCTGCACGGCAATGGTGCCTGTTGGACACGCCGCCAGATGTGCGGCAGCGTCGATACCGCGCGCCAGCCCGGAGACAATGACATATCCTTCGGCGCCGAGATCGCGCGCCAGCGCGGTCGCCATCCGGGTGCCGATGGATGATGCGTTGCGCGCACCGACGAGAGAAATCATGGGGCGCGCCAGCAGCGAAGCGTCCCCGATTACCCACAAAAACGGGGGGGGCGTCGGCGATATCGTCCAGCGGGGAAGGATAGGCGGCGGTGCCGTGCGCGACCAGCCGCGCACCAGCCCGCCCGCGCGGCGTTGAGTTCTGCCTGTATGACAGCCTCGGGGCATACTTCGTGTGTCTCAACGCCGGCGGCGCGTGCCACTTCGAGTAGTGCTTCCAGCGCTTTCTGCGCCGTGCCGTGTTCAGTCAGCTGTCGTTTATACGTCGTTATGCCGAATGCCGACCCGGCGGGATCGCAACAGACGGAGCCTGGAGAACTGGTCATCTTCCGAGGTGGGTGGGAGTAGGGGGTGAGTGGAAGAAGGATTTTGGTCCCTGTCAGTCATCCGCGACTCCGTCCGTTGCAGAATCATTTCTAGACCGACTTGGTTAATAACGAATGAACCGGAATGCCCGCGCCACCTTCCGGCGGCGCGGTTAAGGCCTCAGGATGCAGATCCACCGACCGTCAGGCCCCCTATCATCAACGTCGGCTGCCCGACGCCAACTGGCACCCATTGACCGGCCTTGCCGCAGTTGCCCATCCCGGGGTCCAGTGCCATGTCGTTGCCGATGGCGCGAATGTGTTGCAGCGCGGTGGCCCCGTCACCGATCAGGGTCGCGCCTTTTACCGGGGCGCCCACCTTGCCGTCCTTGACGCGGTAAGCCTCGGTGCATGAAAAGACGAATTTGCCATTGGTGATATCAACCTGACCGCCGCCAAAGCCGACGGCGTAAATACCGTCCTTTAGGTCGGCCACGATATCCTCGGGCGCAGTGTCTCCGCCCAGCATGTAGGTATTCGTCATGCGCGGCATCGGCGCATGCGCATGGCTCTCGCGGCGGCCATTGCCGGTGGGTGCCACCCCCATCAGGCGCGCATTCTGGCGGTCCTGCATGTAGCCGACGAGGATGCCGTCCTCGATCAATGTGTTCTTGCCCGAGGGTGTGCCCTCGTCGTCGATGGTGATCGAGCCGCGGCGGTCCGGGATCGTGCCGTCGTCCAGCACTGTCACGCCCGGGCTTGCGATACGCTGGCCCATCAGCCCGGCGAAGGCGGAGGACCCCTTGCGGTTGAAATCGCCCTCGAGCCCATGGCCAATGGCCTCGTGCAGCAGGATTCCCGGCCAGCCCGGGCCCAGTACCACATCCATCACACCGGCGGGCGCTGGCACAGCTTCGAGATTGACGCAGGCGACGCGCAACGCCTCGCGGGTCTTGGCCTGCCAGTCTGCCGGGTCGATCAGCCCGTCGAGACCGACCCGCCCGCCGCCGCCGGCGGTGCCGGATTCGCGCCGCCCGTTCTGTTCCACGATGACGGATACGTTGACCCTCGTCATCGGTCGCACATCACGGACGGAATATCCGTCTGGGCGCAGAATCTCCACCTCTTGGAGTGTGGCGGCAATGGTGGCCGATACCTGCACCACACGCGCATCAAGGCCACGCGCATACGCATCTATCTCGCGCAGGGTCTCGACCTTGACGGGAAAGCTGGCCCCGGCGATCGGATCGGCATCCGTGTAAAGCCGCCTGTTCGTGGGATTTGGTGCATCGGACCAAGTGCCACCACCGTCGCCGACCGCCAGCCGCGCCGTTTCGCTCGCCCGTTTTAGCGCGGCTTCGGAAATATCTGTGGAGTGCGCGTAACCTGCGACTTCTCCGCGTACAGCCCGCAGCCCGAACCCTTCGGAGGCGTCATAGCTTGCAGTTTTCAGGCGTCCGTCGTCGAATACCAGCGCCTCGGACCGGCGCCGCTCCAGGAATAACTCCCCGTCATCTGCGCCGTCCGTGGCCGCGCGCAGCGTGCGCAGGGCTATCTCCCGGTCCAGTGAGTCGTTGAAGGGTGAAAAGGGCGCGTCAGTCATGAAAAAGCTCCGATCGGGGCGACTATTTCGGCAGAAGCGTCTGAATGACGCAAGCTGAAGTCTTTATCTTAGGATCAGAATATGATTGTAAGTGAGCAGATTACAACGGGAGGGACGGTGCGCACACCCAGCCCCTTCCACAATGCGCAACATGATCCAACGATCAGCCTAAGATCAGGACGGCATATGACACGACTTTTCTCACTCGCAGGCCTTGCGACTGCCTTGACGGCGGTTTCCGCTCAGGCGCAGGAAAACCTTGAAATCATTGGCAAGCCCGAGAACGGCAAGATGGGCTTCCAGCCGGCCGTGACGGAGCTTGCCTCTGACCTGCAGTGGCTGGACGGCATGATCCTCGTCATCATCACGGTGATCACCCTTTTCGTGACGGCGCTGATCGCCTGGGTGGCAATCCGCTACAATGCCAAACGCAACCCGGACTCGGCGAGCTTTACACATAACACCCCTGTCGAGATTGCCTGGACTGTGGTGCCGATCGTGATTCTGGTCTTCATTGGTGCATTCTCCCTGCCGGTGCTGTTCAAGCAGCAGGAGATTCCCGAAGCAGACCTGACGATCAAGGTGACCGGCTACCAGTGGTACTGGGGCTACGAGTACGTGGACGAGGGGTTCGGCTTTGACAGCTACATGCTGGGTTCTGCAGCGACGCTGGACGAAGGTTCGCGTCCTGAGGATGCGAACGTAACGCCCTTCGTGCTCGATGAGCACATGGAAGCCAAGCTGGTGGACGCGGGATACAGCCGCGATGAGTTCCTGCTGGCAACGGATACCGCGGTCGTAGTGCCGGTGAACAAGACAGTTGTCATGCAGGTCACCGGAGCAGACGTTATACATGCCTGGACGATTCCGGCCTTCGGCGTGAAGCAGGATGCGGTACCTGGCCGTCTGGCCGAGCTTTGGTTCAAAGCGGAGCAGGAAGGCATCTACTTTGGCCAGTGTTCCGAGTTGTGCGGCTTCTACCACGCATACATGCCGATCACCGTGAAAGTCGTGTCCGAAGAGGAGTATGCACGCTGGCTGGCGGATGCGAAGGAAGAATATGCCGGGATTCCGCAATCGCGGGTTCTGGCATCCAACTGAGAATTGGCGGGGCAGGTGGAGCCATTTCCGCCCGCCCGCCTTACTGACCGGTCAAAGGCGACGATATGGCTGACGTAGGCTACAGCGCACTTCAAAAAGACCACGACGCACAGCTGGGCGACTATTTCGCGCTTCTGAAGCCGCGAGTGATGTCGCTTGTCGTCTTCACTGCGCTTGTCGGCCTGCTTGCCGCGCCCGTTCCGGTGCATCCGGTGATCGCGTTCTCGTCCATATTGTTCGTTGCCATCGGCGCGGGGGCGTCCGGGGCGCTCAATATGTGGTGGGACGCCGACATTGACGCCGTCATGCGCCGTACCGCCAAGCGCCCGATTCCGTCCGGGCGTGTGATGCCCGGAGAGGCGCTCAATCTCGGTGTGGCATTGTCGGGCCTGTCGGTGATGATGCTGGCGCTGTCTGCCAACCTGATGGCCGCGGCGCTACTGACCTTCACCATCGTTTTCTACGCGGTCGTCTATTCGATGTGGCTGAAGCGCGCGACGCCGCAGAACATCGTCATCGGCGGCGCCGCCGGGGCGTTTCCGCCGGTTATCGGCTGGGTCATTGCGACCGGCAGCTTCTCCGTCGAGGCATGGCTGATGTTCGCGTTGATCTTTATGTGGACGCCGCCGCACTTCTGGGCGCTTGCCCTGTTCATGAAGTCCGACTACGACGATGCGGGCGTTCCGATGCTGACCGTGACCCACGGACGCCGCACCACGCGCGCCCATATCATCACCTACACGGTGCTGCTGGCGGTGCTTGCGGTGGGCACCGGGTTCTCCACGATCGGTGGCCCCCTGTATCTCGCCACCGCAGTGGTGCTGAACGTCCTGTTCCTCAAGGGGGCGGTAGCCATTTGGCGCCGTAACGAGACGCAGGCCGAAGCTGACGCTTACCGGGTGGAAAAGAAGTTCTTCCGCCTGTCGCTTTGGTATCTTTTCGCGCATTTCGGGGCCATTCTGCTTGAGGCGGTGCTGCGTCCCTATGGCCTGGGAGGCTGGTAAGCGATGCCATTTCGCACCGAACATGAAATTCACAGCCGCCGCAAAGGGCGCAACGTGGGTGTCGGTCTGATGCTCGCCGCTTTTGTCGTGCTGGTGCTGGCGTTGACCTTTACCAAGGTCACGAACGGAGACTTCGAGATGCCCTCCGCCGCGGAGCTTGGAAACTGATGAAACTGCAAGGACCCGCAAAGACCGTAGCCCAAACCGTCAGCGTCGTGCTGCTGATGGGCGGCCTGGCCTGGGCATCGGTTCCCTTTTACGACTGGTTCTGCCGGGTTACGGGTTTCGGCGGCGTGACCGGTGTGTCCACGGTCGCCTCGGAAGACGTGCTGGACCAGACCATCAAGGTTCGTTTCGACGGCTCGCTCAATAATTACATGCAATGGGAGTTCAAACCCATGGTGCGTGAAATGGAGCTGCGCATAGGAGAGACAGGGCTGGCTTTCTACGAAGCTTACAATCCCACAGACCGCGTGATCGCCGGCTCCGCTAGCTACAATGTGACGCCGTATCAGGCGGGTGGCTTTTTTAACAAGATTCAGTGCTTCTGCTTTGAAGAACAGGTGCTGCAGCCCGGAGAGCGGGTGCAGATGCCGGTGACGTTCTACGTGGATCCCGAGATCGTGGAAGACCGGGATGCGAAGTACATCCATACAATCACGCTCTCCTACACCTTTTACGAAATAGACCTGCCGGAAGACTACGCAGACGTGCAGGGCAGTGATGCAACAACCTCAGACACAAGTCTGAACTGACCAACATAAGGCAAGAGGGACACCATTATGGCCCATGAAAAAAATCACGACTACCACATCCTGAACCCCTCGATCTGGCCCTTGCTCGGCGCGATCGGCGGATTCGTGATGCTCTTTGGCGGCGTTCTGTGGATGCAGGGCGTCACGCCCTTCATGTTCTGGATCGGCTTTATTGGCGTCCTTTACGTGATGTTCGGCTGGTGGACGGAAGTGGTGCGGGAAAGCAAGGTTGGCGATCACACTCCCGTCGTGCGGATCGGCCTGCGTTACGGCTTCATCCTCTTCATCATGTCCGAGGTGATGTTCTTCGCCGCGTGGTTCTGGAGCTTCTTCAAGCACGCGATCTACCCGATGAGCGAATATGCCGGTACCGAGTACGTGCAGCCTGAAATCTATCACGTTGACGCGTTCCATCTGCCGCTCATCAACACGCTGATCCTGCTTCTGTCGGGCTGCGCCGTGACCTGGGCGCACCACGCTCTCGTGCATGAAAACAACCGCAAGGACCTTGTCGCGGGTCTGGCGATTTCCATCGTGCTGGGCGTGCTGTTCACTGTGCTTCAGGCCTACGAGTATTCCTACCTGTTGTATCAGGGGTGGGAATTCGGCGGTGACAAGTTCTTCTCGAACTTCTTCATGGCAACCGGCTTCCACGGTGCCCATGTGATCATCGGGACGATCTTCCTGACGGTTTGTCTCGTCCGTGCGATGCGGGGCGACTTCACCCCTGAAAAGCACGTGGGCTTCGAGGCGGCAGCATGGTACTGGCACTTCGTGGACGTTGTCTGGCTGTTCCTGTTCTTCGCCGTCTATATCTACGGCGTGGCGCAGATGCCCGGCGGCCACTGAGAGCCACCTGAAAGCAAGAAAACAAAGCGCGCGATTTTCGCGCGCTTTCCCTTTGGTCCGAGAAGCTGAATGAGACGACTGGCGTTCCTTTTTATCTTTGGCTTAGGCGGTGCGGCGATCCTCATCAGCCTTGGCGTCTGGCAAGTGCAGCGGCTGGGCTGGAAGGAAGGCGTAATTGCCGACATCGAGGCGCGGATCGCCGCAGATCCCGTGCCTCTGCCGCAGCAGCCAGACCCCGCGCGCGACGCCTATCTGCCGGTGGAAGTGAGCGGCACACTAGGGGCCGAGTACCTGCAGGTGCTGGTGTCTAAAAAACAGGTCGGGGCGGGGTATCGCATCATCCGGCCGATGCTGCGTGAAGAGGGCGACATCATGATCGACCTCGGCTTCGTGACGACGGAGGACGCGGAGGCTCTGAAGGTCGAGGAAGGTCCGTCCACTACCGTGGTTGGCAATCTGCAATGGCCCCTCGAAACCGACAGTTTCACCCCGGAGCCTGATCTGGCGAACAACATCTGGTTTGCCCGCGACGTGACGGCGATGGCCGAGGCGCTTGGCACGCAGCCCGTGCTGGTCGTGCGCCGGCAAGCGCCGCAATCGGGCGGCCCGGTGTCGCCGATGCCGGTGGACACCGCCGCCATTCCCAACGATCACTTGCAATATGCGATCACCTGGTTCTCTCTGGCGGCGATCTGGGTGCTGATGACATTTTTCTTTCTCCGCCGTGGCACCGCCACTAACGAAAGCTGAACTGACATGAAGTATATCTCGACCCGTGGCACGGCCCCAGTGCTGAATTTCGAAGAAGCGATGCTGAGCGGGCTTGCCCGTGACGGGGGATTGTACGTGCCCGAGACGATCCCGCAGATGACGCGGACGGAGATTGCCGCACTGGAGGGGCTGCCCTACGAGGCGATTGCCTACAAGGTCATGCGTCCCTTCGTGGGCGATGTTTTCACGGATGATGAGTTT
>JBFFFS010000052.1:0-14166 GCA_041557855.1 Roseobacter sp. | reverse complement strand
CGTGCACCCGCTGAACCCCAAGGCCTGGGCGATGATCGTCGGCGGTTTTACAGCCTTCGTGGCGCCCGGCACCCCCGCTTTGGTAGCAACGGCGACCATCGCGGCAGTCCTGCTGACCTGCCAGATCATTTTACACCCGATGTGGACGTTGGCCGGAGACGCCATTGCCCGCACGGTAGCGGGAACCGCAATTGAACCTTATCTAATGTGGAGCCTCGCGGGTCTGACCGTGGCTTCTGTACTGTTTGTTTTGTTCGGAGGAGGAGCGTGACAATGGAAATGGAAAAGATCACCCTGCAGGCCGTCATCGAAACGGAGCGGTTTGATCTGCGCCCCTTGCGCCGGTCCGATATGGGCCTGATCGAACTTTACGGCGGCGATGCCAGGGTCGCGCGTATGACCACCTCCATTCCGCACCCGGTTCCGCCGGGTATGGTCGAAGCATTCGTGACCCGTGCCATGGCCGATGACCGGTTGGAAGATGTCTGGGCAATGGACGGGATGAAATCCGGCGGCTCAGAACTCATGGGCTTGATCTCGCTCGAGCGGATGGACCGCGAGCAATCCGAAGTCGCCTATTGGGTGGCGCCCCCTTACTGGAATACCGGGCTTGCCTCGGATGCGGTGCAGGCGCTGGTCGAGGCCAACCCGATGAAAAACAAAACCATGTTCGCCAGCGTTTTTCACGACAACCCTGCATCTGCGCGTGTGCTGACGCACTGCGGGTTTGAATACCTTGGCGACGCGGAGAGCTACTGCGTGGCGCGCGGGACAACCGTGCCCACCTGGACCTATCTGCGTAAACTGTAATTGAGCTGCGCCGCACCTCAGGCTAGGAAAGCCCATGAAGTTTCTCGACCTCTGCAAAGTCTATATTCGCTCGGGCGCGGGCGGTGGCGGTTGCGTCAGCTTCCGGCGTGAGAAATATATTGAATTCGGTGGGCCCGACGGCGGCGACGGCGGCAAAGGCGGGTCTGTTTGGGCGGAGGCTGTAGATGGTCTGAATACGCTCATCGATTTCCGCTACCAGCAACACTTCTTCGCCAAGAACGGCCAGCCCGGTATGGGCCGCCAGCGTACCGGCAAGGACGGCGAGGATATCGTCCTGCGGGTTCCGGTGGGAACTGAAATCCTCGATGAAGATCAGGAAACCGTAATCGCGGACCTGACCGAGGTGGGCCAGCGCGTGCAATTGGCGCGTGGCGGTAACGGCGGTTTCGGCAACCTTCATTTCAAATCGGCAACCAACCAGGCCCCGCGTCGCAGCAACCCTGGCCAGGACGGCGTGGAACGTACGCTCTGGCTGAGGTTGAAGCTCATCGCAGACGTGGGCCTACTGGGGCTGCCGAATGCCGGTAAATCGACATTTCTCGCGGCTACGTCGAATGCACGGCCAAAGATTGCCGATTATCCCTTTACCACGCTGCATCCCAATCTCGGCGTGGTGGGCGTGGACAATACAGAGTTCGTCGTGGCCGATATTCCCGGACTGATCGAGGGCGCCTCGGAGGGCAGGGGGTTGGGCGACCTGTTCCTCGGACACGTGGAACGGTGTGCGGTGCTTCTGCATCTGGTGGATGGCACCTCCGCGACGGTTGCCGAAGACTACCATACGATCATAGCGGAGCTTGAAGCCTACGGCGCGGATCTGGCGAAAAAACCACGTGTGACCGTGCTCAACAAGATCGACGCGCTCGACGACGACGAACGCGATGCAGCGAAGGAAGCGCTTGAAAAGGCCTCCGGCGGCCCCGTAATGATGATGTCGGGCGTGGCCCGGGAGGGCGTGACCGAAGTGCTGCGGGCGCTGCGATCCCAGATCGCCGATGAGCGGTTGCGCCATACCCCCGTTGAGGAAGAAGAGCCATGGCGTCCCTGACGGCAGCGCGCCGCATCGTCGTCAAGATCGGGTCGGCGCTGTTGGTGGACCGGGTCGCCGGGACGTTGCGCGCCGACTGGCTGGTGTCCTTGGCCGAAGATGTAGCCTGGCTTAAGGCAGCAGGTGCAGATGTGGTTCTGGTCTCCTCAGGCTCTATCGCGCTGGGTCGAGGTGTTTTGAAATTGCCCGCCGCAGACTTGGCTCTTGAGCAATCCCAGGCCGCAGCCGCTGTCGGGCAAATCCGCCTCGCGCGGGCCTACGAAGAAGCGCTGACCCCACATGGCATCACAACCGCACAAGTCCTCATGACCCTGGACGACAGCACAGACCGCCGCCGGTACCTCAACAGCCGCGCGACGCTGGAGCAGTTGCTCAACTTGAGCGTCGTGCCCATCGTCAACGAAAACGACACCATCGCCACCGACGAGATCAGGTTTGGCGACAATGACCGGCTTGCCGCGCAAATCGCCGTCACCGTGGGTGCCGATCAGCTGGTGCTCCTGTCCGATGTGGATGGGTTTTATTCCGCCAACCCCGCACAGGATGCCACCGCCCGCCGCTTCGACGTAATCGACAGGATTACGCCCGAAATCGAGAGCATGGCAGGTGACGCAGGCTCGGGCCTCTCCAAGGGCGGTATGAAAACCAAACTGATGGCGGCGAAGGTCGCAACGGCTGCGGGCTGCACCATGGCAATCACCGAAGGATCCGCGCGCAACCCTCTCCAAGCCTTGGAAGGTGGGGCCAATGCCACGTGGTTCACCGCCGATCTGGACCCTCGCGCCGCGCGCAAGCATTGGATCGCCGCCATGAAACCGCGTGGAACGGTCACGCTGGATGCTGGTGCAATCAAGGCCATAGGATCCGGAAAGAGCCTGTTGCCGGCCGGTATTTCCACCGTGGCGGGGCGCTTCGAGCGGGGCGATGCCGTCGCCATCGCAGACGGAACGGGGCATGTGCTCGGCCACGGGCTGGCTCGCTACACAGCCGAGGAAGCCGCTCGCATCCTTGGCCGCAAGTCGCATGAAATCGAAGCGGTCCTTGGCTATCCGGCACGGGCAGCTTTCATTCACCGCGACGACATGGCGCTGTGATATGGGCGCGACGCGCAAGCTCCGTTGCCGTTGCTTCACGCTTGGCGTAAACCTGCGGACAATTCCAGCCTAGGAGGGTGTCATGAAAGATCTCCAAGATATTCCCCGCCTGATGAACGACATCGGCGCACGAGCGAAGGCCGCCGCCGCGGAGCTTGCCGTTGCAAGCGCCGAGCGCAAACATGCGGCGATGATCTCAGCCGCGGAGCATATCTGGACCAACCGTGCTGACATCCTCGCGGCCAATCAAAAGGATCTCGATTACGGCAGAGAAAAGGGGCTGAGCGCAGCCATGATGGACCGACTGGCGCTGGACGAAGAGCGCCTGCAGGGCATCATCGGCGGTCTGCGTTCCGTCGCGGAGCAGACTGATCCGGTGGGCGAGGTTATCGCCGAATGGGTCCAGCCCAGCGGTCTGCATATTCAGCGCGTGCGCACGCCTCTAGGCGTGGTGGGCGTAATTTATGAAAGCCGCCCCAATGTCACGGTTGACGCCGGGGCCTTGTGCCTGAAGGCGGGCAATGCCGTTATTCTGCGCGGCGGGTCCGAGAGTTTTCATTCTTCTCAGGCGCTACATGCCGCCATGGTTCAGGGCTTGCAGGATGCCGGTCTGTCGCAGGATGCCATCCAACTGGTGCCGACGCGTGACCGGGCTGCGGTATCGGAAATGCTCACCATGACCGATTACATCGACGTGATCGTGCCGCGCGGCGGCAAGGGGCTGGTAGGTCTTGTGCAACGCGAAGCGCGGGTCCCGGTTTTTGCCCATCTCGAAGGCATCGTTCACATCTACATCGACAAGGACGCAGACCCCGACAAGGTGAGCCGCGTCGTGCTGAACGCCAAGACGCGGCGTACCGGAATCTGCGGCGCTGCCGAGTGTCTCTTGATCCATCAGGATGCGGCGGAAACCATTGGCAGGGATGTGGTCAAAGCGCTTCTCGCCGCCGGGGTCGAAGTGCGGGGCGACGCACGCCTCGCCCAGCTTGACGGGGTCAGCCCTGCCAGCGAGGACGACTGGGGCAAGGAATATCTCGACATGATAATCGCTGCACGGGTGGTACCGGACCTCGACGCGGCGCTGGGGCATATCCGGCGCTATGGTTCAAACCATACCGACTGCATCCTCACCGAGGATATAACGGTCGCCCGACGTTTCATGAACGAACTGGATTCGGCAATTGTGATGCACAACGCTTCGACACAGTTTGCGGATGGCGGCGAGTTTGGGATGGGTGCGGAAATTGGTATCGCCACGGGCAAGATGCACGCGCGGGGACCGGTGGGAGCCGCGCAACTCACAAGCTTCAAATACCTCGTAACTGGCGACGGAACCGTGCGCCCCTAAAACCTGAGCTTGACTTCGTTCACGGAAATCTCGCTGACGATACGGCGACCCAGATCAAAGGCGATAAGCGGCAAGAGCGCGAATTGAACCTGCGCCGGTCTAAGATCGTCAGGTGCATCGCGTGTCGCGAGGATCTCCCATAACCCCGTGTCCATGTTCAGCTTGTCCGCGTGTCCGTGCAGCAGCCACTGATCCTCATGCTGGCTGATTTCGACCCTTCCGCCATAAGGCATGGCGGTTTCCACGCAAAGCAGCGCCAGAAAGGCCAAGCGAACACGGGACCTCGGTTGCGCATCCATCGGCCCCCAGGCCACATCGAGCCGTGCGCCATACATCAGATCCTTCAGAATCGATACCACTTCGGACCGACCCATCATCTGTTCGCCTGCCGCGCCAAAGGCGACGCGGAAAAATCGAATGCGCGCGCTTGCGTTGCCGACGCTCTCCTGGATGAGGTCCATTTCCGGGCCAGGTGCATCTCCGGACATGCTCAAAAGTTCGAGC
This sequence comes from Roseobacter sp., assembly GCA_041557855.1. Lineage (GTDB taxonomy): Bacteria > Pseudomonadota > Alphaproteobacteria > Rhodobacterales > Rhodobacteraceae > Roseobacter. The sequence continues at coordinate 9,341 of JBFFFS010000052.1, read as the reverse complement.
CCATTGTTGATCGCGCCAATTGGAGATATCAGATCATGGCAGATGCGGCTGCCAATCAGCGCCGCGATGTTGATATTGCTCTGGACCATCTACCTAACCTTGCGCGAAAAGGCCGTTATGGAAGATTTGAACGCCATCCTCTCTCCCGGTATGCTGGTTCGCCACCCCGATAGGCCCGACTGGGGGACGGGGCAGGTACAGAGCAACATCGACGGCCGGGTGACCGTCAACTTTCGCGACGAAGGTAAAATTGTCATTGATAGCACTCGTATAGCCCTTTTCCCGGTCTTTGATGACTGAACATCCTTGCCAAAAGGTTAATGCACACGCGGGGATTGTAAAACAGCCAAAAACTCTTGGTTTGTTAGGTATACGATGAAAAGGGGCCGATGGGGCGAGTAACTGGCAGAAAACAAGATTGACATGACTACAGGACTCTCTCCTTCATTCTCTGTCAAACTCGCCAACAACAAGGGCGAGTTGGAAGCAGCTCAGCGGTTGCGTTATTCGGTCTTCGTGGAGGAACTGGGCGGCGGAGGCGATCTTGTCGATCATGAACGCAAGCTCGAGATTGACCGGTTCGATCCCTATTTTGATCATCTTGTTTTGACCGATGAACGGCGAGCCGAGGTTGTGGGCGTGTACCGTATCATGCGCGCGGATCAGGCAGAGGCAGCAGGCGGTTTCTATTCGGCCTCTGAATACGATCTGTCGCCGCTTGTGACATCCGGTCGACGCATACTCGAGCTTGGCAGGTCCTGTCTCCACCGCGAGTACCGGGGAAGCATGGCCATGTATCACCTTTGGAGCGGTCTTGCCGCTTACGTGGCCGCGCATGATATCGAGATACTCTTCGGTGTCGCCAGCTTTCACGGGACCGATGTGGATGCGTTGGCGGCTCCTTTGTCGCTATTGCATCACCGCCATCTCGCGCCGCCGGAACTTCGGGTGCGCGCGCAACCATCTGCCTTTCAGCGCATGGATCTGATTGCGGATGATGCGCTCGACTGGCGCGACGCGATGCGGCAAGTGCCATCGCTCATCAAGGCCTATCTGCGGCTGGGCGGTTTCGTAGGCGAGGGAGCATTTATCGATCATGCCTTCAACACGACCGATGTCTGTCTGATCCTCGATACCGCATTGATGAACCAGCGGCAGGCGCGGCTCTATCAGGGGCCCGCCCTGTGAACCCTACGTGGCAGGGTGATCCGCCCCCCGCCGGCCTTTCGTTCGGGCCGCGGGAAATCCTGAGCATCGTCCTGCGCGGTCTGCCACTGGCTGTGCTGATCTGCGGCGGTTTGGCGCTTCTGCTCCTGCTGAGACTGGTCGAGCGGCCGCTCTTCGGAGTGGCGCGGCCCATAACGCCCTACATCACCGTCGCCGTCTGTCGCAGCGCGCTAAAAGTGCTTGGCATCAGGCTTATAGTCTCCGGTCATCCGCTCAAGGGGCAGGGGGCGGTTGTGGCCAACCATGCCAGTTGGCTGGACATCTTCGTGCTCAACGCTTCGAAGCGCATCTATTTCGTTTCCAAGGCGGAGGTTGCCAGGTGGCCAGGGATTGGTTGGCTGGCGCGCGCCACCGGCACCGTTTTTATCGAAAGAGACCGAAAGCGCGCCGCAGAGCACACCGAGCTTTTCCGAACGCGCCTCGCTGCGGGGCACAAACTGCTGTTTTTCCCCGAGGGTACCAGCAGCGACGGGTTAAGGGTTCTCCCCTTCAAGACCACACTTTTCGCCGCTTTTCTCGATCCCGCACTGCGCAGCAATCTCTCCATTCAACCCGCGAGCCTGCACTATTCGGCCCCATCGGGAAGCGATCCGCGCTTTTTCGGCTGGTGGGGCGAGATGGATTTCGGGCACCATCTGCTCAATGTACTGGCGGGCGGCGCGGGCGGTCGTGTGGCCGTTACCTACCACACGCCGCTCAAGGCCGCCGATTTCAGCGACCGCAAGTCGCTTGCAAGAGCCTGCGAACAAGCCGTGCGCGCAGGATATCTGGCATCAGGGCAGGGCGGGTCCGCAAAGTGATCTGTCAGTGAAAAAAGACGTCGTTGGTGACCATCTCCAGACTGTCACTGTCGGCGCCCCACTCCATCATCAGGCAGGACGTGCCCTTGCGCTGAAAATACGTGGCCTGCAGAGGATAATAGCCTGCGGTAGGCACGTTGACCTCGATCTCGCCGGAATAGCCGCAGGCGTGGATACCGTCATACATCGCGACTTCCTGACCGCCGATAAAGAGCTGCAAACCGTCGTTGTTGAGAAAATCCAGCGTGTAGCTGCCGGCTCTTGGAAACTTGATGTAGCCGGAGATATCAGCCGCAATCTTTTCGGACCTGTCCGAGGTCATTACTTTCTTGTTGGTGTCCTCATAGGTCAGTCCTGCGATCGGCGCGCCGGGCGTCGCGCTCTTCTTCAGAGTTTTCTTCGCAAGGTCCAGAGATCGCACATTGCTTGGAATGATCGCGTAGTTGACGGCAAGTCCGGCCGAAAGAGACCCGGCCGAAGGCTGCGGATCAGCGGGTTTCAGTGTCACGGATTGTGCCCATGCGCCAGCAGACAATACAAGCGCGGCGGAAAGCGCCGCAACAGTTATCAGGTGTTTCATGATGGCTCCCAAAAATTGTTTATCGGCGGGCTTTTTCCCAACCCTTTATGCCAGCATAAAACCACCGGTGCGCAAGACGCAAGACCGGGACGCATTATGGGCCGCACCGATGTGATGCCACGCAATTCTTCGCTTGCAGTGCACGCACACCTGTCCTATACGCGCCGCACGTAATCCCGCAGGCGGGGTTGGGTCTATTGGGGGAGACATCCCCAATAGGTCCGCCGGTTGGCTCCACAAGGTGTCATACCCCCGCCGAGGCTCAAACCGGAAAGGTATAAAGACATGGCTCTTCCAGAGTTCACCATGCGCCAATTGCTTGAAGCAGGCGTTCACTTCGGCCACCAGACGCAGCGTTGGAATCCCCGCATGGGGCCCTTCATCTACGGCGCGCGCAACGGCATCCACATCATGGACCTGACGCAGACCGTTCCCATGCTGGACGCGGCTCTCAACGTGATCCGTGAAACAGTCGCCAAAGGTGGCAGCATCCTCTTCGTCGGCACCAAGCGTCAGGCTGCACAGCCGATTGCCGAGGCTGCCGAGAAATGCGCCCAGTACTACATGAACCACCGTTGGCTCGGCGGCACGCTGACCAACTGGCAAACCGTTTCCCAGTCCATCAACCGTCTCAAGACGATCGACGAGCAGGCGGAGCAGGGATTTGCAGGCCTGACCAAGAAAGAGCGTCTGGGCATGGAGCGCGATCAGGGCAAACTGCAGGCGTCGCTTGGCGGTATCCGTGAAATGGGCGGCCGGCCCGACCTGATCTTCGTGATCGACGTCAAGAAAGAAGCGCTGGCCGTTGCGGAAGCCAACAAACTGGGCATCCCAGTCGTGGCGGTGGTGGACACCAACTGCTCACCCGACGGCATCGACTACATCATCCCGGGCAACGACGACGCATCTCGCGCCATCGCCCTTTACTGCGACCTCGCCGCACGCGCTGCGCTCGACGGCATGTCGGCACAACTCGGCGCCGCTGGCGTCGATCTGGGTGAGATGGAAGAAGCGCCGGTCGAAGAGGCCGTTACCGAAGCCGCCGATGCGCCCGCGGAAGAAGCACAGGCCTGATAGACACCTGTCACACGCATGACATATGGGGCAGGGACACCTGCCCCAACTCCAACCACTTCACAAGGAGACCCCAGGATGGCGATTACAGCCGCAATGGTGAAAGAACTGCGCGATAGCACTGGCGCAGGCATGATGGACGCGAAAAAAGCGCTGACCGAAACCGAAGGCAACATGGACGAAGCCGTGGACTGGCTGCGCACCAAAGGCCTTGCAAAGGCTGCCAAGAAATCCGGACGCACGGCGGCCGAAGGTCTCGTGGCCGTACAAGTCGAAGGCGGAAAGGGCATCGCCGTCGAAGTGAACTCCGAAACCGATTTCGTTGGAAAGAACGCCGAATTCCAGGAAATGGTCGGCAAGATCGCCTTCGCGACCATGGGCGTGGACGACGTCGAAGCACTGAAGAAAGCCGATATCGGTGGCAAATCCGTCGAAGATCTCATTACCGACAAGATCGCTACCATCGGTGAGAACATGTCGCTGCGCCGCATGTCGGCCATCGAAGGGGATAACGTTGTTTCCTACGTCCACAATGCCGCAACCCACGGCATGGGCAAGATCGGCGTGCTGGTCGCGCTGACAGGCGGTGACGAAGCATTCGGCAAACAGGTCGCGATGCACATTGCAGCCGTTAACCCGGCGTCGCTCTCCGAAGACGATCTGGACCCGGCCGTGGTCGAAAAGGAAAAGCAGGTCCAAATGGACATTGCCCGCGAAAGCGGTAAGCCCGAGCAGGTTATCGAAAAGATGATCGTCGGGCGGATGAAGAAATACATGTCCGAGGTCACGCTGCTCAACCAGGCTTTTGTGGTAAATCCCGACCTGACAGTCGGCGACGCAGCAAAGGAAGCAGGCGCCACAATCACCGGCTTTGTCCGCCTGGAAGTGGGTGAAGGCATCGAAGTGGTCAAAGAAGACTTCGCAGCGGAAGTGGCAAAAGCCGCTAAAGGCTGATGCGACCGTCGCAATCGCAATCATGAAAAAACGCCGCAGAAATGCGGCGTTTTTTTTAATTATAACAAGTTATTACGATACGAAGTTAATCTTTTCTCAAAGCATCCATGGCAAGCGTATAACCGCGTGCGCCAAACCCGCAAATGATACCGACGCAGACCTTGGCGATATAGGATTTGTGCCGAAACTCTTCACGCGCATGCACATTGCTGAGGTGTAACTCAATCGCGGGGATTTCCACCGAGGCAATCGCGTCCATCAGCGCAATGGACGTATGGGTGTAAGCTCCAGCATTAAGTATGATGCCGTCATGCGTGCCGCGTGCCGCATGTATGTGATCGACCAGAACGCCTTCATGGTTGGATTGATGAAAGGCGACATCCATGCCGATCTGTGCACCATGGTCCATGCACATCTTTTCAATGTCAGCCAATTTCGTGTGGCCATAGACGTCGGGTTGGCGCGTGCCCAGCAGATTGAGGTTCGGGCCGTTCAGGATCAGGACAGATGACATGGTGCGTCTCGCATTGTTTGGTACGATTGCTTAATCTCTGATGGGACGATCTGTCCAGCACGTCGGAGCAGGGCATTGAATTCGGATGTGAATTGCGGCTTGATAGTTACAGGATCATGTTTTCCCAATCTGTATAATCATGATTATGTAATGTAACTGGATGGACGAAAACCACCCCGGGTCCGCATGCACTTTATGAATTTCGCGGAACCCATTGAATAAAGGCCTGAATACATGACTAACCCCTGTATCCTTTGCGTCGCGATCACCGGCAGCGTACCGACCAAAGCCGCGAACCCGGCGGTGCCGATCTCCATAAGCGAGCAAATCGAAAGCACCCACGAAGCGTTTGAAGCGGGAGCCTCGATTTGTCACGCGCATGTGCGCAACGCTGATGAAACGCCCTCGTCCGATCCTGAGAAATTCGCCAAACTCAAGGAAGGCCTCGAAAAACATTGCCCCGGCATGATCATCCAGTTTTCCACTGGTGGCCGGTCCGGTGCCGGACAGGCCCGTGGCGGCATGCTGCCGCTGCGGCCGGATATGGCGTCGCTCTCGGTTGGTTCGAATAATTTTCCGACGCGGGTCTATGAGAACCCGCCGGACCTTGTCGCTTGGCTTTCAAGCGAGATGCAGACCTATGAAGTCACGCCAGAGATCGAAGCCTTCGATCTGAGCCACATTCTTCACGCGATCCGGATGCATGAGGAAGGTAAACTTTTCGGACGTCTTTATGTGCAGTTCGTGATGGGTGTGAAGAATGCGATGCCGGCGGATAAGGAAGTGTTCGATTTCTACGTGAAGATCATCAAATCGCGGGCGCCCGATGCGGCTTGGTGCGCGGCGGGTATCGGGCCCGCGCAGATCGAAGTGAACGAATGGGCCATCGCCGCCGGCGGCCATACGCGCGCGGGTCTCGAAGATAACGTCAAGCTTGATCGCAAAACGCTGGCGCCATCGAATGCGGCATTGATCAAACGTGCGGCCGAGCTTTGCGAAAAATATGAAAGGCCCGTCGCCACATGGCAGCAGGCCCGTGAAATCCTGAGACTGAAACCCGTGGCGGCCTGAGCAGGGCCGGGCGCCCTACCCCAGCGCGTATCCCGCGCCACGCACGGTACGCAGTGGGTCCGAGCCACCATATTGCGTCAACGCCTTGCGCAGACGGCCGATGTGAACATCCACGGTGCGCGTATCGACGTAGATGTCACGCCCCCAGACCCGGTCGAGCAATTGCTCGCGCGAGAAAACGCGGCCGGGTTTTTCCATGAAGGTGGATAGCAACCGGAATTCTGTCGGCCCCAGGCGCAGTTCGTTTTCGCCACGGTTAACTCTGTGGCTGGTGGCATCGAGTACGATGTCTTCATATTCGAGGCGCTCCCCGGTGGCGGCGGGACGGACACGGCGCAACTGGCTGCGTACGCGGGCCATCAACTCGATCACCGAATAAGGTTTGATGACATAATCATCGGCGCCTGTCTCCAAACCGCGCACTCGATCCACTTCCTCGGATCGCGCAGACAGCATGATAACCGGAATGGCGCGGGTTTCGCTCCTGATCTTGAGGCGCCGGCATACCTCTATGCCGGACAGAGTAGGCATCATCCAGTCCAGCACGATCACGTCCGGGGCGACCTCTTCCACCAGCATGAGGGCTTCTTCACCGTTCTCAGCACGACTTACCGCAAAACCTTCAGCTTCGAGATTATAGGCCAGAACCTCGCGCTGCGCGGGTTCGTCTTCGACAACCAGAACGCGGGGCTGATCGGCTGACATCGGGCTATCCCTTTATAATCGCTGATGTTTCATCAGCTTTCGGCCTGGCATCTTCGGGATGTTCCCCGGTGACCAGATACACCACCTGCTCGGCGATGGATGTCACATGATCGCCCATGCGCTCAACATTCTTGGCGATGAAATGCAGGTGCATACAAGCGGTGATGTTGCGCGGATCTTCCATCATGAACGTAAGGAATTCACGGAAGAGCGCGTTGTACATCTGGTCCACTTCCTTGTCGCGATTAATGACATCGGCGGCCAGTTCCGCATCCCGCTGCACATAGGCATCAAGCGCGTCGTTGAGCATACGCTCCACTTCCCGCGCCATGCGGCGCAAGGCACCGGTGCTGTCGTTGACCGGCGCCATCTGGCTCAGCACACCCGTGCGCTTGGCCATATTTTTCGCGTAGTCGCCGATCCGCTCCAGGTTGGCGCTGATCTTTATGACGCTCAGGATCAATCGCAGGTCGCGGGCAATGGGGGCACGGAGCGCGATCACCCGCGCTGCTTCCTCATTAATGTGCTCTTCCAGCGCATCGATTGCCTTGTCTGACTTGCGCACCTGTTCCGCGAGTTCTTCGTCGCGCGTGTCCAGCGACTGCGCGCTCTCCCGGATTGCCGCCTCGACCATGCCGCCCATTTTCATGATCTGTGCCTGGATTGCTTCCAGATCACGGTCAAATACAGAGGCAATATGTTGATCTTCAATCATTATCTTATCCAATCCGACCAGTGATATAGCTTTCGGTGCGGGAGTCCGAAGGCTTCGTGAAAATGGTTCCTGTCTCGCCATATTCAACGAGGTTTCCCAAATGGAAAAAGGCTGTTTTCTGGCTGACGCGGGCCGCCTGCTGCATCGAGTGAGTCACGATGACGACAGAGTAGTTCTGCCGCAGTTCGTCGATCAGTTCTTCCACCTGCGCGGTGGCAATCGGATCCAGCGCAGAGCAAGGCTCGTCCATCAGAAGCACTTCCGGAGCCGTGGCCACCGCGCGGGCGATGCACAGACGCTGCTGCTGCCCACCTGAGAGCCCGGTGCCCGGCGCGCTCAGACGGTCCTTGACCTCGTCCCAGATTGCCGCCCGTTTCAGCGCGGACTCTACGATTTCGTCCAGTTCCGCCTTGTTGCTGGCAAGGCCGTGAATCCGCGGACCGTAGGCTACGTTGTCGTAGATGGATTTCGGGAAAGGATTGGGCTTTTGAAATACCATGCCGACCTTGGCCCGCAATTGGACCGGATCGACCTTGCGATCGTAGATGTCCTCATCGTCTATCTTGATTTCACCTTCGACGCGGCAGATGTCGATGGTGTCATTCATACGGTTCAGACAGCGCAGGAAGGTTGACTTGCCGCACCCCGACGGCCCGATGAAGGCCGTGACTGTCTTGTCCTGAATTTCGACGTTCACGTCCTTGATTGCGTGGTTGTCGCCGTAATAGACCTGCACACCCTTCGCCGATATCTTGATCACTTCTGCGTCCACGTCTCTCTCCAGTATTCTCATATCGTTCATGTTAGCGGCTCCCTTACCAGCGGCGCTCGAAGCGTCTGCGCAGGATGACGGCGATAGTGTTCATCGTTATCAGAAACAAAAGCAGAATGATGATACCGCCCCAGGCCCTTTCGTAAAAGGCGGGATCAGCCCGTTTTGCCCACTCGTAAATTTGGGCGGGCATGGCGGAGTTCGGATCCATCAGGCCACTGACGAGTCCGTCAGGCGGGTTCGAGGCGATATAGCCCACCATCCCGATCAACAGCAGCGGAGCCGTTTCGCCCAGAGCCTGAGCAAGACCGATGATCGTGCCGGTCAGAATGCCCGGCGCCGCCAGCGGCAACACATGGTGAAATACCGATTGCATCTTAGAGGCCCCTACTCCCAATGCAGCGTCACGAATTGACGGAGGCACCGACTTCAGCGATGCCCGTGTCGAAATGATGATCGTCGGCAGGGTCATCAGAGTCAGCACCAGCCCTCCGACAAGCGGCGCTGACTGTGGAAGATGCATGAACTGGATGAAAACGGCGAGGCCAAGAATACCGAAGACGATAGATGGTACAGCGGCAAGGTTGGCAATATTCACTTCGATCAAGTCGGTGAACTTATTCTGCGGCGCGAACTCTTCAAGATAGATCGACGCAGCCACGCCAATAGGCAACGACAATACCAGAACCACCAGCATCATGAAGAAGGAACCCGCCATGGATACCCCGAGACCGGCTGCTTCCGCCCGGCTTTCCGAGGCATCTGCGCCAGTGATGAAATCCATGTTAAAGGACTTCTTCACCACGCCCAGCGGCACGAGAGCGTCAACAATATCAAGGTGTTCCGCATCGATGTTCTTGTCTCTGGCCACGTCTTCGCGCTTAACCCGGTTTTTCAGGTAGCCATCGACGCGGCTTGACGCGAGAATG
>JBFFFS010000051.1:0-14319 GCA_041557855.1 Roseobacter sp. | reverse complement strand
GCCGAATTCATTTGCGATCACGCGCAACCAGGCAGTGGTGCCTTCTTCGCCGAAGGGGAAGGGGGCGGGCAGATGGCGGGCGCCGCGCCGTTCCAGCGCGCCGTGGGTATCGCCCAGGAAAGGTTGCGTCAGGGCAAAGACCGTGCCTTTGCCGACGCCGAGATCTGTATCGGTGCGCGGGGCTGGCAGCACCTTGATCGGCCCGATGCCCATCTGTTCAAGCAGGCTGACGGCCTGTTCCTCGACCACGTCCGGCAGTGCGCCGACCAGCATAAGCTGGCGCACGTCGTTTTCCGGCAGCACCGGTACCATGGCGGCAAGGCAGGCGTCCTCGCCTTGGGTAAAGGTGGTTTCGATCCCTGAGCCGGAGAAATTCAGCACCCGGACAGAAGGCGCGTAGCGTTCGCTCATCCGTTCGGCGGCGCGGGCGAGGTCGAGCTTGATGACCTCGGACGGGCAGGAGCCCACGAGGAAAAGCTGCTTTATGTCCTGACGCCGCGCCAGAAGCTGATCGACCACCTTGTCGAGTTCCTGTTGCGCATCCGCGAGGCCGGCGAGATCGGTTTCCTCGAGGATCGCCGTGCCGAAGCGCGGCTCGGCGAAAATCATCACCCCGGCGGCGGATTGCAGCAGATGCGCGCAGGTGCGCGACCCGATCACGAGAAAAAAGGCGTCTTGCATCTTCCGGTGAAGCCAGATGATTCCCGTCAGGCCGCAAAACACCTCGTGCTGGCCGCGTTGTTTGAGAATCGGCTCGTCTCGGCAGCCGCCGCCGGCGGGGATGCGGGGCAGCTCTGTCATGCAGGTACCTGTGTGCTTGGTGTGGCTGCGGCGGCCTGCAGCCGAGCGGCGCGAAGTTTCAGAACGAATTGCACCGCGTTGATGACGTAGGCGGTATAGGCCGCCAGCGCGAGGAGCATCAGGGAGTGCGCTGTCCACTCCCCCGACCACAGGGCCCAAAGATAAGCGCTGTGCAGCGCAATCACGGCGAAGGAAAATACGTCTTCCCAAAAAAATGCGCGGGCAAAAAGGTATTGACCAAAAACGATTTTTTCCCAGATCGCCCCAGTGACCATGATGAGGTAGAGCACCATGGTCTTGAGCACGATCGACCCGGTGGCCAGCGCGTAGCCCTCGCCGGACCAGAGGTATCGCAGCACGAGAGCCAGAGAGACCAGGAAGACGGCAAACTGCAAGGGGGCCAGCACGCCTTGGATGGTGGTCCATACGGTGGCGTCACGGCGGGCACGCTCTTCCGCAGTATAGAGCCCCGGCGGGATCGAAGTGCTGGACGGATGTCCGTTCATTATGCGAGTGACCTTTTCCCCTGATACATCGAAAGTATGGGCTTTGTCGGAAAAGTGTCAACTAAAACTTACAGTGATGGATGGCCAGGTTTACACCTCATTTTCTGTTGTAAATCTGGCAATTTTTACAAACTTTCAATTAAACATGGGTAAATAGGGTATCAATTCGCGTGACTTAGGTTCCTTGTGGCAGGAAAAATGTCAATTTGATTTGACATTCTCCTGTCCAACCCCGATTTTTAACATGATACCGACTCTGAGCGGGCCTACGCTCGCGTTCCTGGAGCGGGTCGGGTAAGGAAAAGCCATGCCGATGGATGATCAAGCAGACCCGCGTGGCGTTCAGCGCAACCGACCGGACGATGTCGGTGCGCTTGCATCAACGGTTATCTCTGTCCTGCGCAGCAGGCAGGCCGTCTCGGCCGAAGGGCTGCGGCAGTTCGTGCTCGATCATCTGGTCCGCGCGATCCTTGTGCGTGGCAGTTTCGACGCGGGTATCCTGCTTGACGAGTTGCGTGGCTACCGGCTGTCTCTCGATACGCTGATCGACAATTACGTGCCCGCAGCGGCGCGGGTGCTGGGCGAGCAATGGGTCGATGACCAGATCAACTTTGCCGATGTCACGATCGGGTCCTTGCGCTTGCAATCGTTGCTGGAAAAAGCGTCGGAGGCAGGGTGCAGCACCCTGCATACGGATCAGAACCGGACGCACGCATTGATCATCGTGCCACAGGGTGAACAGCATTTTCTGGGCGCTAGTGTAGTCGCCGCGCAATTGCGCCGCGTTGGTTGCGAGGTGTCGATTTCCTACGATGAAGAATTCGGCCTCCTGTCCACCCGGCTGATGCAAGACGTTCCGGATCTGGTATTAATCACCTGTGCTCGGATGGAAACGCTTGAATCCGCCGCCCAGACGGTGCGCTTCATACGACAAAACTTAAAAAAAGAGCCTGTGATCGCACTAGGCGGTGCTGTGCTGATGGACCAGGTGGACGCAATGAAAGAAACCGGTGTGGATATCGTGACCAACGTTGCGACGGAGGCGTTGGCTTATTGCTCGAAGCGTGCAACGACGCGCAGACGCTCATGACTACCGGTGGCAATACATTCTGGAGCAGCGGGTCCGTCCCGCTGATCGAGCCGGAATTTCTCAGTAGCATCATCGGCGCTGCATCCGATATCGCATTGGTCGTCTCGGCCGAGGGCATCATCCTGTCCGTGGTGCTGAACACGCATAGCGAGTCCTTCGGCAACCTTAAGCATTGGGAAGGGCGCCCGGTCGTCGAGTTTTTGACCCGCGAGTCGGTGCCGAAGTTTGAAAAGGCGCATGAGGCATATCTGAACGGGGAGGTTCCCAAGAAGCAGTTGGAGCTGAACCACAGCGACAATGCGGTCTGGCAATATCCCGTGCGCTACACCTTCCACCGTTTCGGGCAGGAGAACGCGGCGCTCTTACTTGGGCGCGATTTGCGTCCCATCGCGGAAACGCAGCAGCAGCTGGTGCAGGCGCAGATCGCGCTGGAACAGGGATACGAAGCGCGGCGCGAATTCGACGCACGCTACCGTGTGCTTCTGGCAAATGTCCGGCAGGCCGTTGTCTTCATCTCCGTGCAGAGCGGGCGGGTGGAAGATGCCAACGAACTTGCAGCAAGCATGTTGGGCCTTACGGTCGAGGCGCTGCGCGGCAGTACTTTTGCATCCCATTTCGCCGATCGCTCGACCGCCGAGTTGATCGAGAGCCTGATGAACGCGACCCTGTCTGAAGCGGGTGCGCAGGTTGGCCTCAGGGCGAGCCGTACACGGACGGATGTGGTCGCGCATCCCGTGGTGTTCCGTGCAGGCGGACAGCGAATACTGTTGTGCCGTCTGGCAACAAAGGCTGGCGAAGTGGCGGCACCCGATGCGGCGGCGATGAACGCGCTGGCGCTTTTCCGTGCGGGCAGCGATCCGATGCTCTTCATGTCCCCTAAGGGGGTTATAACCGCGGTGAACGAAAGCTTCATGGATCTTGCCGGGGCCGCGCATCTGTCTGACGTGGTCGGGCGCAGCCTGTCCGATTTCCTCGGCAGGGGGCAGATCGACCTATCGGTGTTGACCGATCAGCCGCAGCGCTCGGGTCACATGCGGATTTACGCCACTAAGATTGTTAACAATCTTGGCGAGCGTCTTCCGGTCGAAGTCTCGGCGACCCATCTGAGCGACAGCGAGACGCCTGTGATCGGCTGCATCATCCGGGACGTAAGCCGCGTAGAGGTTGCGCGCACCACCTCTGGCGGCGGCGGGGCCGCTGTCAGCCATATGCCCACAGAGCCTGCGCGCAACATGATGGATCTGGTCGGCTCGACGTCTCTCAAGGACATCGTCGCCGAGACCACGGATGTGGTAGAGAAAATGTGCATCGAGACCGCCGTGGAGCTGACAGGCAATAATCGCGTCGCCGCCGCTGACATGCTGGGCTTGTCTCGGCAGAGCCTGTACGTGAAGCTGCGCAAATACGGATTGCTCAGCAAGGACGGATAGGGCGCTTCTGCCGAGGCTCTTGCGCCGACTCAAAGTGTCAGACATAGTTGACACATGACTGTCTCCGAAATCATACACACGCGCCGATTTCCGGAACCGGCTGCCGCACTGAGGCTGATAAAACCGATTACCTGGTTTCCGCCGATGTGGGCCTATCTGTGCGGTGTGGTGTCCTCCGGGGCTTCGCCATCGGGGCAGTGGGCGCTAGTTTTTCTCGGTGTGTTGCTGGCAGGTCCGATTGTCTGCGGTATGAGTCAGGCGGCGAATGACTGGTGCGACCGTCATGTGGATGCCATCAACGAACCGCACCGCCCGATCCCGTCGGGGCGCATCCCCGGACGCTGGGGACTTTGGATCGCCCTGGCGATGTCGTTGCTGTCGCTTGGTGTCGGCTGGATGCTGGGGCCATGGGGCTTCGGGGCTACCGTCATCGGCGTGCTGGCGGCCTGGGCCTATTCGGCTGAGCCGATCCGGCTGAAAAGATCGGGCTGGTGGGGTCCCGGACTTGTCGGGCTGAGCTACGAAAGCCTGCCGTGGTTTACCGGCGCGGCGGTGCTGAGCGCGGGGGCGCCGGGCGGGCCGGTGATCCTGATAGCGTTACTCTACGGTATCGGCGCGCACGGCATCATGACGCTGAACGATTTCAAGGCACTGGAAGGCGACAGGCAGACGGGCGTGAAATCGCTGCCGGTAATCCTCGGCCCTGAGCGCGCCGCCCGGGTGGCGTGCATCGTGATGGCGGTGCCGCAGTGTATCGTCGCGGTAACGCTCTTTGCCTGGGGCAAGCCGTTGCACGCGGCAGGCGTTTGCGCGGTGCTGCTCATGCAGTTCTGGGCGATGGCGGTGATGCTGAAGGACCCAATGGCCAAGGCGCCATGGTACAACGGCACCGGCGTTATGCTTTATATCAGCGGCATGATGATCGCCGCATTTGCCGTGCGGGGGCTGAATTGATGCTGACATGGTTGGGGATCGCACGTCTGGGACTGGTGCAACTGGCGCTCGGATCGGTCGTGGTACTGACAACCGCGACAATGAACCGGGTGATGGTGGTCGAACTTGCGATGCCGGCCATTCTGCCGGGTCTGCTCGTCTCTCTTTATTATGGCACACAGTTTCTGCGTCCCCGTTTCGGTCATGGAGCCGATCAGGGTGGGCGACGAACCCAGTGGATCATTGGTGGCGTGGCGCTGCTGGCGACCGGCGCGGTGGGGGCCGCACTTTCCGTCGGCCTGATGGAACAGATCGCCTGGGCGGGGATCGCCGCGGCGGTGCCTTCGTTTCTGCTGATCGGTCTTGGGATCGGTGCTGCCGGCACCAACCTGCTGGCGCTACTGGCCGCGCGGGTGGCACCCGAACGGCAGGCCCCTGCGGGCAGCCTTGTCTGGATCATGATGATATTCGGCCTGGCGGCCACCGGGATCACTGCTGGTATCCTGCTTGATCCTTATACCCATGCACGGCTGGTCACGGTGACGATCGGGGTTTGTGCCGTAGCCCTCTGCCTCAGTGTGATTGGCGTCTGGGGGCAGGAGCAGGGCAGCATCGCGCGTCCCGAAAAACGCGCCGAAGGCCGTTTCCGCGATGTGGTGGGTCAACTCTGGACTAACCCGCGTGTGCGCATTTTCACGATTTTCGTCTTTGCCTCGATGCTGGCCTACAACCTGCAGGACCTCATCCTCGAGCCCTTTGCGGGTCATGTTTTCGGGTTTTCGGTGGGTGAAAGCACCAAACTTGGCGGTATGCACCATGCGGGGGCGCTGATGGGCATGCTCGTGGTGCTTTTCGCGGGCACGGCGCTGGCGCGCTGGATAACGGTGCCGATCCGTCTCTGGGTGGTTGGTGGCTGTGTGCTATCGGGGCTGGCCCTGCTGGGTCTCGCCTTTGGCGGAACGCAGGCCCAGAGCTGGCCGCTGGGTGCGAATATTTTTGTCCTTGGGCTGGCCAACGGAGCTTTCGCTGTTGCTGCCATCGGCGCGATGATGGGGCTGGCGCGCGAAGGCGGGGGCGGTAGCGAAGGGCTGCGGATGGGGCTGTTTGGTGCCGCGCAGGCCATTGCATTCGGTCTGGGATCGTTCATCGGAACGGCGCTGGTGGATATCATGCGGGCGCTGACACCGCAGGATGCGCTTGCCTATGGCAGCGTCTTTGCCGTCGAAGGCCTTGTTTTCTTTGTCGCGGCGGTGCTTGCACTGCGGCTGACGTCACCTCACGCGGTGCCCCGGGGCGATACCGCCATGATGCCGGGAGAATGAAGTATGTATGATGTAGTCGTGGTGGGCGGCGGCCCTTCGGGCGCGACCGCGGCGCTTGATCTGGTGCAGTCGGGGCACAAGGTGGCACTGCTGGACCGTGAGGGACGCATCAAACCCTGCGGCGGCGCGATCCCCCCCCGATTGATGCAGGATTTTCATATCACCGATGACCAGCTTCTGGCCAAGGTAAATACCGCGCGGATGATCTCTCCCACTGGTCGGTCGGTCGATATCCCCATTGAGAACGGTTTTGTCGGCATGGTCGACCGCAAGGATTTCGATCCGTTTCTGCGCGCTCGTGCCGCTGAGGCGGGCGCGGCGTATTTCACCGGTACATTCGTGCGCATCGACCGCAGCGGAAGCGTGCCTGTAGTGATCTATCGCGACAAGGCGAGCCAGGAAGAGCGCGAATTGCCCTGCAAACTGGTGATCGGAGCGGATGGCGCGAAATCGCGTGTAGGTCTGGCCGAGGTCAAGGACGCCGACAAGGTGCCGCTGGTCTTTGCCTATCACGAGATCATCAAGGCCCCACCTAAGTCCGCGATCTACGATCCGATGCGCTGCGACGTGATCTATGACGGTTCGATTTCGCCCGATTTCTATGGTTGGGTTTTCCCCCATGGCGACAGCGCCAGTGTGGGCATGGGCACCGAGATATCCTCGATCAATCTCAAGCAGGCCACTGCGGCCTTGCGCGCGGCCTCCGGGCTGACGGAGTGCGAGACCATCCGCCGCGAAGGAGCGCCGATCCCGCTGCGCCCGCTGGACCGCTGGGATAATGGCAAGGATGTGCTTCTGGCCGGTGATGCAGCCGGCGTGGTGGCGCCATCCTCGGGCGAGGGGATCTATTACGCCATGGTCGGGGGCAGGGTGGCAGCAACCGCCTGCGCGGCAGCGCTCGCCTCTGGCCGGGTGCGCGATCTGCGGCTTGCGCGACAGCTGTTCATGAAAGAGCACAAGATGGTCTTTCGGGTGCTTGGTTCGATGCAGAATGCCTATTACCGCAGCGACGAGCGGCGCGAGCGGTTCGTATCGCTCTGCCATGACATCGACGTGCAGCGGCTTACCTTCGAGGCCTATATGAACAAGAAGCTCGTAAGGGCGCGGCCGATGGCACATCTGAAAATCGGCCTGAAGAATCTTGCGCATCTGACCGGCCTTGTGGCAACCACGCGTGTATGACGATCATGATCCCGGCCTGGGTGAAAGGCGAACTGACACCCGTCGAAAAGCTTGAAGCCCATGTGAAGGGTCTCCGGCACAAGGCCGTGTCGGTTTTCGTGCTGGACGGGGATCGTGTGCTTATGCAACAGCGTGCGTTGGCTAAATACCACACACCTGGACTATGGACCAACACCTGCTGCACCCATCCTGAATGGGACGAAGCGCCCGAAACTTGTGCGGTGCGTCGTCTTGAAGAGGAACTTGGCCTGACAGGGCTGACGCCGGAGCATCGTCATCACCTTGAATATCGCGCCGATGTGGGTGGTGGGCTGACGGAACACGAGGTTGTCGATGTCTATGTGGCCGAGGCCGCAGCGGATGTGCCGATGGCGCTGAACCCCGATGAAGTCATGGCCGTGGAATGGGTGCGCTACGCGGACCTGCTGGAGCAGGTCGCGCGTGCACCCGAAAGGTTCACTCCCTGGCTGCGGATTTATCTGCGCGACCATGGTCAGACGATCTTTGGCGAGATGGCCGAGGCGGGATAACTCCAGCCCGCATAATCGTTCTTATGTTAAATACTTAGTCGTGCACGCAGTATATATGCATGAACCTCGGCCCATGCGCGCCGCGCACGTTGCGGGCTTCGATATCGGCGGTGCCGCTGGTCCCGGTAATGATGTTCAGACTGCGTTTCTGATCCTTGGCCGACGTGCCGAACAGATCGAAAATCTCTTCCATGTAACGGCGGATGGTGGCGCGGCGCAGTACCACGAGGTGGTGCAGCGGCAGGAAGTTCAGCAGCACGGGCGCGTCCTCTGCGGTCTGAAAGACGAGAGAGCCGGTTTCGGCGATACCCGCTTCGGCAAAGGTTAAAGCCACGGGTTCGTCGGTGGCGGCGTGATCGGCGGTTTCGATCCCGGACCAGTCCAGTGCGGTGAGAGCCTCGCGCGGTTGCAGGGCAATGCGGGGGGCGAGGCTTTTGGCCTTCAGGTACGTTGTGACCGCCTCGGGCAGAACGGACAGGTGTGCAATCGGCTCCACCGTGGCGGTGACGGTCTCGGAGGTCGCTTTGGCAACGAAACGATCATAGACGGGCACATCGTCGAATTGCGTCCTGTACAGGTCTGGCTCGGCAATCAGATCGGCAGCGGCAGCGGCGATATCTTCAGCGCCGCGCCCGGCATTGGCCTGATCGATCTTGCGCAGGATTTCTTCTCTGGACATGTCTCAGCGCGCCTGTTTCTTGTATTGCTGCATGAAGGTCCCGGCCTCTGGTCTCGGCAGGTCGCGGCTTTGCGTCCAGCCCCCGGCCAGCGGCGCGGCACTGATCCGTGCACGGCCACGTGCGAGCAGACGCAGACCGACATTGGCGCAGGCGGTTCCCATCCGGTACAGCGCGGGCCGCGTCGCCATAAACGCCCAGAGCCGCAGGCTCCACTTTGCCATTGGCGAGGCCATCCCTTCTTCCGCTTGCCGTACGCGCAGCGACCGCAGCATGTCCGGCAGCGGGATGTTCACCGGGCAGACTTCCTTGCAGCGCCCGTTGAGCGTGCAGGCATTGGGCAGGTCCTTGCTGTTTTTCAGACCGGTCATCGCGGGGGTCAGCACAGAACCCATGGGGCCGGGATAGACCGCGCCATAGGCGTGGCCGCCGACCTGCGCATAGACGGGACAATGATTCATGCAGGCCCCGCAGCGGATGCAGCGCAGCATCGGCCGCAGAAAATCGCCAAGCATGTCCGTGCGGTGGTTATCCACCAGCACGATGTGCAGGTTTTCGGGGCCATCGCGGTCACCCTCGCGCTTGGGACCGTTGAAGAAGGTCGTGTACTGGGTGATTTCCGTGCCGATGGCCGCGCGTGAGAGCAACCGCAGAAATACAGCCGCGTGCTTGAGGCTGGGCACCATCTTTTCGATGCCGACGGTCACGATGTGGGTTCGCGGAGGCGTGGTGGTCAGCTCCGCATTACCTTCGTTGGTCACCGTGACGAAGGAACCCGTGTCGGCGATCAGGAAATTCGCGCCTGAAATGGCGATATCGGCGTTGATGAACTTGGGTCGCAATTCGCGCCGGGCGCTTTCGACCAACGACGTCACATCGTGCTGTTCGCTCGGTTGAGCGTGTTTTTCGGCGAAGAGCGCGGCGACCTGTTCATGGGTCTTGTGCATTGCCGGCATCACGATATGCGAGGGCGGATCGCCTGCAAGCTGGATGATGTGTTCGGCCAGATCGGTCTCGATCCGTTCTACGCCTGCCTCTGCCAGCGCGTCACCGATCCCGATTTCTTCGCCCAGCATCGATTTGACGCGGGTGGCCGTCTTGGCGTTTTCTGCGCGGCAGATATCGCCAACGATCCGGCGGGCATCAGCCGGGGTTGCGGCCCAATGCACTGTTGCGCCGTTTGCGATTGCATTCTCTTCGAATTGCCGCAGGTAGTGGCCCAGATTGTCGAGCGTGTGATCCTTGATCTTCTGGGCCGTTTCCCGCGCCTTGGCATATTGCGGGAAGGCGTCGATGACATTGGCGCGGCGGGTACGAAGCAGCGTGGTCGTCCGGTCCAGCGCGATTTTCAGCGTCGGATCGGCGAGCGCGCGGGTGACGTTCTCATTGAACTGGTGCGAGGTCTGCTTCACCGTTCAGTCCTCCGCACCGCAGATGCCGGGGCCGTCCGCCATGCCGGCAAGTACTTCGACCGTGTGAAAGACCTTTATATCCGCCTGTTCGCGGCTGAGCCGTCCGGCCATGTTCATCAGGCAGCCCATATCGCCGCCCAGCAACGTGTCTGCACCGGTGGCTCTGATCTTGGCCGCCTTGTCGCTGACGATACTGGTCGAAAGCTCGGGATATTTCACGCAGAAGGTACCGCCAAAGCCGCAGCATTCGTTGTTGCCCTCCAAAGGAACCAAGGTCAGCCCCTCTATCCCGGCCAGCAGGCTGCGCGGCTGGTCATGCACGCCCAGATCTCGCAGACCGGAGCAGCTGTCGTGATAGGTGGCTTTGCCCGGATAGGCCACGTTCTCCGGCGTGTAACCCATTACGTCGGTCAAAAAGCTGAGAATCTCCCATGTCTTTTCTGAAAGGGCCTGCTGGCGCGGCTGCCAGACAGGATCATCCGCGAAAAGTTCCGCGTAATGGGTGCGGATCATGCTCCCGCAGGAGCCGGAGGGCAGCACCACGTAATCGAAAGGCTCAAAGGCTTCGATCACCTGCTTTGCGATGGTGCGCGTCGTGCCGTCATCGCCGCTGTTGAAGGCCGGCTGTCCGCAACAGGTCTGAGCCTCAGGCACCGATACGCGGCATCCGGCCTGTTCCAGAAGTTTGAGGCTGGCAAAGCCGATCGCGGGCCGCATGGAATCCACAATACAGGTGACGAAGAACCCGACGTGCGGATGTTCAGGACGGGTGGAACCCATGAGCGACAACTCCTGTTTCATGTAGGACCGCGCGGGTGATGGCGCCCGGCGATGTTGCAATGGAATGGTGACGTAATATGGCAAAGCGGGCAACCGGTGACAGGGTAATTGAACGGATGGGCGCATCTGCCGCATGTGTCGGCAATCCATCGCGCCATCCGTTCGACAGGGGCGCAAAGACGTTGTTCGCCGCTTCGGAAAACGGATAGAGTCGTTGTCATGAGTGAGCAGGCCCGTCCGATTCCCCGCACCGATCTGATCGTGTGCCCGCAGTGCGACGCAGCCTATGCGCTCAGCGTGCCCGAGCATGGAGAACGGGCGATCTGTGGCCGCTGCAAGACGGTGCTGATCACCCCCCGGCGAAAAGCAGGCATGCAGATCATTGCGCTTTCGCTGGCCATTGTCATTCTGGTGGTGGCGGCGGCGGTTTTTCCTTTTCTGTCGATCAACGCCGCGGGAGCGAGCAATTCCGTTTCGGTGATCGATGCCGCCCTTGCCTTCAGTGACGGGCCGCTGATCGCGCTCTCGCTTGCCACGGCGGCGCTGATCCTGCTCATTCCGCTTGTCCGGGTGCTGTTGTCGCTCTACGTGCTGGTGCCGTTGGTGGCGGATCGTCCTCCGGCGCGTCATGCGGCCAGGGCGTTTCGGATCGCCGAAGCCCTGCGCCCTTGGTCGATGGCAGAAATTTTTGCGATCGGGTGCGCTGTGGCTTTGATCAAGGTCAGCGATCTAGCGGATGTGACATTCGGTCCGGCTTTCTGGATGTTCTCGGCCCTCGTTGTTCTCGTTGTCGTTCAGGAAAGTGTGATTTGCAGATGGTCGGTATGGAACGCGTTGAGCACGCCGCGCCGGTCGTAACCGCGCGTGAGATGGGGCTTGTCTGTTGCCAGCGCTGCGCGCAGGTCTGGCAGCAGGATGTCGGCTCTTGCGGGCGTTGCGGAAAACGGTTGCAAACGCGAAACGCACGCAGCCTGCAGCGCGTCTGGGCTTTCTGGCTGGTCGGCCTGATGTGCTACATCCCAGCGAACCTCTACCCGATGCTGCAGACGCGGACGCTGTTCTTTGTGCAGCAGGATACGATCATCGGTGGGGCCATCGAGCTTATCCACAGTGGTAACGCCGGCATTGCCTTCATTATCCTGTTTGCTTCGGTCGCGATCCCGCTGGGCAAGTTCATCGCCATCGCCTTTCTGGCGATCTCAGTGACCCGGCCTTCTGCGGTTTCCAATCACCAGCGACAGGTGCTCTACGAGGTGGTCGAATACATTGGCCGCTGGTCGATGATCGATATCTTTGTAGTTGCGATCCTGTCGTCCCTGGTGCAACTCAATGTTCTGGCCGCTGTCTATCCCGGACTGGCCAGCCTGTTCTTCGCCCTCTCGGTGATCTTCACGATGCTGTCCGCACAGGCCTTCGACAGCCGCATGATCTGGGACGCGGAGCGCTCGAAAAGGAAAATCAACGCGTGAACGATACGCCAAGCCCCGTACCTGTCGAAAAGGCGGGAAATTCCCTTTTCTCCAATCTGTCGATTGTGTGGATCATTCCGCTGGTCGCGCTGACCATTGCGCTGGCGGTGGCATGGAAGTCTTACACAGAGCGCGGGCCGCTTATCACGATAGAGTTTGAAAGCGGTGCGGGGATCGCGGCACGCGAGACGGATGTGCGGTTTCGTGACGTCAAGGTCGGTGTCGTCGAGGAGGTCCAATTCAGCCCGGGTCTGGCCAGTGTCTTGGCGCATGTGCGACTTGACAAGAAAGTGGCCCCCTATGTCGATGCGGGTGCATCTTTCTGGATCGTGCGTCCGGAATTGACGGCGCGTGGTGTCAGCGGCCTCGACACGGTTCTGAGCGGCGTTTTCATCGAAGGGTCCTGGGATAGCGAAATCGGGCCGGAGCGCACGATTTTCAGAGGGCTGGAGGCGGAACCGCTCTACCGCTCCGACCGTGGTGGGCTTGAGATCGCGCTGCGTACCGTGCCCGGCGGGACGCTGACCGACAATACGCCGATCCTGTTCCGAGGCATCGAGGTGGGCAGGGTCGGTCCGGCGCGCATTTCATCGGAAGGCAATTTCGCCATAGCCGAAGCAATCATCTATGAGCCGCACGGTCGCCTTATAACGCCCTCGACGCGGTTCTGGGACACCTCGGGTTTCAGTGTTTCAATCGGCCCGTCGGGCGCTCAGATCGATTTCTCATCCATTGCGTCGCTGGTGAGCGGGGGAATTACTTTCGATACCTTTGTCTCCGGGGGTGAGCAGGTCAGCGACGGGACGGTTTTCGAAATTTTTGCTGAGGAAGCGGATGCCCGCAACAGTGTCTTCAATGCCTCGGAAGTGGAACTTCTGGAGCTGCGCGTGATCTTTGACGAAAACATTTCGGGTCTGACACTTGGCGCGCCGGTGGAGTTGAGCGGATTGCGGATCGGGTCGGTGGAGAATCTTTCGGGCATTATCGATCAGACCGCCTTTGGCGACAGCCGCGTTCGGCTCAGCGTGATACTGGGAATCCAGCCCGCGCGCCTTGGCCTTCCCGGCGAAGTATCGGCCGAAGCGGCGCTGATGTTTCTCAATGAGCGCGTGAAGAATGGACTGCGCGCGCGGCTTGGGTCCGGTAACTTGTTGACTGGCGGGCTGAAGGTCGAACTCGTCGAGGTGGATAACGTAGCCCCGGCACAGATCGTGGCAGCGGATGGTAGCATCCCCACCCTGCCCTCCACCGAAAGCGAGATTTCCGACGCTGCCGCCACCGTCGAAGGGGTGTTTACCCGTATTAACAGCCTGCCAATCGAGGAGTTACTGCTAAGCGCGATCAACTTCCTTGAAGGGGCGCAGAGTTTCATGGCGAGCGAGGACATCCGCGAAACACCTGAAGAAATCCGAGGTCTGCTCGCTGATTTGCGCGGCGTGGTGACCTCACAGTCCGTTCAGGATATCCCAGTCTCAATAAACACTGCACTCAGCCGGATCGACGCGATATTGCGACAGATCGAGGAAGGTCAGGCGGTGGCGCGGCTTACCGAGGCGATTGCCGCTACCACGGCCGCCGCCGAAACGGTCGGTCAGTCGGTCAAAGGCGTGCCGGATTTGCTGGTGGAGTTGACGGCAGTCTCGGCGCAGGCGGCGGCGCTGCCGTTGCAGGAGTTGACAGCGAGGGTGACCGATGTGCTCGAAGCCGCAGAGGGACTTATCAGCGCACCCGAAACCCGCGATCTGCCCGCATCGCTGTCCGGCGCATTGGATGAATTGACGGCAACGCTGGCGGAGCTGCGAAAAGGCGACGCGGTCGCCAACGTGAATGCAACCCTGGCTTCGACCCGGGAAGCGGCGGATGCCATTGCCCTGTCCAGCCGCGATCTGCCGGCGCTGGTCGAGCGCATAACGGAAGTTTTCGATCAGGCGAGTGCGACGATAGAAGGATACAACAGGGGCGACGTGCTCAGCCGCGATGCGCAGGCGGCCCTGCGCGACATATCAGAGGCTTCCGACGCGATTACCGCTCTGGCCCGTTTGCTGGAACGCAACCCCAGCGCATTGATCAGGGGACGATGATGAAAAAGAATACCATTGCCACAGTGATGCTATGCACCCTGGCGGCCTGCGCGGGCGCGCCCGACCGCTACACCGTGTCGCCGCCGCCGCCCGTTGAACGGCAACG
>JBFFFS010000050.1:0-14464 GCA_041557855.1 Roseobacter sp. | reverse complement strand
TGCATAGGTCAGCTGCGGCGGCGGGTTGCGGCTCTGGCTGAGCGCGATCAGATCTGGGGAGACGTCGATGCCATGCACCGCACCGTCAGGCCCGACCCGCTCGGCCATCGTCTCGCTCAGGAAACCGGGGCCGGAGCCGATGTCGATCACGCGCTCGCCGGGCTGCAGGTCGAGCAGCTTCAGCGTCGCCTCCCGCTGAGCAATGACATCAGGCCTCGAATAGGCCTTTGCCAGGTCTTCGGCGGCCTCCTTGGTGAAGCTGATCGTACTCATCCGTCATCCCCTGTTCATGTCTCCTGCAAGGTTCTTAACACAGGTTATTGCCGCCTCAAAACATGGGGGAGAGCGGCCGGCTCGCACACAACCGGCACCGACGTGATACCGACGCCGGACCGACGCGATACCGACGCCGTTTTCATGCAGGAAAAGGGGAATATCGCCCCGTTGCGGGCGCAGGGGACGGGATCGGTTGCCGCTGTTGCGCGCACGCTCTATTTTCATCCTGTAGAGGATCGGAGCCCGCGATGAAACTGACGGTGAACGGCGAAGAGCACGAGGTGGATGTCCCCCCGGACATGCCCTTGCTTTGGGTGCTGCGCGACGTGCTCGGTCTGACCGGGACCAAGTATGGTTGCGGCATCGCGCAATGCGGTGCCTGCACCGTGCATGTTGACGGCATGGCGGTGCGTTCCTGCCAGCTGGAGGTGGCGGACGTGGACGGCGCAGTGACCACGATCGAGGGTCTCGGGACACCGGAAAACCTTCATCCCGTGCAGGCGGCATGGATCGCGCATCAGGTGGCGCAATGCGGCTATTGCCAGTCCGGTCAGATCATGCAGACCGCCTCTTTCCTGGCGCAGACACCCGCGCCGACGGATGCGGAGATCGATGCGGCTCTGAGTGGCAACCTCTGCCGCTGTGGCACCTATGTGCGGCTGCGGGCAGCAGTCCATGACGCGGCGGCGCGCCTGCAAGAGAGATGACATGCCGGCACGATGAGGCTGTATCTCGGCCCGGCATGCCAAGCGTCCCGCGACGTCTTTCAGGCCCCGACCAGACCCAGCCCGCTGATCTGCCGCAATGCAGCAACCACTTCCGGAACGCCATTGCCATGGCGTAGCGCCGTGAAGATGAAAGGGCGTCCAGCGCGCATTCTGGTGGCGTCCCGCTGCATGACATCAAGCGAGGCGCCCACATGCGGCGCGAGGTCCGTCTTGTTGATGATGAGGACGTCCGAGCGGGTGATCGCAGGGCCGCCCTTGCGCGGAATTTCCTCTCCGGCGGCCACGTCGATCACGTAAAGCGTGACATCGGCCAGTTCCGGTGAGAACGTCGCGCTGAGATTGTCGCCGCCGCTCTCGATCAGCACTACCTCCACGTCGGGGTGGCGCTCCTGCATCTCGGCAACCGCCGCCAGGTTGATGGAGGCATCCTCACGGATTGCCGTGTGCGGGCAGCCCCCGGTTTCGACCCCGATGATGCGGTCCTGCGGCAGGATTTGCAGGCGCATCAACGCTTCGGCATCCTCCCGGGTGTAGATGTCGTTGGTGATGACACCGATCGAATGATGCGGGCTGAGCGCCTTGGCGAGGGCGGCGGTCAGCGTGGTCTTGCCGGCCCCGACCGGGCCGCCGATTCCGACCCGCAGCGGGCCATTGAGTTTCGTTGGTGTGCTCATGTGCGAAATACCTTCGAATATTGTGTTTCATGCTGCATCGCCGCGATATCGGCGGCAAAACAGGCCGAGGCGAGATCGTCGAGAGACAGGGTCAGGGCATGGGCCGCGCAGTGCTGCACGGCCGGCATCAGACGCATCAGCACGGCTTGTCCCTCGGTCTGACCCAGCGGCACGAGGCGCACGGCAGCAGAGACGAGGTTGGCCATCATCGCCTGCACGAAAATCTCCGCGGTCAGCGCCAGCGGCAGGCCCTGGGCGCGTGCCGCCTGTCCGACCGCGACCGAGTAACACATAGCGCCGATTTCCGTGCCCCAGATCGCGTCCACCGTCCGGCTGAATGCAACTCCCTGATCCACTGTCTCCGTCAGGCGCTCGGCGGAAGCGGCGAAGGCGCGGGCGGTGGCGTCTATTTCTTCCAGTTCGTTGGGCTCAGCGCGGTAGCTTGCCGCCAGCAGCACCACGTCGCTTTGCGCGCCGCCTGCAGACAGGATGTCGCGGAGCCAGTTCTCGAGACTGGCGGCATCCGGCATGTCACCCCGATCAATGACCCGTTCCAGTCCGTGCGAGTAGGCAAAAGCGCCGACCGGAAACCCGGGAGACATCCATTGCATCAGTGTCAGCAGGCTGTCAGTGGTCATGGCTGTGCATGCCTTCAGGTCCATGCTGATGGCTGTGATCGTGGCCGTGGGTCCGCCCGTGCCCATAGGCACCGCCTTCCGGCGTAAAGGGTTCCGTGATCTCACGCACTTCTGCACCCAGCAGGGCCAGCATCTGGGCCATGACGTGATCGCGCTGGATCAGCAGTCTGTCCGCCTCGATCTGGCAAGGGGTATGGCGGTTGCCGATGTGCCATGCGAGCCGGTGGAGCGGCTCGCCGCGGACCTCGAGTAGTGGTTCGGGGGCTGCGATCACACCAACGCAAGTGCCTTCGGTTGTCTCGAACGCGTCGCCGGCATTGACCGAGGTTGTCTTTGGCAGGTCCACGAGGATTTGCGCCCCGCTCTGCGTGGTCAGCACCTTGCGGCGCAGAAATCGCGCGTCGTAGTCGAGCGTGACATGGTCATCCGGGTGGTGGGTATGGGTTATTTTCTGGGCTGTCAGCATGGGTGTTTTCGATAAGGGCGGTCCCTGGCCGCGGGTGGGGGTGATAGCCCCCGCCCATGGGGGCGGTCGGGGGCTGCCCGGCGCGCCGCCGGGCGGTTCGTTGACGCGTCGCAGATGATCCTTGTTCCTATCCTTTCCGATCTCCCATTTCCGGGGGCCAAACCTTCGCCGGCCAATCGCGGCTGGAAGGCTGCACTCGACGCTGCGCGTTCAAAACAGAAAATACCGCTGTGCCATTGGCACCACCTCGGCGGGCTGACAGGTCAGCAACTCGCCGTCGGCGCGGACTTCGTAGGTCTCCGGGGTCACTTCTATGTGCGGCAGGGCATCGTTCAGGAGCAGGTCCTTCTTACCGATGTTGCGTGTGCCCTTCACCGCTGCGACCTGCTTGCGCAGGCCCAGCGTGTCGCGGATGCCCGCAGCCTCGGCAGCGGCACTGACGAAGGTCACGGCGGAATGTTCGACCGACCTGCCGAAGGCGCCAAACATGGGGCGGGAATAGACTGGCTGCGGGGTCGGGATCGAGGCGTTGGTGTCGCCCATCTGGGCGCAGGCGATGGTGCCGGCCATAAGGACCATCTCGGGTTTCACGCCGAAAAAGGCGGGGTTCCACAGGCAGAGGTCCGCCCGTTTGCCCACTTCGATGGAGCCGATCTCGTGGCTGATTCCATGCGCGATGGCCGGGTTGATCGTGTATTTGGCGATATAACGGCGCACGCGCATGTTGTCGTTATCACCGGTCTCTTCGGCCAGCGCGCCGCGCTGCTTCTTCATCTTGTCCGCCGTCTGCCAGGTGCGGATGATGACTTCGCCAACACGTCCCATAGCCTGGCTGTCGGAGGCGATGATCGAAAAGGCCCCCATGTCGTGCAGGATGTCTTCGGCGGCGATGGTCTCGCGGCGGATGCGGCTTTCGGCAAAGGCCACGTCCTCGGGGATCGACTTGTCGAGGTGGTGGCAGACCATCAGCATGTCGAGGTGCTCTTCGAGCGTGTTGACCGTGAACGGTCGGGTCGGGTTGGTGGAAGAGGGCAGGACGTTCGCGTCGCCGCAAATCTTGATGATATCCGGCGCGTGCCCGCCACCTGCGCCTTCGGTGTGGAAGGCGTGGATCGTGCGGCCCTTGATGGCGGCCACGGTGTTTTCCACGAAACCGCTTTCGTTGAGCGTATCGGTATGGATCATCACCTGCACGTCCATGTCGTCAGCCACCGAGAGGCAACAGTCGATGGCGCCCGGTGTCGTTCCCCAGTCCTCGTGAAGTTTCATCGCGCAGGCACCGCCTTCGATCATCTCTACAAGCGCCGCGGGCTGGCTGGCGTTGCCCTTGCCGGAAATACCGAAGTTCATCGGGAAAGCGTCCAGCGCTTGCAGCATGCGCCCGATGTGCCAGCTGCCGGGCGTACAGGTGGTGGCCAGCGTGCCATGCGCGGGGCCGGTGCCGCCGCCCAGCATCGTGGTGATGCCGGAGTGCAGTGCATCGTCGATCTGCTGGGGCGCGATGAAGTGGATGTGGCTGTCGAAACCGCCTGCAGTGAGGATTTTGCCCTCACCGGCGATAGCTTCCGTGGAGGGGCCGACGATGATGTCCACGCCCGGTTGCGTATCTGGATTTCCGGCCTTGCCGATTTTGGCGATGCGCCCGTCCTTCAGACCCACGTCCGCCTTGTAGATACCCGTATGATCCACGATCAGCGCATTAGTGATGACCGTGTCCATGGCGCCATCCGCGCGGGTTGTCTGGGACTGTCCCATCCCGTCGCGGATCACCTTGCCGCCGCCGAACTTGACCTCTTCGCCGTAGATCGTGTGGTCGCGCTCCACTTCGATGATGAGGTCGGTATCGGCAAGGCGCACCTTGTCACCGGTGGTCGGGCCGAACATGGCGGCATAGCTGGCGCGGGGGATCGTGGTGGGCATCAGGTCGCTCCGGAGTTTGTGTCAGGTGGTCAGGTTGCGGGAATGGGGGTAAGAAACTTGCGCAGACGGATTACGTTCGCGTCATCGGTGGCGTAAAGCGGCGGTGTCGGGTCGGGGGCAAAGCCTAGCGAGCGGTATAACGGCAGGGCTTCCACGTGCCGGTACAGCGCGCCCAGTCGAATCTCGGAATAGCCAAGTGCTTTGGCCGCCTCGAAAAGGCGCTCGCACAATTGGCGACCGATCCCTCTGCCGCGCGCCTCGGTCCGGACGAACATCCGGTTCATTTCGCAGGCGTTTTCGTCTATCGGCTTGAGCATGACAATGCCCACGGCGCGCCCATCAAGGCGCGCGAGCAGGCATTCGCCCTGCGGTGGGTTGAAGTAGGTCCTGAAGTCGCCAAGCATCTCTTCGAACCGCTGTTCTTTCAGATAGGCTGTGATCTGCTCCGAAAGTTCAGGGTAGCGATGCCGCAAAAGGGCGACAAACTCCCATGCAAGTTCGCTGGCGGCTACCACGTCCTCGTCGGATCGTACGGGAGACACGTCGCTCATGCCTTAAATGCCTCATCGACCGGCACCTGCAACGCTGTGACCAGACCGTTGGTCTGCATCGCCATGCCGATCACGCTGACCAGCTCGCCGTGCTTCGCCTCCGTCATGCCCTTGGCTTTTGCCGCCGCCGTGTGCGAGTGGATGCAATATTCGCACCCGTTGGCGGTGGAGACGGCAATATAGATCATCTCCTTGACCAGCGGATCGATGTCGCCCGGGCCCATCACCACTTTCAGCCGCTCCCATGTCGTCTTCAGCGTTTGAGGTTCATGCGCCAGCGCGCGCCAGAAGTTGTTGATGAAATCGGTGCCGCGCACCGCCCGGATGTCATCGAAGACGGCGCGCACCTCGGCGCTCGCCTCCGCATCCGATATGAGCGGCACCGTTCCCATCAGACCATCGCGAAGATGCGGGCTGGGCCGCCCGAACCGCCCACATGATTGGGTGCGCCCACGACCAGCGTGGCGCCAGAGGCGGGTACATCCGCCAGCCCCGCGAGGTTCTCGATCCCGTAACGACCGGAGGGCAGCCAGGCGTAATGTGTTGCGAAATCTGCCGACGGCCCGTGATCGAGGGAAAGCGTATCGACGGCCATGGCAACAGCCGTGGTCTCTTCCAGCAACATCTGGGTGGCTTCGATGTGAAAACCGGGGAAGTGCATGACGTTGTCGGCATCCCGACCGACATACTCCGCGGCTGAACCGCTCTTTTTCGCCCAGCCCGAATGCATCGCGACGCAGGCCTTGTCCGGAATGGGGCCGTTTGCGGAAATCCACGCCTTCAGATCATCCGGGGTCACCTGCGCATCCGGATTCTCGCTGGATTTGCCGTGGATATGGAGCACACAGAGCGGCACCACCAGATCGCTCACCGGGATTTCATCGACGCTCGCGCCATCTGCCGAAAAGTGCAGCGGCGCGTCGATATGGGTCGCGGTATGCTCGTTGATGCTCAGATTGAAAAGGTTGAAGCCATTTTCTGAGAACTTGAACTGCTGTTCCATGGAAATGCCGGGCACCCCGAAGAAGGTGGGGAAATCCGGGCTGAGTTTGTGGCTCATATCCACCACGCCGCCATGGCCGGCAGCCAGAGCGGGTGGGGCCGATGCCACGGTGCCCAGTGCCGCCGCCGCGCCGGTCGCGGCAGAGGCTTTGAAGAAGTCACGCCGCGACAACATCTTGTCCTTCACGGCATTAATGACGCAGATATCACACATAATCTTTCCTCCCTGAAAGATGCCGGCCGGGCGTCACAAATCGCCCATGACCTGCTGATTGAAACCGAAAACGCGGCGCGCCCCGGCGTAGGGGATCAGTTGCACTTCGCGCCGCTGGCCCGGCTCGAAGCGTACTGCGGTGCCGGCTGCGATATCGAGGCGCATGCCTCGGGCCTGATCGCGGTCGAACTCAAGAGCCTCGTTTGCCTCGCCGAAGTGGTAGTGGCTGCCGACCTGCACTGGCCTGTCACCGGTATTGGCAACCATCAGCGTAATGGCCTCGCGATCCGAATTGAGCGCGATGTCGCCCTCTGCGGTGATGATTTCTCCGGGGATCATGTGGCTCTCCTACCTGATGGGGTTGTGGACGGTCACCAGCTTGGTGCCGTCGGGAAAGGTGGCTTCGACCTGTACGTCGTGGATCATCTCCGGCACGCCTTCCATGCATTGGTCGCGGGTAATGACCTGTGCCCCCGCTTCCATCATGTCGGCGACCGACCGTCCGTCCCGCGCGCCCTCGACCACCGCGTCGGTGATAAGGGCAACCGCCTCGGGATGGTTCAGCTTGACCCCGCGCTCAAGACGCTTGCGCGCCACTTCGGCGGCCATCGCGACCAACAGTTTATCTTTTTCTCGGGGGGTCAGCTGCATGGATCAAAGTCTCCAACAAAGGGGCAGGGTATTCTGTGTTATCAGGTCGAGCACGGGCAGCAGGGCGCGTCTGAGAGTGAACCCGTCTTCGCCCAGCAGGCGCAGCACCAGCGTGTCCGATCGCACCATGCTGGCACCACCTGCCTGTCCGATCAAGCTTCGAATGGTATCGAGCGCACCCTCTGCCTCCGGGGCGGACCAGACGAGGCTTGCCATGGCACGTGCGCCTCCGGCTATGGCAGGTCGATCAAGCTGCGCGGCCACGTCACCGGTGAGCGTGACACCGTCGCGGTAAAGCGGGCGGCCGCCGCGCCTGATGTCGATGCGGTCTTCGAAATGCAGGCTGTTGGGTCTTTCGCCCATGGCCTTGCGTCCGAAGAGCACCGGCTCCACCATCAGGAAGCGGGAGGATGGCGCCAGATCGACCCGCAGCCGTCTTGCGAGTGCCGCATCGGAATAAAGAATCGTTTCCTGTGGCAGCCAGTGCAGCGTGGCCCCGTCTTCTGCATCCAGATGCGTGGTCAGATGTCCGATCTGCCCCGGCTGCGCTTTGTACGCACGCTCTGCCGCCTGCGTGGTGAGCGTCAGATGCGACCCGGCGCCGGCGCTGGCGTTTACCTCGAAACTATCGCCGCCGGTAATGCCGCCTGCCGTGTTGACCATCACGCATTCCAGATGCCTACGCCCCCGCGGGAAAAGCAGTTTGAGCGCCCCGGCCTGGCGCAACCCGTCGAGCACCGATCCGGCCAGGCCCTGCTTGCTGCTGACCATGGCGCGCCCGATAGCTCGGGGTTGATCTAGGGGGGTGGTTGCACGCATCAGCACTGAAGGGGGCTTTCAACTGTCCTTATGTCTTTGATCTTTATCACATACCCGCCGCTTGCTTGGCCACTCTCAACGCTCGCACCGCGGGAAATGACGCCCATCATGCCCAATATTTGAGCGCTGGCTCGAAGCCCTCCGCGTGTCATGCGGGAATGTCGCCATCGGGCCCGCGATCCAACCGCCAGATATGTCCGGCCAAATCCGAAGGATAGGCCTTCGTGACCAAGGGATCGTGCCCGGGCACAATCAGAGTTCTGTGCGAGGCAAGCGCCTCGAGCTTTGTGTAGCCATCGAGCATCGCTTGCAGGTCCACGACGATCGGGAAAGGTTTGCGCGCGGTCAGATTTTCGTAAAAATGGGCCGCGTCTGAGGCGAGCACCATCCATCCCGCTTGCGTGCGGACGCGCACGGCTTGCAAGCCCCGGCTGTGCCCGCCGATTGCATGCACGGTGACGCCGTCGGACAGTTCGGCATCGCCATCGTAAAAGACGACCTTACCTGAATAAAGCCGCTCTATCGCCTGGCAGACATGTTTGGCCGTGAAGGGCATGCGCAGCGTGTCGTGGCACATGCAGGGGCCCGTGGCATAGGCCATTTCGGCGGACTGCATGTAAAGGGTCGCATTGGGAAACAGATGCAGACCGCCTGCGTGATCGTAATGAAGGTGTGTCACGATCACTTTGGTTATGGCATCCGGCGTCAGGCCGAACGGGGCGAGTGCTTCACCGGGGTTGAGCCGGATCGGCCGGTTACGGGCGTGGCCCTCTTCGGCGTCGTAGCCCGTATCGACTAGGATGATCTCCTTATCGCGCCGCAACAGCCAGATGAAATAATCCATGGGATGCGGCACGTCATGGTTATCATCGAAAATGAAGCTGTCTGCGCGGGTTCGGTCGTTGCGGTCCGCGTATTTGATCGCGTGAACTTGCCACTCGTTCATTGCGCGACGGTCCGGTACGTCTGAACCTGTTTTTCCGCAATCATTGCCGAGGTGGCATCGTCGAACAGCGCGAAGTGCGTTGTCTGCTTGTGTTCCTCGAAGGCCATGGAGTCCGTATAGAGTTCGTAGAGGAAGACTTCATCCGGGCGGTCCGGGTCGGTCGCGACGTCGAACTGGTGGCAGCCCGGCTCATCCCGTACCGAGGCGGTCGCGTTCTCCCGCATCAGTGTTAGAAATTTGTCCTTGGCCTCGGGTTTCAGTTTGAAGGTGACGACCACGGCAAACATCGGTTTTTCCTTTCCCCCACATCGGATCGGCAGGTCCGATATTCCCATTGGAACAGAATAGCATACGCCGCGTGCGTTTTGTCAAAATCATCTCCGATCTGAGCAATTCAATTGCTCCATGTATTTTTTAATGTATGCATTAATTTGCGGGGCGGGGAAGTGAAATTCCCGAGTGGTAACCCGGCAAAGCGGGGGAGCCATGAAAACACAATTCGATATCGCGGTTTTCGAAGGGGATGGGATTGGCCCGGAAATCATCGCGCCGACCCTGGAAATTCTTTCGGTGCTATCGCGTCAGAGCAATTATGACCTGACACTGCATCCTTGCCCGGCTGGAGCGGCGCATTACGCCCGCACCGGCGATGCATTGCCGCAAGTCTCGATGGAAACAGCGCGCAATGCCGACGCTATACTGCTCTCGGCAATGGGGCTGCCGTCCGTCCGCTATCCGGACGGCACCGAAATCTCGCCGCAGATCGACCTGCGCAAGGCGTTGAAACTCTTTGCCGGTGTCCGTCCGGTTCGGATCGTTCCCGGGCAGCCTTCGCCGCTTGTTCTGCCGGAAGGCCAGCAAGTTGATTTCGTGCTCATTCGTGAAAGTACCGAAGGGCTCTTCTACACGCAGGGCTGCGGCGAGGTGGAGCAGGACGAAGCGCGCGAGACCCTGCGTATCACCCGCGCGGTATCGCAAAAGCTCTTTCAGTTCGCCTTTGACCTGGCGGCGACACGCAAGGCGCAAAGATGTGGACCCGGGCGCGTTACCTGCGTTGACAAGGCCAACGTGTTCAGGGCTTTCGCCTTTTTCCGGCAAATCTTCGATGAAGAGGCCGCACGGCATCCGGAGCTTCAGGCTGATCATGCTTATGTGGATGCAACAGCGCTGTGGTTCGTGCTCAAGCCCTGGACCTTCGATGTTCTCGTGACTGAAAACATGTTCGGAGACATTCTGTCGGATCTCGGCGCGGGCCTCATGGGGGGCTTGGGGGTGGCGCCTTCAGCAGATATCGGTGAAGATCACGCAGTATTTCAGCCGTGCCACGGATCCGCGCCGGACATCGCGGGACAGGGGATTGCCAACCCGATGGCCATGATCCTGTCTGCGGCGATGATGCTGGACTGGCTGGGAGACCGCCATGCCGCACCGGCGGTGAGGCGTGATGGTCAACGGCTGCGCGCGGCGGTCGAGGCTGTCATCGCCAAGGGAGAGGTTTTGACCACGGACATGGGCGGAAAGGCTTCAACGCAGGAAACAGCGCGCGCCGTTCTGGCGGAGTTCGAACCGTGAGCGATGCTCCTCTGCGCGTAGCCTGTGTTGGCGCGGGTTATTTCAGCCGGTTTCACTACGCTTCTTGGGCGCGAATGCCCGATGTCAGGCTCGTGGGCGCCGCTGATCTCAACCGCGAGGCCGCCATGGCGACGGGCTTGCCTGCCTTTGACAGCGCTGAGGAGATGATCCGCGCCACGCGGCCCGATATTCTCGATGTGATCCTGCCGCCGCAGGCCCAAGCCGAGGTTTTGCGGGCAGGACTGCATGCCGGTGTTCCGACGATCATCTGTCAAAAGCCATTCTGCCGCTCGCTCGACGAGGCCTTGGCCTTCGCAGGAGATGCGCAGTGCCTGGGAACCAACCTGATCGTGCATGAGAACTTTCGCTTCATGCCCTGGTATCGAGCCATCCGCGAGGCCATCTCGGATGGCCGGATCGGCACGCCGATGCAGGCGGTCTTTCGGCTGCGCCCGGGGGATGGGCAGGGGCCGGACGCTTATCTGGACCGGCAACCCTATTTCCGGCAGATGCCCGAATTTCTGGTGCATGAAACCGCCGTGCATTGGATCGACACCTTTCGGTTTCTCTTTGGGACGCCGACGGCTGTCTATGCAGACCTGCGTCGCCGCAACCCGGCGATAGCTGGCGAGGATGCCGGTTTCGTGCTTTTTGATCACCCGGGCGGCGTTCAGTGCTGTTTTGACGGCAATCGGCATCTTGACCACGCATCGGACAATTTGCGGCGGACGATGGGTGAGGCGCTCTTCGAAGGATCCGGTGGTAGCCTGACCCTTTTCGGTGATGGCAGGGTCGAACACCGCGCTTTTGGCGCAAGGCACGGCAAGGTGATCCTGCCGTCAGATGACAGCGACGGTTTCGGGGGCGACTGTGTACACCACCTGCAGCGGCATGTGGTGGCGGCGCATCGCGGCGCGGGAGAATTCGAGAACCCGGCACATGACTATTGCGAGGTGATCCGAATTCGTGATGCGATCTATCTGTCCGCCAGAGAGCGGCGCAAGGTCGATTTATGAAAGAAATCTGATGACCAGCACGGACACAAGGTCAAGCACCCGACGCGCGGTGGATGAACTGCGCGAAATGATATTTCGGGGAGAGCTGGGGC
This sequence comes from Roseobacter sp., assembly GCA_041557855.1. Lineage (GTDB taxonomy): Bacteria > Pseudomonadota > Alphaproteobacteria > Rhodobacterales > Rhodobacteraceae > Roseobacter. The sequence goes on along the minus strand of JBFFFS010000050.1, from coordinate 2,899 downwards.
CGGGGTCCAGTTATCTCGAAACCGAACTGGCGGAGACCTTGGGCATGTCGCGCACGCCAGTGCGCGAAGCGGCTCTGACGCTGGAAGCGCAGGGACTTGTCGAAGTGCGCCCACGGCGAGGCGTGCGGGTCCTGCCTGTTTCGCCGCAGGATATGAGTGACATTTACGATGTGCTGACGGAGCTCGAAAGCCTCGCCGCGGAAAAGGCCGCGCAACAGGGCTACGCGCGCCATGACCTGCGTGTGCTGGCCAACGCGATCGACGACATGGACCGGGCGCTGTCCGAAAAGGACCTCAAGGCATGGTCTGCTGCGGATGACCGATTTCACCGCGAACTGGTCAGGCTGGGCCGCAACAAACGTGTCGAGAGTATCGCCGCGATGATGGAAGATCAGGTGCGCCGGGCGAAGTCGATCACCCTGCACATGCGGCCGTTTCCGGCGCGTTCGAACCAGGACCACCGGGATGTTCTGGGCGCAATTGCGGCGGGCAATCCCGTGCAAGCGCGCAAGATACACCGTTTACACAGGGCGGCCACCCGCGAAGTTCTCCTGGGACTGCTCGAGAAATTCCGCCTGCGCCAGCTTTAGATGAAGAGCAAAGCCGTGCGGGACAACGCGACACCTATGGTCTATGCAGAGGACAGACATCAGCAGGGGAGGCAGGTGACGAGATGACGCGATCTCTTAAGACAGCAGTAATCGGGCTGGGTTCGATGGGGTACGGGATGGCGTGTTCCGCCATTGCCGGTGGGCATGAAACGCACGGCTTTGACATCAACGAGGACCAGGTCAGAAAGTTCTTGGATAAAGGCGGGGCGCCGGGTGCGTTGCCTGACCTCGCGGCGACGCTCGACGTTGTTCTCGTCGTGGTTCTCAATGCCGCGCAGACGCATACCGTGCTCTTCGGCGAAGAGGGTATTGTGCCGCTGTTGCGGAAGGGTGCGGTCGTGGTCTCCTGCGCGACCGTCCCGCCGGAATTCGCGCGGGGAATGGAGGCGCATTGTGCGGCGCATGGGGTGCATTACCTGGATGCCCCCATCTCGGGTGGCGCCGTGAAGGCTGCCGACGGGCGGCTTTCGGTCATGGCCGCGGGCACAGAGGCGGCCCTTGCGGCCGCCCGGCCGGTGCTTGACAGTATTGCCGAGACCGTTTTCGAACTGGGAGATGCCGCCGGGGCAGGTTCCGCCATGAAGGCGGTCAACCAGTTGCTGGCCGGCGTGCATATTGCAACCATGGCCGAAGCCCTGACCTTCGGAATGACGCAGGGCGTGAGCCCGGAGAAATTCGTGGAGGTCATCAGCAAATGCGCCGGCACCAGCTGGATGTTGGAAAACCGCGCGCCGCATATCGTGGCTGGTGACTACACGCCGCACAGCGCGGTCAACATCTGGCTCAAGGATCTGGGAATCGTTTTGGATATTGCCAAAAGCGCGCAGTTCAGCGCGCCTGTGACGGCGGCGGCGTTGCAGCAATTCGTGGCTGCTGCGGGGCAGGGTCTGGGCCATGAAGACGACGCGGCGGTGGCCAAGGTTTATGCACGCAACGCCGGGCTGACCTTGCCGGGCGAGGCATGATCCGGGAAGAGGAGAGCGCACTATGGCCACGCTTTTAGGATGCATCGCTGACGATTTCACAGGCGCCACGGATCTTGCAGGGTTGCTGGCGCGCTCGGGCGTGGCGGTGTCGCTGCGTATCGGCGTGCCGGACGAACCGCCCTGCGAAACCGCTCCTTTCGAAGTGATCGCCCTGAAATGCCGCACCGCGCCTGTGGCTGAGGCTGTGGCCGACTGTCGGGCGGCGCTGCGGTGGTTGCAGGCGGCGGGGTCGAAGCGGTTTTTCTGGAAATACTGTTCGACTTTCGACAGCACGGCGGAAGGTAACATCGGACCGGTGGCCGAAGCCCTGATGGCGGACATCGACACCGATCAGACGATTTATTGTCCGGCCTTTCCCGAGAATGGCCGGGCGATCTTCATGGGCACCCTTTTCGTCGGCGAGCAGCCGCTGGCTGAAAGCCCGATGAAAGATCACCCGCTGACCCCGATGCGCGACAGCAACCTGATGCGTCTGCTGGCCCCACAGGTGACCCGCCCGGTGGGGCTTGCCAACCGTCTGACGGTGGCACAGGGCAGCCGGGCACTGCGCGAGAAACTGTCCGGGCTTCGGGCGCAAGGTGTGGCCCATGTGGTTGTCGATGCGGTAGCCGACAGCGATCTGGAGGTCATCGCCGAGGCTTGCCGGGACATGCCGCTTATGACCGGCGGCAGTGCGGTCGCGATGCCTCTCCCCGCTTTGTACCTGCGGGACGGCACATTGACGACGGAAGCCAAGCGGCCTGCACCGCCGCAAGTGCCCGCGGGCGGCATTGTACTCTCCGGAAGCTGCTCTGCGATGACGCAAAAGCAGGTGGCGGCCTATGCCGGGCGTGCACCTCATCTTGCACTTGATCCCCTTGATCTGGCCGAAAACGGAAATTCGGCGGCTCTCGCGTGGCTGTCCGGGCAGTCGTTGGACGACATGCCGATGATTTACGCCACGGCGGCGCCCGAAGCTGTTAAGGCCGCGCAGTCCAGCTTGGGCGTGGCGCGCGCCGGGGAGCTGGTCGAAGCTGCGCTGGCGCAGTTGGCTCTGGCTGCACGGGACCGTGGCGCAGGCCGGTTTGTTGTCGCCGGTGGCGAGACTTCGGGGGCTGTAACCAAGGCCCTCGGCGTCAGTCAGCTCGACATCGGGGTGGAGATCGCGCCCGGCGTGCCCTGGACCTATTGCCAGAGTAAGGGCCATCGCATTGCGCTTACGCTGAAGTCCGGCAACTTTGGAAATGTCGATTTTTTCGAGAAGGCCCTGAAGATGCTGGAGCCAGCATGATTATGGAAAACAGGCTCCGCGAGCAGATATGT
>JBFFFS010000049.1:0-14600 GCA_041557855.1 Roseobacter sp. | reverse complement strand
CGGTCAACACGGTGATCGAGGCCGCGCCCGGAAAGTGGATGTTCTACTGTTTCAACGCGGAATACCTGTTCTTTCCGTTCTGCGAGACGCGCAGCGTAGGCGAAATGCTGGCATTTCATACCGAAGAACGCCGCGACGCCATGCTGACCTACGTGGTCGACCTTTACGCCGACGACCTTTCCCGGTACCCCGACGCCGTGTCGCTGGATCACGCGCATCTGGACCGCTCGGGGTATTACGCGCTGGCGCGTAACGACCCGACCAACCATAATCATCCAAAGGAACGGCAACTCGACTTTTTCGGCGGATTGCGCTGGCGCTTCGAAGAGCATGTGCCTACCGCCCGTCGCAAAATCGACCGGATCGGACTGTTCCGGGCCAAGCCCGGGCTGAAACTGAACGAGGACCACACTTTTTCAGATGAGGAATACAACACCTACGCCTGCCCGTGGCACAACAACCTGACGGCCACCATCTGCTCTTTCCGCACCGCAAAGGCGCTAAAGCAGAACCCGGGCAGCCGTCATGAGATAGATACCTTCAAATGGCACAACTCCGCCCCGTTTGAATGGCACTCACGCCAATTGCTCGACCTTGGCCTGATGGAGCCCGGTCAATGGTTTTAAAGGGCGCGTGACCAAGGCAGAAAAGTTGCGGTTGTAGCGACAACCACAGGAAGAACAGCGTTTTCTTGAGCGTTTCAGCCCTTGCGGCGCAGACGGATCACAACATCGACCGAGACGATCTCTGCTCCATCCGGCGCGGCCGGCAAGCTGGCGATCACCAAATCTTCGGAAGGGGCATCGGTCAATTCAGCATCGTCTTCCCAGTAGAAGTGAGGGTGGTCGTGCGTGTTTGTGTCAAAATAGCTCTTGGAGCCATCAACCGTGACTTCCTGCATGAGGCCGACGTCACAGAACGCCCGAAGGGTATTATAGACCGTGGCCAGCGAGACGGCTTCGCCCTGCGCCTTGGCAGCTTCGAACAGGCTTTCGGCGGTGACGTGGCGATGCTGCCCGTCCCCGATCAGCAAAGCAGCGAGTGTTACCCGCTGCCGTGTCGGTCGCAGCCCGGCCTTTGCCAGCCAGGCGGTGCCGTTGTCATGTTGCGCACTGGTCATAACGTCCTCGTTCTTCCTGATGCTTATATAAAGGGTGATCCGCGTTGTTTTCAATTGGTTTCGAGAAAGGATGCGGGGCTGTGACTTGTAGAACTCGCCTTTGGGGGCTGTAACGGCACACCCCGCACCGCCCTTGCAGGACCCTCCGCCACGGTGCTAGACGGGTCCGACCATAATAATTGCGCAACAGGAGACGCACCCGGATGGCTGATTACCCAACCCGTTTTGACAAGGACGACCTGTTGAAATGCGCTCGCGGAGAGCTTTTCGGCCCCGGCAACGCACAGCTGCCCGAACCGCCGATGCTGATGATGGACCGGATCACGGATATTTCCAGCGACGGCGGCGAACATGGCAAGGGACATGTACGCGCCGAATTCGATATTTCTCCTGATCTTTGGTTTTTCGAGTGCCATTTCCCCGGCAACCCGATCATGCCGGGCTGCCTGGGGCTGGACGGCCTTTGGCAACTCACCGGCTTTAATCTTGGCTGGCGCGGCTGGCCGGGCCGCGGCTACGCGCTGGGTGTCGGCGAGGTCAAGCTGACCGGCATGGTACGTCCCGACCGCAAGATGCTGACCTATTACGTCGATTTCACCAAGGCGATTCAGACCCGGCGCTTGACAATGGGTGTCGCGAATGGCCGTGTGGAGGCGGATGGAGAAACGATCTATCAGGTCACGGATATGAAGGTTGCGCTGTCGGAAAGCTGACGCCGCCTGGAACGAAAGAATTTGAAGGAGAGTGCCATGCGTCGCGTCGTTGTGACAGGATTGGGCATTGTCTCGTCCATCGGGAACAATGCCGAGGAAGTGCTAGCGTCGCTCAGGAACGGCACAAGCGGAATCGAAACAAGCCCGGAGATGGCCGAGCATGGCTTTCGCAGCCGGGTGGCCGGGACGCTGAAGATCGATGTGGCAGAGCACATTGACAAACGGGCGCTGCGCTTCATGGGGCCAGGGGCGGCCTACGCCTACATTGCCATGGGACAAGCCATTGCTGACGCCGGTCTTGATGAAAGCGTGATCTCGAACCCGCGCACGGGTCTTGTTGCCGGGTCCGGCGGCCCGTCGACATCGGCCATGCTGACTGCCCACAACGTGGTCCGCGAGACAGGCGCCACCAAACGGATCGGCCCCTTTGCCGTGCCCAAGTGCATGTCCTCCACGGTAAGCGCCAACCTGTCCACCGCCTACAAGATCAAGGGCATCAACTATTCCATCACCTCGGCGTGCTCCACCTCGCTTCACTGCATCGGCAATGCGGCAGAGCAGATCATGCTTGGCAAGCAGGACGTCATGTTCGCAGGCGGCGGCGAGGAACTGGACTGGACGCTGTCATGTCTCTTCGATGCAATGGGCGCGATGAGCAGCAAGTACAACGACACGCCTCAGGAAGCGAGCCGCGCCTTCGACGCAGATCGCGACGGTTTCGTCATTTCCGGCGGCGGTGGCATAGTGGTGCTCGAAGATCTCGACCACGCGCTGGCGCGTGGCGCGAGAATTTACGCCGAAGTGACCGGATATGCCGCGACCTCCGATGGCCATGACATGGTCGCCCCCTCCGGCGAGGGTGGCGAACGGGCCATGCGGCTGGCGCTGCAATCGCTGCCAGAGGGCCGCAAGGTCGGCTACATCAATGCCCATGGCACCTCGACCCCGGTCGGGGATGTGGGAGAGATCGAAGCCGTGCGCCGCGTCTTCGGACAGGGCAAGACACCCCCGGTGAGTTCGACCAAATCGATGACCGGTCACGCACAGGGTGCCGCAGGTGCACTGGAGGCGATTTTCAGCCTGCTTATGCTCGACAACGACTTCATTGCCAAATCTATCAACGTCAAGACACTGGACCCCGCGCTCGATCCTGCGGAGATCGCGCTGGAGCGGGTGGACAATGCAGGCTTGGATTCGGTGATGACGAACTCGTTCGGATTTGGCGGAACGAACGGCTCGATGATCTTGTCGAAATATCTGGACTAGGGAAAACGCGGAACATGTCAGGTCTGTTGCAGGGAAAACGCGGCTTGGTGATGGGAGTCGCAAACGAAAGGTCGATTGCCTGGGGAATTGCCAAGGCCATGGCGGAGGCCGGCGCGGAGTTGGCGTTCACCTATCAGGGCGAGGCCTTCGGAAACCGCCTTGCACCTTTGGCGGAATCGGTTGGATCCGATTTCATGGTGGATGTCGACGTAACCGACGACGCATCCCTCGACGCCGCTTTCGAGCAACTTGGAGCACGCTGGCCAACGCTTGATTTTCTCGTCCACGCCATCGCTTTTTCAGACAAATCGGAATTGACCGGCAGGTTCATCAACACCAGTCGCGCCAACTTCAAACAAACCATGGATATCAGTGCCTACTCGTTCATCGAAGTGGCGCGCCGCGCGCATCCGCTGATGGTCGAGAACGGAGGCACTCTGCTGACGCTGACGTATCAGGGAAGTAACAGCGTGGTTCCGAACTACAACGTCATGGGAGTGGCCAAGGCTGCACTCGAAAGCGCGACGCGGTATCTTGCCAACGACCTCGGACCGGAGGGTATCCGGGTCAATGCCATCTCTCCCGGGCCGATGAAGACGCTGGCAGGGGCCGCTATTGGTGGCGCGCGCCGAACCTACAAGCACACGGATCAGAATGCACCACTGCGCTCCAACGCGACGCTGGAAGCGGTGGGCGGCACGGCGGTCTATCTGGCCTCCGACGCCGGGGCCTGCACGACGGGCGAGATCATCCGTGTCGATGGCGGATATCACGTTCTTGGCATGCCGCAGGGCGAAAACCTCTAAAAACCGCCGCAGCCCCTTTTTTGCGCCTAATTGTTGCCACATTGGGTGACGATGCTGAAAGCATGGTCAAGCATATCAACATCAAAACGTGCCGTCAGACTGAGTATCTTTCCCGTTCGCGCAGTGCGCGCTTCTATGCCAAGATTCTGATGCCGATCACCGCCGTGGCCTTTTCGCTCGCCCTGTGGTCGGATGAAGAGATCAAACCGCAGCTGATCGCGCAGGTTGAAGAGATCAAGCCGGTTGTTGCGGAGTATCTCGCCGATACGCCGCTTCAGGACATGCTGGGATTCGGTGGCGAATTCGTGTCGAGCGGTACCAGTGGAACCGGTTTCGAAGAAGAGGCAATGGTGACACCGTCTACCCTCATGGCTTCGGCGCGGCCCGTTGTCAGACCCGGCGCCGAGTAGCATTGTAGCCTTAGCACGCCGACCCGCCGTTATTTTCTGAATTTTGCTCACCTGTTCAGATTGCGTGATCTGTCTCCGTCTTGGCTTTTACCGAGGCAGGCTTTTCGCGCCGCCAGCGACTGCCATGCCTCATCCGCTGCGTCTACATCCCAGCGCGAAAACTGTCTGAGACGAAAATTCTCGTCCTCCTGACGCTTATCCAGCGCTGGCCTCGCTCCCGGTTTTGTCAGGATGAAGGCGATCAGCATTGTCAGCACTCCGCTTGCCAGCCAACCCGCCAGCAATGACGCTGTCCAGGACAGGCTGAACAGACGCAGCAGCACTACCCCCGCCACCAAAACGGCGAAGTTGAGACAAATGACTTGGAGAACGTTGAATTTGGGAGCGTCATCCGACGCGTACGGAACTTTGTGCATCGATACTCTCCTGCTGACCAACGGGAGAACACAAGCACCGTCGGCGGCGCGCCGGCACTTCTTCGTCAGAAGACGCGCCGAAGCGTCTCGCCTTTTAGCGCAGGCACCGTAAACGTCAGGTTTACGCAGCGCCTGCGCTTCAATTTCAGGCGGGGTCGATCCGCATCAGTTCGATATCGAACTTCAGGTCCTTTCCCGCGAGCGGGTGGTTTGCGTCGAGGGTCACCGTCGCTTCATCCACATCGACCACCATCACCGGCATCGCCTGTCCGTCGGGCGTCTGCATTTGCAACTGCGTACCGATCTCCAGCGGGATTTCTTCCGGGATACCTTCACGCGGGACGGCCTGACGCATTTCAGGGTTCGCGGGCCCATAGGCCTGTTCGCTCGGGATTTCGACGGTTTTCTTATCGCCGACGGTCATTCCGGGAAGCGCCACGTCGAGGCCGGGAATGATCTGACCCGAACCGACAACAAATTCCAGCGGGTCGCGCCCTGTGGAACTGTCGAAGGTGGAACCATCCAAAAGCGTTCCGGTATAGTGAATAGCAACTGTATCGCCCGATTTTACCTCGGTCATAGTATGTCCAATCATGTGTGTGGAAAGAGGATAAGAGGCCACGTATCTGCGCGGGTTCTCTTTTGATGCGCGTAACCTGCCTAGTGTGACACCGAGAGTAAACCCGAAATCTTGACTTTTTGGGTCTTTTCCATGCCCGCGACGCGTGACACTCTGACGCAAAGCGCTTTGCAAGGACGCCCGACCATGCCCATCACCACCTGTATCTTCGACGCCTACGGCACCCTTTTCGACGTGGCCGCCGCCGCCCGGCAAGCCGCAGCGGAGCCGGATTTCGCGCGTATCAAGGACGACTGGCCGGCGCTGGCCGAGCATTGGCGCCTCAAGCAATTGCAATACACCTGGCTGCGCGCGATCGTGGGTGCACACGAGGATTTCTGGGTCGTCACGCAGGAAGGTCTGGACTGGGCGCTGGAGAAGACCGGGCACGACGGAGACACCGCGTTGCGCGAACGCCTTCTGGCGCTCTACTGGGAGCTTCAAAGCTATCCGGAGGTGCCACAAATGCTGCAGGCCTTGAAAATGGCGGGGCTGAACACTGCGATCCTGTCGAATGGCTCCCCGGAAATGCTGCAGGGCGCGGTCCGCTCCGCCGGGATCGATGCGTTTCTCGACGATACGCTTTCCGTTGAATCCGTCGGGGTCTTCAAACCGGACGCACGCGTGTACGATCTCGTCGGACAACGCTTCGGCTGCAGCAAAAAGGAGGTGCTGTTCGTCTCCTCCAACGGCTGGGATATCGGCTGCGCGACGGGTTATGGCTTCCAGACCGCTTGGGTGAACCGCTCGGGCGATCCGGTGGACAGGCTACCCTGGATCCCGCAGCACACGCTGCAAGACCTTACGCCGATCCCTGCGCTGGCAGGTGCCTGATGCCCAAATTCACCACTTCCGACGGACTGAATCTGCATTACACGGACGAAGGAACCGGGAAACCGGTACTCTGTCTTGCGGGTCTGACCCGCACGACTGCTGATTTCGACTACATCACGCCGCATCTGCCCAACGCCCGTCTGATAAAGCTCGATTACCGGGGCCGGGGTAAATCCGACTGGGACAGGAACTGGGTGAATTACAACCTGCCCGTGGAATCGCGCGACGCGCTAGAACTGCTGGATCACCTGGGCCTTGAAAAAGCGGCGGTACTGGGCACATCCCGGGGAGGGTTGATTGCCATGGGACTCGCGATGGGAGCCAGGGAACGGCTTTCGGGCGTCGCGTTAAACGATATCGGACCAGAGATCGATCCAAAGGGACTGGAATTCATAATGGGCTATCTGGGGCGACGGCCAGCAGCCAGAACGCACAAAGAAGCCGCGAACGCGCTGCAAAAGACGCTCCGCAGCTTCGTGGGCGTGCCGTACTCACGTTGGATGCAAGAGGCCACGAAGCATTTTGTCGAAACCGAGGATGGCCTCGACATCACTTATGACCCGAAATTACGGGACGCGGTCGAAGCTCAGGGCGCGCAGCCGGCCCCGGACCTTTGGCCGTTCTTCGACGCTATGGCCGGGCTTCCTCTGGCCTGCATCCGCGGCGAGAATTCGGATCTTCTGACCTCGGAAACGCTTGCCAAAATGAAAGCGCGCAGGCCGGACATGACAGCCGCCGTCGCCGTCGGCCGGGGTCATATTCCCTATCTGGACGAACCGGAGGCCGTAGCCGCCCTGAAAACATGGATCGAGGTCCTGCCGTGAACCTGGACATGATAGCCGCCGCGGCTGAGCGGATCTCCGGCCGGGTGCGCCGAACGCCTCTCCTGTACTCGCCGCTGCTCAATGAACTTGCCGGACGGCGCATATGGGTCAAGGCGGAGTGCCTGCAACTGACCGGCAGTTTCAAATACCGCGGTGCCCTGTCGGCGATATCCGCACTTCCCGGCGACGAGCGCAAGCGAGGCATCATTGCATACTCGAGCGGCAATCACGCACAGGGAATTGCCCTCGCGGCACGGCAGTTCGGCGTTTCGGCGGTCATCGTGATGCCCTCCGATGCGCCGCGCATGAAGATCGACAACACGCGCGCTTTGGGTGCGGAGACGGTTTTTTACGACCGCGCGGCAGGCGAGGATCGCGACGCCATGGGGGCGGAACTGGCACAGTCGCGCGGATTGACGCTCATCAAGCCGTTCGACAATGAATACGTTATCGCGGGTCAGGGCACCGCCGGCCTGGAGATCGCAGCGCAGGCAGCCGAGGCGGGTATTGGGACAGCGGATGTCATCGTGTGCTGCGGCGGCGGCGGTTTTGCCTCCGGCATCGCACTGGCCCTTGCAGAGCGGTCACCGGGCCTGCGGGTGCGTCCGGCGGAGCCGGAAGAGTTCGACGACATGACCCGGTCGCTGGTGGCGGGCGAGCGATTGAGCAATGCGAAGACCTCCGGCAGCCTGTGCGACGCGATCATCTCGCCCACGCCCGGCGAGATTACCTTTCCCATCCTGCAGCGGCTTGCAGGCCCCGGCCTTGTCGTCAGCGACGAGGAAGCTCTCCGCGCAATGGCAGTAGCCTTCGAACACCTCAAGGTGGTCGCCGAACCGGGCGGTGCCGTGGCCCTTGCTGCCGCCCTCTACCGAGGCGACCAGATCGAGGGAGACGATGTCATCGTCACCATCTCCGGCGGCAACGTGGACGCTGGCGTCTTCCGGATGGCGCTCGAAAAATATGCGGTGGGCTGATCCTGATGCCCGGTCGCACAATGCAGAAGGAGCGATGCGATGAAACTTGTTGATGTGGGCGACGTGCGGCTGCACTATCGGATCGACGGCCCGGAGGATGGCGCACCGGTGGTTTTTGCCAACTCGCTTGGTACCGACATGCGGTTGTGGGATCCAATCCTGCCGTTGCTGCCCCCCGGTTTGCGGCTCATTCGCTTTGACAAACGCGGTCACGGGCTCTCCACCTGCCCGCCAAGCCCCTATTCGATGGGCGCGCTGGTCAGTGACACGGAACGACTGCTCGACCATCTTCAGGTGAAGGACTGCGTTTTCGTAGGCCTGTCGATCGGTGGGATGATCGCGCAGGGCCTCGCGGTAAAGCGACTCGATCTGATCCGAGCGATGGTATTGTCCAACACCGCAGCCAAGATCGGGACACCGGAACTTTGGGATGCACGGATCGCCGATGTCGAGGACGGCGGCATCGAAAAACTGGCCGATGCGGTGATGGAACGCTGGTTTTCAACCAAGTTTCGCGCCTCTCCTGAGCTTGAGTTGTGGCGAAACATGCTCACCCGGCAGGAAGACCAGGGTTACATGGGCTGCTCAGCGGCGATATCGGGCACGGATTTTTACACAACGACGGCAGGATTACGCCTTCCCACTCTGGGTATTGCCGGGTCGGAAGACGGCTCCACACCGCCGGACCTCGTAAGGGAGACCGTCGATCTGATCCCCGGCAGCGAGTTCCACCTGATCCGCAAGGCGGGGCATCTGCCCTGCGTGGAGCAACCTGAAGAATACGCGCGCGTGCTCAGCGATTTCCTGCGCGCCGTCGGGCATGTCTGAGACGGGCATGGCGGATATCCTTCTCATTCATGGCGCGGCCCATGGCGCGTGGTGCTGGCGCGCGGTGGTCCCGCTGCTGCAGGGCATGGGGCACCATGCGCGGGCCATCGACCTTCCCGGACATGGCGAGGACCAGACATCTATTCGGAACGTGACACTGCAGGCCTACGCGCGCGCCATCGTCGATGCCTGCGACGGGCCAACGGTACTGGTCGGTCATTCGATGGGCGGCTATGCCATCACAGCCGCTGCTGCCATGGACCCAAGCATTGTGTCCCGGCTGATCTATCTTTGCGCCTATGTGCCACAGCAGGGAGTTACGCTGTCCCAGATGCGCAAACAGGCACCGCGCCAACCGCTTCTGCAGGCCGTCATGATGTCCGGGGACGGGCAAAGCTTTACCATTGACCCACAAAAGGCGCAGGCCCTGTTCTACCACGATTGCCCCGCGGATGACGTAAGCTTCGCGCTGGCCAGGCTCTGCCCTCAAGCGGTTGAGCCCTCGCAGGTCACGGTTGATTTGACGCCGGAACAGCGCGCCCTGCCCCGGCGCTATATTCGGTGTCTCGACGACCGGACAATTCCGCCGGAATACCAGATCACAATGACCGAAGACTGGCCCGTCGAACATGTGCAGGACATGACCTGCAGCCACTCACCGTTTTTTGCCGACCCGCAGGGTCTCGCCGGCGCAATCGCCCGGGCAATGGAGGACTGACAGATGGCCGCAAGCGTTTTTGACAGCCCACTTTTTGCGCAGCTCTTTGACACCGGCGACTGCGGACGGCTCTTTTCGGACAGCGCCGCCGTGCGGGCGATGTTGCTGGTGGAGGGGGCACTTGCGCGAGCACAGGGTCAGATGGGCATCATCCCCGAAATCAGCGCCGCCGCAATTCACCGCGCAAGCCTTGAAATACAGATCGATCCGGGCGCACTGGCGCAGGCCACGGGAGAGAACGGAGTAAGCGTTCCGGGACTGGTTTCCGCGTTTCGTGCCGAGATGAAGGCGCCGGAGCATGCGCAATATGTTCACTGGGGCGCCACCTCGCAGGATATCATAGACACGGGCCTGATGCTGCGTTTGCGTCAGGCACTGTCGCTTGCGGAGACTGATCTGCGAGACCTTCTGGTGCACCTCGCCGACCAGGCCGAGGCGCATGCACGGACACCGATGGTCGCGCGCACCTATGGCCAGCATGCAACGCCCACATCATGGGGAGCCGTTTTGGCGGCATGGGGTGCGCCGTTGCTGGACACCCTGCTCGCCTTGCCTGCACTGCGTGGCAGCAGCCTCTGGGTCTCGCTTTCGGGAGCAGCCGGGACCGCATCCGCCTTGGGGAACGACCCCGCCGCCTTGCGCCGGTCACTAGCCGAAGGGCTGGGGCTGGAGGATCCCGCACGGACCTGGCACAGCGATCGCGGTCCGGTACTGCGCATAACCGACTGGGCCGGGCAGGTGACCGCCGCTCTGGGAGTTCTGGCGCAGGGAGTTCTGGCACTCTCCGGCTCCGACATACAGGAAGTGCGGCTGGCCGCCGCTGGAAGTTCTTCGACCATGCCTCAGAAGCAAAACCCGGTCGGGGCGTCTGCGTTGTTGGCCCTCGCGCATCACGGCGCGGCGCTGCGCAGCGGCATGACGGCGGCTGCCGCGCACCAGCATCAGCGGGACGGAGCGGCGTGGTTCACGGAGTGGATGCTCGTGCCGCAGATCATGCTCGGCACTGCCGCAGCCCTCCAGCATGCGAAGTCTCTGGCCGCCAGCTTGCGGCCCGACGCACAGAGGATGGCTGCGACAATAGACGCGGGCCTCGGACTTATACACGCGGAAGACCTGAGCTTTGCTCTTGCAGAAAAGATACCGCGCCCGGAGGCACAGAAAGAGACCAAGGCGCTATGTGCTCAGGCGCGCGACACCAACCGGCCGCTGGCGGAAGTTACCCGCGCACAGTATCCCGACCTGCCCGAAGATCTTTTCGACGCGGGCGCACGGCTTGGCGAGGCCCCTTCCGAGGCGCACCATTTCGCCGCCCGGGTCCGAGCGCTCTGAGCGATGCCGCGACCGGCTGTCGTCTTCATCCTCATCACCATGATGATCGACGCGATGGGCATCGGTCTCATCATACCGGTGATGCCGGATCTGCTGCAGGAGGTGCGCGGCGGCAGCCTCGGCACGGCAGCTTTGTGGGGTGGCATTCTCTCGACCACATTCGCCGCGATGCAGTTTCTCTTTGGCCCCATAATTGGCGGACTGTCCGACCGGTTCGGACGCAGGCCGGTGCTGCTGCTGTCTCTGGCGGCCATGGCGCTGGACTATCTGGTCATGGCGTTGGCCGGGAGCATCTGGCTGTTGCTGGCCGGGCGCTTGATTGGCGGCGTGACCTCGGCCACGCAGGCCACGGCTAATGCCTATATGGCAGATATTTCCGCTGGTGAGGACCGCGCCGCCAACTTCGGGCTGATCGGGGCTGCATTTGGGTTAGGCTTCGTACTCGGGCCGCTGATTGGCGGGCTGCTGGGCGAATGGGGTACACGTGCTCCCTTCTTTGCCGCTGCGGTGCTGGCAGCCATGAATGCGGTCTTCGGATTTCTGGTCCTGAAAGAGACCCTGCCCCAGGAAAACCGCCGCACTTTTACCTGGAAGCGTGCAAATCCGCTGGGCAGTTTCAGACAACTTGGAGCATTGCCGGGGATCGGGCCGCTGCTTCTGGTGTTCTTCATCTACCAGGTCGCCTTTACCGTCTATCCGGCGATCTGGTCATTTTTCGGCAAGGAACGCTTCGGCTGGGAGCCCTCAACGATCGGGCTGAGCCTCGGGCTTTTCGGCATCATGCTGGCGATCGTTCAGGGCGGATTGATCCGACCCATCCTGCGCCTGCTCGGCGAACGCGGCACGGTTATCTACGGCCATTTCTTCGACGTCGCCGCCTTCATCGCGCTGGCGCTGGTTACCAGCAGCACCCTGGCGCTGATCCTGACACCGCTGGCTGCTCTGGCAGCGGTTATCACTCCGGCACTGCAGGGTATCATGTCTAAGGCGGTCGGTGCCGACGCACAGGGCGAATTGCAGGGGATGCTGACCTCTCTTTCGGCGCTGGCGATGATCCTGTCGCCGATGATCATGACCGGCACTTTCGCGGCATTTACCAAGGCTGACGCACCCGTCTATTTGCCGGGCGCGCCTTTTCTTTTATCGGCCGCTCTGATTGGCTTAGCACTATTGGTTTTCCTGCGCAGCACCCCGGCACCGGTAAAATGAAGACGGCGACGGCGCATTGATGTCGCGTTCGGGCTTGCGCCCACCTTCCCCCACGGTCACGTTGCCGGAATATTTGAATCGCAGCTGAGAAGATCCGCCAAATGCAAACAATCAAAGCCGCCGTCTGCCACGCCTTTGGCGCACCACTCGAAATCGAAGACATTCAACTGCGCGCGCCGGAGCTGGGAGAGATCGAGGTCACGCTCGACGCCGTGGCGATCTGCCATTCGGATATTTCCTATGCCGACGGGGCCTGGGGAGGATCTTTACCGGCCGTCTATGGCCATGAGGCGGCTGGCCGGGTCAGCGCGGTGGGCCCGGGGGTCACGGGCCTGCAACCGGGCGATAGCGTCGTGGTCACACTGATCCGGGCCTGCGGGACCTGCGGCAGCTGCGCAGGGGGTGTCCCAACGCTCTGCGAGACGCCCTATGATGGCGATCACGGGCCAATCCGCACCGCCAGCGGCGGCAAGCTGCACCAGGCCATGGCGACCGGTGGCTTCGCTGAAAAGGTCGTCGTCGATCAGAACCAGGCGGTACGCATCAGCCCTGACATTCCGAAGGATGCCGCCAGCCTGATCGCCTGCGGCGTCATCACAGGCGTGGGGGCGGTGGTCAATGCGGCGGGCCTTCGGGCCGGTCAGGACGTGGTCGTGATTGGTGCGGGCGGGGTTGGGCTCAATGCCATCCAGGGCGCGCGCATCGCCGGGGCCAGACGTATCGTTGCCGTGGACATGAGCGAGGACAAGCTGGAAACGGCGCGTGCCTTCGGGGCGACCGATGGTGTTTTGGCGACGGCCGACAAACCTTGGCATGCTGCCATTGACGCACTCGGCGGGCATGGCGCACATGCGGTGATCGTGACAGTGGGAGCAATCCCGGCGTACGATCAGGCACCGCGCTACCTGGGTCGCGGCGGCAAGGTGGTCATGGTCGGGATGCCCCATTCAGGAGGGATGTCGACTTACGAACCCGTTATTCTTGCCGCTACCGGGCAGGGTATGGTCGGTTCGAAGATGGGCGATGTGGTCATCCAACGCGACATACCCTGGATGGTTGACCTCTATCAGCAGGGACGGTTGAAACTGGACGAACTGATCTCGGGTCGCTGGAGACTCGACCAGATCAACGAAGCTATAGCCGACACCAAGAGCGGCACCGCCCGGCGCAACGTCATCGTGTTCGACACTTAAGGTGCAGGAAATCTGCACCCTACGCGGGGCAAGAGGGCTGTCAGAAAAAGCACCACAAGCAAAAAGGGAACGCTGATGAAACTGCAGGATCTGGACATCATTGTCACCGCGCCACCGGCGCCCGGATGGGGCGGGCGGTACTGGATTCTCGTCAAGGTAACGACCGATGACGGCATTGTCGGCTGGGGAGAGTGCTATGCGTCTTCGGTCGGACCAAAGGCGATGCGGGCGGTCATTGAGGACGTTTTTGTCAGGCACATGCAGGGAGAAAACCCCGAGAACATCGAACTGATGTTCCGGCGCACCTATTCCTCGGGTTTCACGCAACGCCCCGATCTGACGGTCATGGGCGCGTTCTCGGGGTTGGAGATCGCCTGCTGGGACATCGTCGGCAAGGCCCGCAACCGACCTGTCCACGCATTGCTGGGCGGGCAGATCAACGAACGGATACGCGCCTACACCTATCTCTATCCGCAAGAGGGGCATGTCCTGCCGGACTTCTGGACCTCTGCCGAGATGGCGGGCGAGGCAGCAGCGGCGATGGTGGCTCAGGGCTATACGGCGGTCAAGTTCGACCCCGCCGGCCCTTACACGATGCGCGGCGGCCACATGCCATCGATGCGCGACATTTCGTTGTCGGTCGATTTCTGTGCAGCCATTCGAGAGGCGGTTGGCGACCGTGCCGACCTGCTTTTCGGAACCCATGGGCAATTCACCACTGCCGGGGCAATCCGGCTGGGACAGGCGCTGGAGCGCTTTTCACCCTTGTGGTTCGAAGAGCCCATCCCCCCCGACGCGCCGGACGAAATGGCCAAGGTTGCGGCGGCTGTGCGGATTCCGGTGGCCACTGGCGAGCGTTTGACCACGAAAGCCGAATTTGCAACCATGCTGCGACAGGGTGCTGCCACCATTGCCCAACCGGCACTGGGACGCGCGGGTGGCATTTGGGAAGCCAAGAAGATCGCAACGATCGCGGAAGTATATAACGCTCAGATGGCTCCGCATCTATATGCCGGGCCGATTGAATGGGCCGCCAATATCCATCTCGCGGCGGCCATCCCCAATTTGCTTATGGCGGAAACCATCGAGACCCATTTCCACGATGCGTTGATCGGCGGCACCATCAGGGTCGAGGACGGTTTCGTAACTGCGCCTCAGGGCCCGGGGCTCGGCATTGACGTCAACGAAGCGCTGGCTTTGGCGCATCCCTACAAGGGCACGGGACTACATCTGGAGATGCAGGAAGCGCCTTGCGATTACGTGAAAGGAAACGCGTTCGAAGGCGGAGCACCGGCACCCAAGGCCTAGCGGGGCAGGCAAGCTGCACCCTACAGAATG
>JBFFFS010000048.1:0-14993 GCA_041557855.1 Roseobacter sp. | reverse complement strand
GGGAGGATCAATGTGCGCAAGCGGCTTTACCGAACCCGGATAAAACCGGAAATATCCAGTACCATTTTGACCGCGTTATTAGCCTGGTTGAAGGGAGTTGTGACTGCATCTCTGATGGCCTGCAGTTCACAGGCGGTTGCTGAGCATCTGATTGAAGTCGATTATTGGGTAGGCCCAGACCATCAGGTGGCCTTGTATTTTTCGGAGCAACGAGAGTTTTTATATTTTTCAGCCCGGAAGGAAGGTGCCTGCTTCACATTCAAAATTCCGGGCACTTGGGTGCCTGATACAAAGGAAAGGGGATGGTTCCTCGGTAGCAAACCAGACAGAAACCTTGGCGTTCTACTGCTGACGGAAAGCGAATTGGAGCGGTACAGCGGAGCAACCGCAGTGATGCGTGCGGCAAAGTTCATTACCGGGCTTTACCAAAAAAGATTGGATGTAACGTCTTCTGAGAGCAGTGCGAAACTGAGTAAGTTCAGATCAGCCCGCAATGGCGCCATGAAATGGTCCGGCGTGTTTACGAATACACGAAAAAACATGCAGTATTCAGCAGAAAAAGTTTTAGTCGAATTGATGCCCGGCAAAGTCGCGCAGATCACAACGATGAAGCCAGATGGAAGTTTTGACGATAAACTCGCTCGAGAAGTTCTCGCTACACTTTCTTCCACGTCCGATCCGGATTGCTACTGGAGTTTTTTACAATCGCACCTTGGTTTGAAACGACCGCGCAGATGACAGTAGCCTGCCTTGGTTGAAGTGTATAAATTTACAATTGTCCGAATGTTCCTTGGAGCGGGCGTTCAGATAATACTCCGGCGCCATCACGTAGCGATCGATCGTTCAGATCCGAAAGAAAACCTGCGGTAGCCGATTGAGTTCAGACCGCCGGACCGGGCGCGCAAACCCCATCTTCCGAGACAGACTGCGGTTTAGACCGGCCTATCCATTCGTATAGCCCGCCTATACTTGAGAGGGCGCCACTAATGCCTTTAACCCATTCGGCCTCTCCGGCTCTCGTGGTACTTTGCTCGTGCTTGGCACGCATTAGTGCAAACGCGCATATGATGGAGGTGGGTGCGTATGGAAACGCGTCGCTCCCGTTGTTTATCGACTATCATAGGCTTGTCGGTCTTCGTGACACTTGTCGCGGTGTCTTGGCTACTTGCCTGCCACAAGGTCAGGTCAAGGTATGGGCTTGCATCCATCCACTGAACCGGGACCAATTGAAGCGCCGGAGTGCCGGTCCTCGCCTGAGCTTACTGAGGTACCCGGTGGATTTAGATGAGGCGACGCCGACATTGGCGTCAACGCGCCCCCGGAGTTCTTTGGCTGTTCCGGCATAGGGATGGGCGTCCGGGTAGTATTCGCACCTGCCATGCGGTCGCAGGGAAAGTGCCATGCGACGCTTCAGGTGCATGCGAGGTTTGCAGAAATTTGCCGCCGTTCATTCCTCCGTCCACGACCACTTCAACCACGGAAGACCACTGAACGGCTTAGATTGCTTCAAAGAGACACGCACCGCCGATCTCGCCGAGTGGTGTAAGCCTTGTTCCGCATGGGTTCACGGATTTGACGGCAAACTGAAACTGGTTCGAATTCGACTGACAGCACACTCAAACCAGGACCGGTGCGCGTTTCCATTTCGCGGGGCCGGATTTGTGGATCGAATTGCCTTGTGTGTCGACCGCGACCGTTACCGGCATGTCCTCAACCCGGAGCTTGTAGATCGCTTCCATTCCGAGATCCTGAAATGCGACCGGTTCTGCTTCCTTGATCGCCTTGGACACAAGATAGGCCGCGCCTCCGACCGCGATCAGATAGGCCGCTTTGTGCTTGGCAATCGCCTCGAGTGCCACTGGCCCGCGTTCCGCTTTGCCGATCATCAGTTTCAGTCCGGTATCGCCAAGAATCCGGTCGGTGAACTTGTCCATCCGGGTCGATGTTGTGGGCCCGGCAGGCCCGATGGCCTCATCCCCCACCGCATCCACTGGCCCGACGTAATAGATCGCGCGCCCCTTCAGATCGACGGGCAAGGCTTCGCCACGGTCGAGCATATCGATCATGCGTTTATGTGCGGCGTCACGCCCGGTGTAGAGCGTGCCCGACAGCAGCAGGGTCTGCCCGGGTTCAAGCGACGCGATGACCTCATCGGTGAGCCCGTCGAGGTCAATCCTGCGGGCCTGCGCGCTGGCCTGATCGAGCAGGATTTCGGGCCAGTCGGAGAGATCGGGCGGAGTGAACTCCGCGGGGCCGCTTCCATCGAGCGTGAAATGCACGTGACGGGTCGCGGCGCAATTGGGAATGAGCCCCACGGGCAGGGATGCCGCATGGGTAGGGAAGGAGCGTATCTTGACGTCCAGAACCGTCGTGACACCGCCAAGGCCCTGAGCTCCGATGCCAAGGGCGTTGACCCGCTCTGCAATCTCCAGGCGCAATTCTTCGGTCCGGTTGGAGGCGCCACGGCGCTGCAGATCCTGCAGGTCGATCGGATCTGACAATGCGGCTTTGGCCAGCGCCATGGCCTTGTCGGCATTGCCGCCGACGCCGATGCCCAAGATGCCAGGCGGGCACCAGCCCGCGCCAAGACCTTCGACCGTTTGCACGACCCAGTCGGCAACCGATCCGCTGGGGTTCAGCGTGGTGAACTTGGCCTTGTTTTCCGAACCGCCGCCCTTGGCCGCAACCTCGACCTCGATCTTGTCACCGGGAACCATCTCGACCGTCAGCATGCAGGGGGTGTTATCACCGGAATTCTTCCTGTCGCCGAAGGGATCGACGACCACCGAGGCGCGCAGCGGATTGGTGTCACGCAGATACCCCTGGCGGGTGCCTTCGTCACAAATCTCCTGCAGCGAGCGTTTGAAATCGGTTTTCGCCTGAACGCCGTACTTAATGTGGATATTGGCCGCACCGGTATCTTGGCAAATCGGTCGCCTCCCCAGTGCGCACATGCGTGAATTGACAAGAATCTGCGCCATCGCCTGTTTGGCGCCGGGGTTCTCTTCACGGTCCCATGCCTTTGCCATGGCACGAACGAAATCGGGTGGATGGAAATAGGAAATGTACTGCAGCGCTTCGGCAATAGATGCGATCAAGTCGTCTTCGCGGATCAATGTCATGTCAGCCCTCGTCGATTTGGCGGATTTCGTCGATCACCTTACCATCGCGATACTCAGAATGGGCAACAATCTTCCCTTTGGGGCGGGGCGGCACTGGACGCGCTGAGGCGGCCGTTGCTTTTGCGGCGAGTTCTTCGATGGGGATGAGCTTCAATCCGAGCTTGCGCAAGCGATCGGTCAGGTCTTCGCGCGTGGGATTCACGGTCAAACCTGCCTCGGTAACGATCACGTCCACCGAGGAGCCCGGCGTAGTGAGCGTGGTTACTTCGGGAACGATCTTCGGGTAGCCCGCTGCCGTAAGGCGCGTTGTGACCAGTGTCAGGCGAGCGCCCTGAGCGGCATCCGCATGTCCGCCTGACCCGCCTGTGATCATCCCGCCTGCCCGCGTTGTCACATTGACATTGAAGCCCAGATCCACTTCGGCCGCGCCAAGTACAACCGCGGACAGCCGGTCTACAACCGCACCGCCCACATGTGGCCCGGCATAGCTCGAAGCGGACATCGCCATGTGGTTGGCGTTGCGGCTGTAAGAGGCCGCTGCCGCCAAATCAAAGCATTGAACATCCATCAGAGCGCGGAATAGCCCGGCCTCAAGCATTTTGACGTGAAAGTCCGTGATGCCGCCGCAGGCGAAGCTGCCTGTAATGCCGCGTACGCCCATTTCGCGGCTCACCGCTTTTGCCGTAGCCAGGGATATGCCGCCCGCTCCGGTCTGGAAGGCGAAACCGTCTGTCAGAAGGCCGCTCGCCGCGATGACGGCGGCGGTGCTCTCGGCAATACCAAGGCTTAAAGCATCCGTTGCCGGTTTCGTCGTGCCGGAAGCGATACCGCCCGCATCGCCGATGGACGGGATTACCGCAACAAAATCGACCTTGTCCTGAGCAATGTCGATGGGCGTAACCGGAAACGGAACAAGAGTGTCCGTAACAGCTACGACAAGCCGCGCGCTTTCGACATCCACCATCGGATAACCCAGAGTCCCACAGGGTGCACGCCCCGTACGGCCGGAAATATTTCCCATGTCGTCAGCTGCAGGGGCGGCAACGAAGGTCACGTCGATCGGCATCGCACCCGTATCGATAGCGCATGCACGGCCGCCATGACTTCTCAGCGTTACAGGATGGTCGAGTGCGCCCCGGCTGATGGCCTCGCCCACCGGGCCGGAGATGAAGCTGGCCGAGATGCGGCCCACGACGCCATTCCGAATATGGTCCACCAGCGGGGCATGAACCGGAAACAGCGAGGTTACCGCAAGATGCAGGTCCCGAAAGCCTGCTTGTGCAAGCATGTCCATTACGGTGTTAAGAACCGCATCGCCATTGCGCAGGTGATGGTGGAACGAAATCGTGTCGCCGTTTTTGAGCCCGGTGGCGCTGATCGTCTCGGCGAGACTGCTCAGGCACTTGCCTGCGCGCGCGCGGCTCGCGCTTCTCGCGTGGTTAGAACCTTCACGCATCGCTCTCTCCCGCCCTTGCGAGAACTCTCCGAGCGGCTTCTTCAACCGGCTTGTCGATCATCTTGCCGTCAATCGCCATAGCACCTGAGCGACCGTCGGCTACGACGGCCAGCACACGTTTCGCCCAGTCGATCTCGCCATCGCTTGGGCGGAATATGTCTGCTGCAGGCGCGACCTGCGCCGGATGAATCAGCAGCTTTGCGCCGAAGCCGAGCTTGCGGGCGGCTTCCGCGTCTTGGCGCAGGCGGGCTTCATCCTTGACGTCGGCTGTCACGCTGTCCACCGGGGGCAAGGCACCCGCGAGACGTGAAAGAGCAACGAGCCTTGAACGGGCATAAAGAAGCGCGTCCCACTCAGGCTCCGCACCCAGATCCAGCGCAAAATCGAGATGACCAAAAACTGCGCGATCAGCAAAAGGATGCACAAGCAGGTCAGGCACTTTTTCCAGCCCTCGCACGGTTTCGATTTGCGGCAAGAGGGTAATCGCGCGACCGCCTGCCGTCACTACACTATCGAGGGTGTCGCGACTCTCGGCCTTGGGCACCATGATTGCTGCGGCTTTGCAACGGGCGAGAAAAGCGAGGTCTTCCGCGAAGAAAGGCGACAAGCCGTCGTTGATCCGCACGACAACCCGCGTCCAGTCCAATCGTGCCTCAAGGATAGCGCCGCGCGCGCCGGCTTTGGCTTCCGGGCGCACTGCGTCTTCCAGATCGAGGATCACCCGGTCGGCGCCCGATCCCACGGCTTTTTCAAAACGCTCGGGCCTGTCACCGGGCACAAACAGATATGTCAATGGCAGGGTCATGGCATGCCCATGTCAGACAGTGCGCCCCCCGTCTACTTCGAAAACCGTCCCGGTGATGAACTCGGCCTCGTCGGACGCGAGATACAGGCAAGCGTTCGCGATATCCTGTGGTTCTGACATCCGGCCAAGCGGGATCGTCGCAATGAATTTTTCACGATTTTCCGGTGTATCGGGTACGCCCATAAACGATTCCAGCAGGGCCGTAGCTCCAATGACAGGTGCTACACAGTTCACGCGGATCCTGTCCGGCGCCAGTTCCACGGCCATGGATTTCGACAGCAGGTTCACGGCCCCTTTGGTGGAATTGTACCACG
This sequence comes from Roseobacter sp., assembly GCA_041557855.1. Classification (GTDB taxonomy): domain Bacteria; phylum Pseudomonadota; class Alphaproteobacteria; order Rhodobacterales; family Rhodobacteraceae; genus Roseobacter. The sequence continues at coordinate 9,296 of JBFFFS010000048.1, read as the reverse complement.
TCAGGCCCGGGCGCGGACGAATGCCCGCCGTCGATCCGATATTGAGAATGACGCCGCCGCCCTGCTTGCGCATGACGGGCACGCAAGCACGGGTCATATGGAATATCGAGCGGACGTTGATGTCGTAGAGGCGATCGTATTCCTCTTCGGTCACCTCCAGCATGGGCTTGTTGCGATGGGTCCAGCCAGCGTTGTTTACCACAATATCGAGCGCGCCGCCTTGTTCGCGCGCGGCGTTAACGGCTGTTTCGATGTCAGTAGCCTTCGTGACGTCGCCCTGAACAGACACGCCACCGATGCGGTTCGCCACCTCTGCGGCACCTTGTTCGTTGAGGTCGAGAATGGTTACCTTTGCGCCTTCGCGTGCGAAAGTCTCGGCGATTGCAGCGCCGAAGCCCGACGCGCCGCCGGTCACGAGCGCTGATTTTCCATTGAGCCGCATGGGGTCAAAGCATCCCGATCTGCTGCTGCAGGCCAAGGTTGTCAATGGCAGGCCATTGCTCGGCGATCTGACCGTTTTCCATTCTGAAGAAGTCTAGCACCATGACGTCGAAACGTTTGTTCGAGGCAGGGTAATCGCCAAACGGGCCAGAATGCACGCCGCGGAAGCGCAGATGCACGAGCACCTTGTCGTCCTCGGCAATAACATTCTGGATATCAAGCTCGATTTCGGAGAATGCACCGAGCAGTACATCACCCAGTTGCAGCACGCCTTCGGGGCCTTTCACCTCGAAAGGTAGAGTGGTGTCCTGTCTGATATAGGTGGGAGCCACGTTGGCCTCGAGCCATGCCTTGTCCTGCGTGGCGAAAGCCTTGAAGTAATCGCGGGCCCGTTGCTTGTTGGCGGCGATGGTGTCGCTGTCTGTCATGTCTTTCATGTCCTTTTCTGTTGTTCAGGCAGCGCTGCGGGCGCTTTGGTCCTGCGCGAGGGTCTCGAATCCCGCGCGTGGGAAATGTACGTGAAGCAGTCCCGCCTCATCGCTTTCGACGGCGACAACCACCTCCTGCGCATCGGCGCCGACCAGTTTTCCCTTTACCGGAACGCGTGCGTTATCGTTCGGCGTGATACTGACGGTTGTTCCTACGGCGATCCCGGAAGGATCGTTGTCGCCGAGCCCCATATCTGCCGGCTGCGACGTCTTTGCGACTTCTAGTGCCTCGATAGGGGTCATGTCGGTCTTATTTCCGTGACCGATGGCGGCGACCCGATCCATCCAGGCTGTCACTTCCGGAACGATATGAAGCTGCGCATCTATGGCCTCGGCCCCGCAATTGGCACGCAAGAGCCAGATGGAGTGGTAGCAGGTCAAATCGGCTGCGCTGAGGGCCGGGCCAGTGAGGTAATCGCCGTTCTGGCGTAGCATGGAGGCCAGCCAGTCGATCTGCGCGGTCAGTTCCTGCACGTAAGCCGGCAACATCGGCGACATCGCTTCCTTGGAGATATCATAGCCGAGGTAGTGTTCTTTGCGGTCGCGCAGAAATTCCTCGGGCAGATGTTCGCCGATGTAGTCGACGAGCACGCCGATGGCGGGTTTCCACGTTGCGCGGTCCCAGCCCAGCGACAATGCCTTGGCGATGCCTTCGCCGGTCGGGTAGAGCGTGGGTTCAGCTTTGATGCGCTCAAGAGCGCGAAAGATGACTTCGGTGTCGCAATAAATGTCGGCGCCGACTTGCAGAACCGGAACACGGCGGTACCCACCAGTGAGCGCATCCAGCGCGGGGCGCGGCGGCACAGCTTCAACCACGACCGATTTCCAGTCGAGACCCTTGTAGCCAAGCGCGAGGCGGATCTTCTCCGAAAATGGCGACAGATCGTAGTGGTGCAGAATGATATCAGACATGAGCGCTCCCTATTTTTGAATGTGTCGGTCTGATGACCGGGAGAGTAACATCAGGCCGCGATGGTCCTGTAAGACCGTTTCGGTTCGGGCCCTATAATAAAGTCTTCTAGGTTCCCACTTTGCGCCTGGGTCCGGGAGATCCAAACTCGGCCCGCAGAGCCGAGTCCTGCGCGCCCAGTGCCGGCACGGGACGGTAGCTAGGCACCTCGCCGTTGACCACGGCACCGGGCGCCAGCATTTCGATTTCTCCAGCGCTGGTCATGACGGAAATCAGCCGGTTCTGTGGATGTAATTCCAGATCATTGAGATCGGAAAGTCGCCCGAATGCGACCTTTGCATTTTGTAGCCGATCGATCATGGTCTCTCGGGGGTGGGCTGCGAAAACTGCTGCGATTTTGGTTTCGAGGGCAGGGCGGTTTGCGACCCTGAGCGAATTGTCGGCAAAGCGAGGATCTGTCGCGAGTTCTTCGTTTTCCAGGACCTCCGCACAGAGACGCCCCCATTCCCTCTCGTTCTGAACCGAAATGAGAACGGCCTTCTGATCGGCACAGGTATAGGCACCATAGGGTGCAATGGACGGGTGCTTAAGCCCAACCCGAGCAGGCGGCTTTCCCCCATAACGCGTTTGAAGGTAGGGCACGTTCATCCAATCCGCCATGGCGTGAAAAAGCGATACGTCGATGGCGCGGCCCTTTCCTGTGCGTTCTCTCGCGAAAAGCCCTTGCAGAATGGCTTGAAATGCAGTCATGCCCGCCGCGATGTCACATACCGAAACGCCGACGCGGGCCGCGCCGTCTTCCGTGCCGTTGATCGCGCAAAGGCCACTTTCTGCCTGGATCAGCAGGTCGTAGGCCTTCTGGTCACGATAGGGGCCGTCTTCACCGTAGCCCGAGATCGAACAATGGATCAGCCGGGGAAAGCGCGCCATAAGCGCGTCAGCGCCGAAACCCAGTCGCGCTGCTGCGCCGGGTGCAAGGTTCTGGATGAATACATCTGCGGTTGCGATCATCCGGTCGAGGATTGCGTGATCTTCCGGGTCTTTCACGTTCAGCCGGATCGATTCCTTGCCGCGGTTCAACCAGACGAAATAAGCGCTTTCTCCCTTCACCAGCTTGTCATAACCGCGTGCGAAATCGCCTTCCGCGCGTTCGATCTTTATGACCCGCGCACCGGCATCGGCGAGCCTCCCGGAGGCGTATGGCGCAGCCACAGCCTGTTCCAGAGCGACTACCGTGATTCCATCAAGGTCCTGCATGGCGAACGCTTCCCGTGTAATTCGTGTCCCAGTATTTCACGAGCTAACGACATTCAGGAAATATCCTCTTCCTCCTTGAGCTAGAAGAAATTATTATGAGGCAGGGAGGACTGATCTTGGATGTTAAACAACTGAGATACTTTATCGCGATCGCCGAGGAGGGCTCGCTCTCGGCTGCTGCGCAACGGGTAAACGTGGCTCAGCCGTCTCTGTCTCAGCATGTGCTGTCACTGGAGCGCGACCTGGGTGTGAAGCTGCTCGAGCGGAGCCCCCGCGGCGTGTCTCTGACGCAGGCCGGTGAAGTTCTGCTCAGTCATGCGAGAGAGATCGTGAGTGCCTTGGAAAATGCGGTGGAGGCGGTGCGCCGCTCCGGCTCGGAACCCATGGGAGAGGTCGCCTTTGGCTTACCCAGCTCGGTATCGATGGTGTTGTCGGTTCCATTGGCCGAAACAGTGCGCTTGGAGCTGCCCAAAGTCCGTTTGCGCGCGATCGAAGCGATGAGCGGTTTCATCCTGACATGGCTCGAAGATCAGTCCATCGACCTTGGCATTCTGTACGACATCAGTTCCGTTCGGCACCTGACACATCAAAAGCTGATGACTGAAGACCTTTTCTTTTTCTCGGCCCCGGACGCCTGGCCTTTCGAGACCCGTGCAGGTTCAGCTGTCCGCCTGGCGGACCTGGCACCCGTCGAATTAGTGCTCCCTTCCAAGCATCACGGTCTCAGAACGATGATTGATCGCTTCACGCGCAGTCATGGTGTGCAATTGAACGTGGCAACGGAGATGGATGCGCTTAGCCAGATCAAGACCATGGTGTCGCGTGGGTCGGGCTATACGATCCTCGCGCCAGCGGCGGCAATCGATTTCGTTGAACGGGGTGAGTTGATTATGGCGCCGATTATCGAGCCGCGCATGACCCGGCCCGTTTATTTGGTGCGCAACCCCGGAAAACCGGTCACGACAGCCAGCCGGGAACTGGAACGTATCACCGTGGAGGTGATCCGCGATCTGGTGGCGCGGGGCATCTGGCGTGCAGATGACGAGCCCACGATAACCGATGCCTAGTTAGAGGCGTCTTGCCCCGAGTGATCCATCGCGCTGCTTTCCGATGCTTGCTGCGCGAAACTGTGTTTTAAGATTATGCGGTCACGGCGGGGCGACGTGAGGTCCAGCGTAAGGGTCCAGTCGCCGGGCATTCCAAGCTGTAGCTTGGCCGTATAGGCTCCCTGCTTCTCGGTTTCGACAGCTTCGACGGGAGGAATATTATGCGCCATCGGCATGGATGGCATGGCGGGCGTGACCGTGAAGGCGGCTCCTTCGACAGGCAGGTCACCCTCGGTCAGAAAAATGTTGCAGCTGTAGTGCAACTCCATCGGCATGGGCGCGCATGAGGCGTCAGCAAGAATGCGGTCAGCCATTGCGGGGGTCGCAAGGCTGAGCAGGGCAAGGGTAGGGCGGATCATGATGGCTCCTCCAAGGCATGTGGCGTCAGGTGGCGATCGGTGATCGGTTCCAGCCGATGGTTCGAAACGACGAAGGTATTGTCGGCGAGGGCGCTTGCCGCATCGCTGGCCTGATCGGTAAGGATCATGCTGATCCCGTCGGTGCGCAGCGCCTGCAACATGTCGAATGTCGCTTTGGCTGCGGCTGGAGAAAGTCCAAGTGTGGGTTCGTCCAGAAACAACAGTCTGGGCGCTGACATGAGCGCGCGTGCGAGGCTCAACATCTGAGCTTCGCCACCCGACAGGGTGCCGGCGGGTTGTTTCAACCGACTTTGGAGAACCGGGAACCGCTGTAGGGTCTTTTGCATCCGATGCCGGTATTCCGGGCGATGGCGCCTGCCGGCGCCAAGTCGGAGCGTTTCCTCTACCGAGAGCGACGCTGCTAGCTGCCTGCCCTCCGGTACCACTGCGAGGCCATTGCGCGCATGCAAGGGAAGATGAGTTACGTCTCGCCCTTCCCAAAGCACGCGGCCGCGATTTATCGGAGCCAGTCCGACCAACCCGAAGATCAGCGACGATTTCCCAGCACCATTTGCGCCGGTCAGCAAAACGACTTTGCCCGCGGAGACCGAAAAACTGACATCGGTGACGACGGGTGCTCCGCGCCATGTGATGGATACGCTCTGCACGTCAAACATTGGCCGGTTCTCCGATCAAGCATTCGCGGACCTTGGGCGAAGCAAAAACCTTGTCCGGAAGACCGCGTGCCAGTGGCCGGCCAGCCTGAAGAACGACGATCTCTGTGCACAGGGCACGCAAGAAGTCTATCCGATGTTCAATCAAAATTACCGTTCGCCCCGGGACCAGGTGCGTCGAAATCATGTGCAAGAGCGTATCGGCTTCCGCATCGGAGGCACCTGCAGCGGGCTCATCAATCAAGAGGAGGCGCGCGCCGCTTATGTCAGCGCGCGCCAGTTCCAGGCGCCTGAGTTCGGATTGTGTCAGCATGTCTGGGAGCGACTGCGCGTGCCGTTCCAGACCGTAGCGCGCGAGAACTTCATGCATGTCATCTTTTTCGCGGCGTCGTGCGGCGCGGCCCCGGAAAACTGGTTGCCGCGCATGACAGGCTGCACGCAGGTTCTCTAGTATCGACATGCGCTGATAAGCGCGTGGGGTTTGGAACGTGCGCGTCATACCCAGCCTGGCGCGCTCTGGTGCGGCGAGAAATTCAATCCTGCGCCCGTCCAAACGGATCATACCTTCAGCGGCGTAGTGCCCGGTCAGCACATTGATCAGGCTGGACTTCCCCGAACCGTTCGGGCCGGCAAGCCCAAGAACTGCGCCCGGAGACAAGGAAAGCGTAAGTCCGTTCAGTGCGGTCACGCCACCAAAGCGCAGCGTGAGATCCGCGATGTCTAGCGACGCACCCATAGCCGCACCTTTTGGACAAGATTTTCATCGAGGATTCCACGCGGGCGCAGGATCAGGATCAGTGCCACCAGCCCGCCGAAGACGATCATCCTGTAGGCGGCCAATGCTCTGAGTGATTCCAGAAGCCCGATATCGATTAATACGCCCAGCAGGGGGCCAATCGCGGTCCCAAGTCCGCCTATCAACCCATATGCCACTGCGTGAACACCAGTCATGACGCTGAACTGAGCAGGCTCTACATATGTGGCTAAATGGGCATAGAGACCGCCGCCGAGACCTGCAATCCCGCCCGACGCTGCAGCGGCTCCGATTTTCCAGCGCAGAACGCGCAGTCCCTGCATTCCCGCCAGAATTGGATCTTCACCGATCATGCGCAGTTGGGACATCAGGTTTAGACGGGATGCCATCCCGATTGCGCCGATCGTGCTGAAAAGCAAAACGGCGATAAGTGCGAGATATGCTCCCGGCTCGATCCCTGCTTCATAAACCCATCGAATATCGCGAAAACCGTTCGCGCCATCCGGTCCGGTCAGGTACCCTTCGACTTCGCGCTGGTAGCGAAGAATATTGAGCCCTGCGCGGATCAGCTCCGCGAAGGCCAGTGTGGCGATGGCATAATGGACACCTGACAGACGCGCGGCAGGCCAGGCCACGAGCGCCCCGACACCTGCACCAAGGACCGAGCCCCAGATCAGTGCCAGCGGGAAGGGCCAACCCCAGACCGCAGTGGCGATGCCGCTCGAATAGGCTCCGATTGCAAAATACGCCTGCTGTCCGAAACTGATCTCACCGCCGATGAGGAGAAGCCACGCCGAAAGCGCGAGGAACGAAAACAGCCCGATGTTGGACAGGACTGATATCAGGAACGGGTCCATCTCAGAGCTTACGCGCCACGCCGCTATCGCGTACGCCGGCCAGTCCGCCGGGAAGCAGAACGAGGCAGAGAAACAGCAGGGCATAAACCACGACCTCGCGGGCCGCCGCGCCGAGATACCACTGCGCCTGAGCCTCTACGATGCCAAGAACCAGGCCGCCCAAAAGTGCGCCGCGCAGTGATCCCAACCCACCGATCATCATGGCGATCAGACCTTTCATGGTCGCCCAAAGACCAAATTTAGGTGTGATCTGTCCGTCTGTGGCGGCGATCAGCACTCCAGCGGCAGCACCGACGACGGCGGCGAGGCAAAAAGTAAGGAAGGCCACGCGCTTAGTGTTGATGCACGCGATCCGGGCCGCCTCGGGATTGTCCGCGAGTGCTCGCATTTCAAGGCCGAAATGGCTGTGATAGATCAGGCCCTGCAAGGCAATCAGGGTAAGTCCGGCAAACAACAGGATCATCAGGTCATCTCCCCGTAGAAACAGGCCGGCGATCTCGATTTCCTGAAAGCCGCCCAGTGTGGGAAAGGCGGTTGTTCGCCCGGGAAAGACGAGCGCCACGCCCTGTTCGAGTTGCATCCAGAGTGCGAAGCTCGATGCCATCGAAGCGAGCGCAGCGTCCCGGCGGATGGCGGCAAAGGACAGTCGTTCGATGTAAACAGAAGCCAGCAAGGCCCCCACGAATGTCGCCACTGCGGCGCCGAACAGGCCTGCAGACCATTGTGCGTGGACCCACGCCCCCAAGAATACTCCGACCATGATCGACGGTCCGAATGCGATGTTGAGCCGTCGCATCACCCCGAAGATCAGCGTGAAGCCGATGGCGAGCAGAGCATAGGCCGCTCCGGCCGCAATCCCGTCCAGCGTATTCTGAGCGACGTCAAGCATGGCGTCAGCTGGCCTTTCGCGCCCCCAGATAGGCGCGTTGCAACACCTCGGATTCGTCGACTTCGCCGGGCGCGCCCGAAAAGGTCACTTCGCCCTGTTCCAGAAGGAAGAACTTGTCGGCATATTTGAGGGCCATATGGGCATTCTGCTCGACCAGAAAGATCGTCCGTCCCTCGTCGCGCAACTTGCCGATGATTTCGAAAATCTCTTCGACGATGATCGGTGCAAGACCAGTCGACGGCTCATCCATGAGCAGGATCTTAGGCCGCGCCATGAGCGCGCGCCCTACGGCGAGCATTTGCTGTTCTCCACCCGACAAGGTTCCAGCCAATTGGTCGGACCGCTCGCGTAATCTTGGGAACCGGACGAGCACGTCCTCCAGATCGCCCTCTATCCCGCCTTTTTCCTTGCGTCTCGAAAAAGCACCCGCGATCAGGTTGTCTCTCACGCTCATATCCGGAAATACCAGCCGGTTTTCCGGAACCGTGACGATACCCTTGCCGACGATCTGGTGCGGCTTCAGCCCCAGAATTTCCTCGCCGTCTATTTTCATGGACCCTGCTTGCGCCTTGAGGATGCCCGCGATGGTCCAGATCAGCGTCGTTTTACCAGCCCCGTTCGGCCCCAGAAGGCATGTCAGACCGCCGTCCTCGATATCGAGAGAGACCCCTTTCAACGCGGTGATTTTTCCGTACGAGGTTTTGATGTCACGGATATCAAGCACTGGCTTTCTCCATTTTCTCGTCATGTCCGCTGCCGAGATACGCTGCGCGGACCTCTGCGTGGTCCTGAACCTCGGCGGGAGTGCCTTCCGCAATCTTGCGGCCAAAGTTCAGAACGGCGATGCGGTCTGTAATGCCCATTACCAGTTCCATCATGTGCTCGATAAGCAGGACGGTGACGCCCCGGTCCCGGACGGCCCGGATGCGTTCTGCCAGAAGCTCCGCGTCCTCGAGGCTTGCTCCGGCGGCAGGTTCGTCCAGCAACAGAACCCTGGGGTCCGACGCGAGGGCTCGGGCCATTTCCAGCCGTCGCATCTCCCCGAACGACAGGTTGCCTGCCAGTACGTCGCGTTTTGAGGCAAGGCGCGAGAATGCCAGCAATTCCTCTATATCCTCGCTATGTTCGCCGCCGGGTTTGAACCAGCGCGATAGAAAGTGCTGGCGTCGCTGCTCATGGCCGTTTTGCGCAACCCAGAGGTTTTGCGCCACGGTCAGGTTGCCGAAGAGGCGAATATTCTGGAATGTTCGCGCGACGCCACGGCTCGTTCGCGTGTGTTGGGGCAGGGCTGTAAGATCCCAGCCGTCCAGCGTGACAGTCCCCGATGTCGGCGAATAAAGTCCGGTAATGAGGTTGACCGTTGTCGATTTTCCGGAGCCGTTGGGGCCGATCAGGCCGAAGATTTCACCTTCCTTGATCGTCAGGCTAACGTCATCCACTGCCCGTACGCCGCCAAAATGCTTCGACAGGTTTTCAAGCGCCAGCATTACTCGGCCTCCTTGTAATTCAATGCTTCACCGGAGCGGCGGCGCTTGAACAAGCGCGGCATCTTCTCTCCGAG
>JBFFFS010000047.1:0-15001 GCA_041557855.1 Roseobacter sp. | reverse complement strand
CTGGAGCGCGAAGGTTTGATCTGGCGGCATGTCGGCAAAGGGACTTTCATTGCCCGGGAGGGACAGGATGCGCACCTGGCTGTCAATAACTGGACGGGTGAGGTGGCTCGCCAACTCACCCCCTTGCGGATGGTGCGGGCGCGCTTGTGCATAGAGCCCGCGATCGCCAGCGAAGCAGCGCTGAACGCTTCGGCGGATTCGGTCGCGCGCATGCGGACAACACTACAGCGCGCGAGCGCTGCCTCGAATTGGGAAGAGTACGAAACGCAGGATGATCTATTTCATCGGGCTATCGCCGAAGCGACGGATAATCCTCTTCTGCTCGGATTGTTCGATCAGCTCAACAAGGTGCGCCGTGCCGTGGCCTTTGGCGCGGTGACGCGTGCAACGCTGCGTCCGTCGCCTGACCATTCCAGTTTTATAGAACACGAAGCCATTGCCGCCGCGATCGAGCGACGAGACCGTCAGGCGGCGCAGGACGCGATGAAAACGCACCTGCAATCTGTTTCAAGACGCCTGTTCGAGGAGGGATAGAGCGCACAAGAGCAGTTTCGCGCAAACAGGCTCCGCCAGAGGGCCGTCTCAACACAATGAATTCTGACATGCACCAAGGGAGGAGCAAATGTCCTTTACGAGAAGACTAGTTCTGAAAACAGCGGCCACCGTCACGGCGCTTGCGATGACGACGGCGGGCGCTTTCGCGGCCGATCCGCTCAAGGTGGGTCTGGGCGACATTGCCAGTGTCGAAAGTCTCAACCTGCTCATCGCGATGGAACGCGCCAAGGAACGCGGCGTCGACATGGAAATGACGTTCTTCAACTCCGAAGACGTGGCCGTTCAGGCCGTTCTGTCGGGTGAGGCGGATATCGGTGTCGGTGCGCCCTATGCCTTCATGGCCAATTCCAAGGCACCGATCCGCATGTTCTACCGCATGTCCACGCTGCTGTTTTTCCCGGTGGTGAATTCGGAAGTTTATTCCGGATGGCAGGATCTCGATGGTCAGGAAATCACCGTGCACTCGCGCGGGTCCGGCACCGAAGCGCTGATGCGCCTGATGGAGAAGGTGCATGGGATCAAGTATGCAAACGTCTCCTATGTGCCGGGGTCCGAAGTGCGGGCTGGCGCGATGCTGCAGGGAACGATCAATGCATCCATCGTCGATGCTGCGAACTTCCGCCTGCTGCAGGAAAAAGGCGGCGGTAAATTCGCACGGCTGCCGCTTGACGGCGTGAACGCGACGGATGAAGCGCTCTATGCGCGCGCCGACGTACTGGAGAGCCGCGCCGACGACATGAAGGTCTTCGTCGAGGAGCTTCTGCGGACCTGGAAGGATATCGCAGAGAACCCCGCCATCGTGGGAGAGCTGCGCGTGAAATACGATCTGCTTCCCGATCTGCCGGATGATGTGATTGCCGAAGCGGTGCCCTACTACACCGAAGCGGTCGAAAATGGCATTTATCCGCTGAACGGTGGCCAGCCGTCCGATGCTGCGGATGACATCGCGTTCCTGTCTGCGGCCGGTCAGGTCGAAGGTGATCCGGCGGACGTTAACCCTGACGACTATTGGGATTTCACGGCGCTGGAAGCTGCGAAAGCGTCTAACTGAGCCTAAGCCATGCCGCTCCGGCCTGGCGAGGCCGGGCGGTCCCATCTTTAAGGACAGCCAAATGTCATCCATTCAGACGAATGCAGCGCCCGTTCCCGGATTGACGAGCCGGGCATACGACATGCTTGGCGGCACGCCGTTATTGTGGCGGCTGGCGTCGCTGGCGCTCTTCTTTACAGCCTGGGAAATTGCCGGGCGCACCAATTTCAATTGGGCTTTCCCCACCTTTCTCGAGACCATGGCGGCGCTTTGGGAAATGTTGGCGGACGGCTCTCTGTTCGCCGCCTATGGACGCACGCTTGAGCCTCTGGTCATAGGACTGGCCATTTCGCTGGCGATCGGCGTCGGGGCCGGCGTGCTCATGGGTCTCCGCAGGGACGCCGAATGGATCACGCTGCCGGTCTTCATCACCATGCAGGCCGCGCCGATGGCTGCGCTCATTCCGCTTATCACCTTCGTCTATGGAATCGGCCTCACGTCCAAGGTACTTGCCGTCTGCATGCTGGCAATGCCGGTCATCGCCATCAACAGCTACAAGGCCGTGCGCAACGTGCCGGGCTCGCTGCGTGACATGAGCGACAGTTTCATGGGCACGCCTTCACAGCAGGTCTTCAAAATTATCCTGCCCGCCGCCAGCCCGATGATGTTTGCCGGTATCCGGTTGGGCGTTGCCGAAGGCTTTTCCGGCGTGGTTCTGGCAGAGTTGCTGATCACGCCCACTGGCATCGGCGATATCATTACCTTCAACCGCTCCATCGCGAAATTCGCGCATATGTATGCGGCCATCTTCTCCATCGTGGCGTTTGCGGTCATTGCCGTATCGCTGCTGCACCGTCTGGAAACGACGATTTTCCGGCCTGAAAAACGAGGCGCCTGATGAACATGACAACAGCAATCAAATCGCAGCCTGCGGCAGCCATCGACGACGCCATCATAGAAGTCAGCGGACTGCACAAGATCTACGGCGGCACGGTTACCGCGCTGAAGGACATCAACCTGTCTTTCAAACGTGGCGAGTTGACGTCGTTGCTGGGGCCGTCCGGCTGCGGCAAAACCACGCTTTTGAAAATCATCGCCGGGCTTCTTGAGCCGACGCAGGGTGACGTAATGGTCAACGGCAAGACCGTGACCGGACCGGGTCCGGAGCGCGCCTTCGTGTTCCAGGATTTTGCGCTGATGCCCTGGGCCACGGTTCTGCGCAACGCGGCCTTCGGGCTGGAGTTGCAGGGAGTCGGCAAGGCCGAACGTGAAGAGCGGGCGCGTCACTACGTGGCCGAGGTCGGTCTGTCGGGGTTCGAGGATAAGTATCCGCACGAACTGTCCGGAGGGATGCGCCAGCGGGTCGGTCTCGCACGCGCGCTGGCGGTAGACGCGGATGTACTGCTGATGGACGAGCCCTTTTCCGCAGTGGATGAACAGACCCGGCGCAAGTTTCAGGAAGACCTGATCCGCCTGCGCGAGGTCGAAAACAAGACCTTCATCCTTGTGACCCACTCGATCGAGGAGGCGGTGTATCTGTCGGACAGCATTGTCATGCTGTCGCCGCGCCCGGGGCGTCTGAACCGTATCGTCAAGCCGAAGATCGACCGCTCTGGTGATCCGGATCTGATCCGTCGCAACCCTGAATACCTCGACCTGATCGATGAGATCTGGGCGGGGCTGCGGGCCTACGTGGAGTAAGCGCATGGAAATCTATGGCATAAAAGTTCCCAAGATCACTGCGCTCTTGTTCTGGGCGCTGTTGTGGGAATTCGTCGGGCAGTTCGAGCTTCTATTGCTGTTCCCGCCCTTGTCCGAAGTTTTGATGGCTCTGCCTCAGGTGCTGAGCACACCGAGTTTCGGCGAAGCGGCGCGGCTTACCGTGGCTAGCTATCTTGGCGGCTTGACGCTTGCCGTCGTCATCGGTGTCGCGCTCGGCATGCTGATGGGGCTGGTGAAGGCAGCAGATAACCTGTTGAACATGTGGGTGAATATCTTTCTGTCGGCACCTCTCTCTGCACTGGTTCCGGTCATCATGATCCTGTTCGGGATGGGCATGCCGACCGTGGTCGTCACGGTCTTTATGTTCGCGGTCTGGATCATTGCGCTCGATACCCGCGCCGGCGTCTTGCATGTTTCCCCATCGCTTATCGAGATGTCGCGCTCTTTCGGCGCGTCCCGGTTCGAGCGGTTTCACATCATCCTGTGGTCGGCGCTGCCGGAAATTCTGGCAGGTGTGCGCCTTGGTGTGATCCGCGGGGTCAAGGGGGTGGTGATCGGTCAGTTGCTGGTGTCAATCATCGGTGTGGGTGCCTTGTTCTCGCTCTACTCCCAGAACTTCCTGATGGCGCATTTCTGGGCGCTCATCCTGATCCTCTTTGCCTTTGCGCTCAGCCTCGCCGAACTGATCGCGCGACTTGAGCACCGGATCGAATATTACGCGGGTGCCCGGGCTTAGGGGCGCTGCGCTTTTGAGGCCACAATCGCGCCAGCCTTTTCCATGCAGAAAACCCTAGACAGCCCTGCTGTCTTCGACCCATCTTTGGCACTAAGCGCCGAAAAGGTGCAATACGTTCAGAGGCGCGAGGCGGGGCTTCCAGATGATGCGTGAGCCGGACAAGCCGGATAATGGGTTGACGATCTTTTACATCGTGGAGCCCCCAGATTATCAGATCATGGCCTGTTATTTGCTGGCTTCGATCCGGACGCGGTTCCCTGCGCACGTGAAGGCCATCGGATACTGCCCCGCGCACCGCTTTGACGAAATTCATCCCGGCGTCGTGAAAGCGCATGAAATCATGAATGCCGAATTGCGCCCGTTCGAGACCGAAGGACGTTTCGCGCCGGTTTATCCGCACGGCAACAAGATACTCGCGTCGATGGAGCCGCGCGACACGGTATGGTCAATGTTCGTGGACTCCGACGTCCTGTTTATCGAGGACAACACGCCTGAGAACATCATTCGGGAGGGGCATGTCTCCTGCTCTGTGGCGGCGTCGATGGTCTGGGCGGAGCAATCGATATGGGAGACAATATATGGCGCGCTGGAGATGGAAGTGCCGCCGGAGCGCTATCCATTGATGCGCCGCAGTCGGGGAGCAGTCATTCCCTATTTCAGTTCCGGTCTCGTGGTCTTCCCGGAAGATGACACCACTGGCAAAGGCCGTTTTCCCGATGTCTGGTACGACACCGCGCAGATCGTGGACCGCGTCGAGACACCGGATCGTCGCAGACCCTATCTTGACCAGATGAGCCTGCCTGCCGCGATACGCAGGGCCGGTCTCGACTGGAATATCCTCCCGCAGGAGCAACATTTCATTCTAGGGGGCAAGCTCAAGGGAGAGCCCTTGCCCGAGGAACACATCTACACGATCCATTATCGCGGCATGGACATCCTGCGAGAGGTCGGAAAGCTTGGTGAGGCACGAAAGAACCACGCGCGGTTGACGGGCAAGCGCTATCCGCGTCGGTTGGCCCCATCTGACGAGAACGCCTGACAACCGTCTGGTGCCGGGCGTTGCTTACTCTATCGCGCGGGTGCGAGTGCTGAGAAAATACTGCGCGTAAATCGGTCCACAGGCAGCGCCTATGGCCCGCGCCTCGCCGCCGATTCGACCGCTCTCGACCTTGGGCAGGATCAGACCCCTGCTGTCTTCCTTGAGCAGATGGGCGCGCACCAGCTTCACAAGCCTGTCCCGCACCCCGTTGGGAAAAGAGCCGTCGATCACGATGGTTTCAAAGTCGATTACCGCGCAGGCGGATAGGCAGGCCTGCGCAATTTCTCCCGCCGCAGTCGTGATCCAGCGATCGGCCAACTCCTCGAAGCCGGACCAATCCTGCGGTTGTTCCCATAACAGGAGCGGGTTGTGCCCCGCTTTTATCAGATCTTGCTCCAGGACATGCAACGAGGCAACATCCACCAGCTGTTGTGTGCCGCCCGCCGCATTTCCGACCCGGAGTGATCCCAACGCCCCGGCGTTCCCCTGACTGCCCTCATAAACATTCTGATTGATTACGATCCCGCCGCCGATGAAGCTGGAAACGAAAAAATAGGCATAATCCTGATATTCCTTGCCTCGGCCATACACATGTTCGGCCCAGCATGCGCTGGTTGCGTCATTGATGACGAAGACTGGCAGCGTCGTGATGTTCTGAAGCTCGGTTGCGATGTCGATGTCTTTCCAGGCTTCGTACTGCCGATGCTCAGGCCCTGCGGTTTCAGTCCAGCGCCACATCTCGAAGGGGACCGCGATGCCAATGCCGCACAGCTTCTTGGCCTGGGCAAGCCCGATGTCATGCGCCGCCGCCGCAAAGCTGGTGCGTAAAAACTCGAAGACGCGATCCGGGATGGCGACATCATAAGTGGTGCGACGCTCAAAAAGCACTTTTCCCGCCAGATTGGTGAGCAAAAGATCGCAGCCCCGCCGCCCGAGCTTCACGCCTATGGAGAGCGCGCCATCCGGGTTCAAGGCGACCGGGATGGAGGGTTTACCTACCTTGCCCTTGACGGGTTCCCCGCGCATGACCAGCCCATCACTGGCCAGTTTCCGCAAGATCACTGAGATCGTCTGCGCGGACAGATGCGTACGGCGCGCGATGTCGGTCGCCGCCATCTGGCCGGTGCGCTGCAAGACGGAAAGGATCAGCCGTTCGTTGTGATCCCGTACCCCCCTCTGGTTCGCCCCGTTGCTCAGAGCTCTGATGATTGGCGTGTCGCCCATGTCGTCTTTGCCAATAAGATTAACGCGTACAAATTTGGACGCGCAAAATTATTAAATCAAGTTTATTTATTAATTGACAATCCGCCAGAATCGCGAGAACACTTGGGCACAAGCGCTCATCAGGAAGCGTTGCATCAAAGTGTCTGGGAGGACCAAATGAAAAAATTATTCGCCGCAACAGCCCTCGGGCTGATCGCAATGGCTGGCACCGCGTCAGCCGATGCCCATGCAACATCGGCCTGTCTCATCACCAAGACTGACACCAACCCGTTTTTCGTTAAAATGCGTGAAGGTGCGACGGCCAAGGCAGAAGAGCTTGGCGTTGAGCTGAAAACCTTCGCAGGCAAATTCGACGGTGACCATGAAACACAGGTTCAGGCGATCGAAACCTGCATCCTTGATGGCGCAAAGGGTATCCTTCTCACTGCATCAGATACATCTTCTATCACCGGTGCGGTTCAACAGGCGCGCGACGCGGGCCTTCTGGTCATCGCGCTTGATACGCCGCTGACCCCTGCGGACGCGGCAGACGCGACCTTTGCCACCGACAACTATCTCGCCGGTCTGCTGATCGGTCAGTGGGCCAAGGCTCAGATGGGTGATGCTGCCGCCGACGCGAAAATCGCGATGCTGAATATCCAGGTGTCTCAACCGACAGTTGGCGTTCTGCGTAACCAGGGCTTCCTTGAAGGCTTCGGTGTGGACCTTGGCGACCCGAACCGCTGGGGTGACGAGGACGATCCGCGCATCGTGGGTCAGGACGTGACGCAGGGCTCCGAAGAAGGTGGCCGCACCGCGATGGAAAATATTCTTGCAGCCGACCCGATGGTCAATGTTGTCTATACCATCAACGAGCCTGCGGCAGCGGGCGCCTATGAGGCCCTTAAAGCGATCGGTCGTGAAAATGACGTTCTGATCGTATCCGTCGATGGCGGCTGCCCCGGTGTGCAGAACGTCGCGGATGGCGTGATTGGTGCGACATCGCAGCAGTATCCGCTTCTGATGGCCTCGCTCGGCGTTGAAGCGATCAAGGCGTGGGCAGAGAACGGAACAAAGCCTGAGCCGACACCCGGCAAGGCGTTTTTCGATACCGGTGTGGGCCTTGTGACCGACAGCCCCGTGGATGGTGTCGAATCGATCTCCGTGGCGGAAGGCAAGGATTTGTGCTGGGGTTGATGCAGCCCGTCACTTGACTTGACAGCAAAGTCTTGGGGGCGGGCAGACTTATCTGCCCGTCCCCATTTGCATCTGCATCCCACGCCGCGATGCGCGGGAACCCAAGCAAAGAGGAGAGACCCATGTCCAACTCGGACAACTACGAGGCTGCGGCCTCGTCCGCGGCTACCGAAGTCGCCAGCTTTAATGAAGACGACAAAGGGTTTATCGGTAAGTTCCACCACGCGCTGCATACCACTCCCGCGCTGGTGCCGCTGATCGTCTTGCTGGCATCCATTGTCATCTTCGGCGCGCTATTGGGCAGCAAGTTCTTCTCGCCCTTCGCGCTGACACTGATCCTGCAGCAAGTGCAGATCGTGGGAATCGTCGCGGCGGCTCAGAGCCTCGTGATCCTGACCGCGGGTATCGACCTCAGCGTCGGTGCTATCGCTGTCATCTCGTCCGTGGTCATGGGGCAATTCACTTTCCGTTACGGTCTGCCCGCGGAAATAGCCGTAATCGCCGGGCTCGCTTTCGGCACAGCTATCGGCACGCTCAACGGGTGGCTTGTCGCGGTCATGAAGCTGCCCCCCTTCATCGTGACGCTGGGCATGTGGCAAATCGTTCTGGCGGCCAACTTCCTCTATTCGGCGAATGAGACGATCCGCAGTCAGGACATCACCGCCGAAGCTCCGCTACTCCAACTCATGGGTTCGAAATTCCAGTTGGGCGGCGCGACCTTCACGGTCGGTGTGATCTTCATGCTGCTTCTTGTTTTCCTTCTGGCCTATGTGCTCAAGCACACCGCCTGGGGACGCCACGTCTATGCCGTAGGTGACGATGCTGAAGCGGCCGAACTATCGGGCGTGAACGTGAAAAACACGCTTATCTCCGTTTACGGTCTCGCTGGTTTGATTTGCGCCTTCGCGGGCTGGGCTTTGATCGGTCGCATCGGGTCCGTGTCGCCGACATCGGGCCAGTTGCTGAACATCGAAAGCATCACAGCGGTCGTGATCGGGGGCATTTCTCTTTTCGGTGGGCGGGGGTCTATCCTCGGCACCTTCTTCGGCGCGTTGATCGTTGGGGTGTTCACCCTTGGATTGCGACTGCTGGGCGCGGACGCGCAATGGACATATCTGCTGATCGGCCTGCTCATTATTGCAGCGGTTGCCGTGGACCAATGGATCAGAAAGGTAGCAGCCTGATGGAACCTATTTTAAAAGGACGCGGCCTTGTCAAACGCTATGGCAGGGTCACCGCACTCGATCATTGCGACTTCGATCTGATGCCGGGAGAAATCCTGGCGGTGATCGGGGACAACGGGGCCGGAAAAAGCTCGCTTATCAAAGCGATGTCGGGGGCGGTGATCCCCGACGCGGGCACCGTGACGCTCGAAGGCCGCGAAGTGCACTTTACGTCGCCCATCGACGCACGCGAGGCAGGGATCGAAACCGTGTACCAGACACTGGCGATGTCCCCGGCCTTGTCCATCGCGGACAATATGTTCATGGGCCGCGAAATCCGCAAACCGGGCTTTCGGGGCAAATACCTGAGGCAGCTTGATCGCAAGAAGATGGAAGAGATTGCCCGGCAGAAACTTTCCGATCTCGGCTTGATGACGATTCAGAACATCAATCAGGCAGTGGAAACTCTTTCGGGTGGCCAGCGGCAGGGCGTCGCGGTGGCACGGGCGGCAGCCTTCGGCTCCAAGGTCATCATCCTGGACGAACCGACCGCCGCGCTGGGGGTCAAGGAAAGCCGCCGTGTGCTGGAACTCATCCAGGACGTGAAGAGCCGGGGCATCCCGATCATCCTCATCAGCCACAATATGCCGCATGTTTTCGAGGTCGCTGACCGAATTCACGTGCACAGATTGGGAAAAAGGCTTTGCGTCATCAATCCAAAGGATTATTCAATGTCCGACGCGGTGGCATTCATGACCGGGGCGAAAGAACCCGATCTTGCCGCCTGAACAAAGGTCCTGAATAAGGGAAGAAAAGGTGACGGACATAGCCGAAATCGTCGCCCGGATCGCTGCGGCGCCGCGGTCGGGCGAACGACGTCTGGTCGGACTGGTGGGCGCCCCGGCCAGCGGCAAGACAACGCTCGCGCACATGCTCGCAGCGACAGATCCCGGAATATCTGTTGTGCCGATGGACGGGTTCCACCTCGACAATGCAATACTCGAGAAACGCGGTTTGCTGGCGCGCAAAGGAGCGCCGGAGACCTTCGACGCGGCGGGTTTCACGCATCTGCTGCGCCGGCTGGCCAGCGGGGAAAATGCCATCTATCCGCTGTTCGACCGTAGCACCGACCGGTCGATTGCCGGAGCAGGCGAAATTGCCATTCCCTGTCATACGGTTCTGGTCGAGGGTAACTACCTGTTGCTCGACCGCCCGGAATGGCGCGGCTTGGCAGAGCTTTGGGATTTCACGCTGAAGCTCGAAGTGCCGCTTGAGGAATTGCGCGCCCGCTTGATGGAAAGGTGGCACACATATGGCTACTCCGACGAAGAGGCTGCCGCAAAAGCGGATCTGAATGATCTGCCCAACGCCGAGTTGGTCAATTCCGCTTCGCTGCCCGCCGATATCGTACTTCGGGACGTGAAACTCTGACGGTTGCGCCTCTACGCAAGGTTTTGTCGCTGCGCGGGGGCTGGACACCTTGACTTCCGGGCGCGCAGCGGGTGTATCTGCCGCGAATTTCCGAGCCCCGAAGGGATACACCGATGCACGCCTATCGCAGCCATACATGCACCGATCTGACTGCCGACAACGTAGGTCAAAACGTCCGTCTTTCAGGCTGGGTGCACCGCGTGCGAGATCATGGCGGCGTTCTGTTCATTGACCTGCGCGATCACTTCGGCGTTACACAGGTGTTGTGCGACCCGGACAGCCCGGTTTTCGATCAGGTCGAAAAAGTGCGGGCCGAGTGGTGTATCCGCATCGACGGCGAAGTGAAGGCCCGTGACGAAGCGCTGGTGAACCCGAAGATACCAACTGGTGAGATCGAGGTGTTCGTGCGGGACATGGAAGTGCTCGGCGCCTCCGGGGAGTTGCCTCTTCAGGTCTTCGGCGATCAGGAGTATCCCGAGGAAACGCGGCTGCGCTACCGCTATCTCGATTTGCGCCGCGAGAAGATGCAGGCCAACATGAAGCTGCGGTCTGACGTTGTCGCGTCGATCCGCCGCCGCATGTGGGACGCGAACTTCCGCGAATTTCAGACACCGATCATCACGGCATCCAGCCCGGAAGGTGCGCGAGACTTCCTCGTGCCGTCGCGTCTGCACCCGGGCAAGTTCTACGCGCTGCCGCAGGCACCGCAGCAGTTCAAGCAGCTTTTGATGGTCTCCGGGTTCGACCGATATTTCCAGATCGCGCCCTGTTTCCGCGATGAAGACCCGCGCGCGGACCGCTCGCCCACCGATTTCTACCAGCTCGATATGGAAATGAGCTTTGTCACGCAGCAGGACGTTTTCGACACGATCCAGCCGGTGCTTTCAGGCATTTTCGAGGAATTCGGCGGCGGCAAGTCCGTCGATCAGGAGTGGCCACAAATTTCCTATAAGGATGCGGCCCTGTGGTATGGCACCGACAAGCCCGACCTGCGCAACCCGATCAAGATGCAGGTGGTTTCGGAGCATTTCGCGGGTTCCGGATTCGCGATCTTCGCAAAACTCCTCGAACAGGAAGGGACCGAGATCCGCGCGATCCCAGCGCCGACAGGCGGCAGCCGAAAATTCTGTGACCGGATGAACGCCTTTGCTCAGAAAGAAGGCCTGCCGGGCATGGGTTACATTTTCTGGCGCGATCAGGGCGACGGCATGGAGGCGGCGGGGCCTCTGGCCAAGAACATCGGACCGGAACGGACAGAAGCCATTCGCCAGCAACTGGGCCTTGGCGTGGGCGATGCAGCGTTCTTTCTTGGCGGCAAGCCCAAGACATTCGAGGCGGTGGCCGGCAAGGCGCGTAACGTGATCGGGTCGGAGCTTGGCCTGACAGATGAAAACCGCTTTGCCTTTGCCTGGATCGTGGATTTTCCGATCTATGAAAAGGACCCGGAGACCGGCAAGATCGATTTCGAACACAACCCGTTTTCGATGCCGCAGGGCGGTATGGACGCATTGAATGGTGATCCGCTCGAGGTGTTGGGATACCAGTATGACCTCGCCTGCAATGGCTACGAGCTGGTGTCCGGTGCGATTCGAAACCACAAGCCCGAGATCATGTTCAAGGCCTTCGAAATTGCCGGTTACGGCGAGGAGGAAGTGCGCAAGCGCTTCGGTGGAATGGTCAACGCTTTCCAGTACGGCGCTCCGCCGCACGGAGGCTGTGCCGCAGGGATCGACCGCATCGTCATGCTGCTGGCTGAGGAGAGCAACATTCGCGAAGTGATCCTCTTCCCGATGAACCAGCGCGCCGAAGACCTGATGATGTCTGCTCCATCCGAGCCGATGAGCGATCAGTTGATGGAACTGGGGCTTAGGGTCGTTCCGCAGGACTGACGCGGGCCGTGGTCGCTTTTATCACGGTTTTGTTCCGAGCGGGCTGCCCGCCGGGACGGGGGAATGACCTCTCCCTCCGACATGGGCCCACGCGTGGATCACTGGACGCAGCCACCAGCGCCTGCCGGTAAAATGCTGGCTGGACGCTACGTGATGCTTGCGCCACTTTCGGCCGATGCCCATGCTGAAGACCTCTTTGCCGCCTATGACGGGCATGACTATCTGTGGGACTACATGCCCTATGGTCCCTTCGACAGCGCCGGGGATTACCACCGTTGGATTGTCGAGACGATCGCCAAGCCCGAGCATCTGTTTTACGCGATCCGGAATCTGGAGACGGAGACATGGGAAGGCGTGGCAAGTTTTCTTCGCATCAACCCGGCGGCCGGGTCGATCGAGGTGGGTCACATTGCCTTCAGCCCGGCTTTGCAACGGACCTGCGCCGCGACTGAGGCGATGTATCTGATGATGGGCTAGGCCTTTGCTGCGGGCTATCGCCGCTACGAATGGAAATGCAATGCGCTAAATCGGGGATCGCGCCGGGCAGCGCAACGACTGGGCTTGAGCTATGAAGGCGTGTTCCGTCAGGCCGCGGTCGTCAAGGGGCGCAACCGCGACACGGCATGGTTTGCCGCGATCGACGCGGAATGGCCGGCGCTCCGGGGTGCCTTCAATACCTGGCTCGCACCCGAAAATTTTCGGGCGGGGCGGCAAATCCGCCGTCTGTCCGATCTGACGGCACCGATCAGAGTGGCGGATGATCCGGGCATGTGAACTGGCGGTCTGATTTGTCAGATAGCCAGTTTGTGCATCAGGCGTTGCTGTACGATACCGGCGAGATTGGCTGTTTTCGATCTGGCTGAGGCACCGGCGGCGCGTGCCTTTGCCAGTGCCGAGGCCGCCTTTTCCAGCCCGTCATCCTGTGCCGAGCGGGCCACGCCACTTAGAAATTGCGCGACATAGTCAAGCGCGCTTTCATCCTCCGGGTTCTTCAGGACATCTGCGATATGCGCCATGTCGTCATGAAAGGCCGTGCGGTCGGGATGGATGATTTCGTCTGGTACCTCTCGCAGCCCGGAAGGCCGGCGATCTGCCGGCAGGCTCGACAACACGGTTTGCTGAAAGACTGCCAGCGAGTTGATGGGTTTGCGCAGAAATCCGTCTGCGCCCGCTTCCAGTGCCAGGGTTTCGCCTTCGGTATCGCCGGAGGTTCCGAGAACGACATCGACCCGCGGCTCGACCATGTTCAGTTCGGTGATAAGTTCCAGCCCGCTGCCATCGGGCAGACCGAGGTCTATGATGACACAGGACGGACGATAAACCTGCAGGTGCCGCCGCGCCGAACGCAGGCAATCCGCTCTGCGGATACGCGCTCCACTCCGCAAACACAGCAGCCGCATGGCCTCGCAGGCAAATCGGCTGTCTTCGATCACAAGGACGGTGAGCCCCAGCAACGGTCGTGTGGCCGTTGGCGCAGGGATCGTCGCCGCGAAAGGGTCGTTCTTGTCCATGGGTGGCTCCTCGGGTGACTCGGGCTGTGCGACTCAGCATGACGTACATATGGCTAACAGGGCGTTAATCGGGCAAAACGCAGCCTGCGTCGCTCCGCCACTTGCACGCGGCGCGTCGCGGTCGCATAAGCGGCACAGCAGCATAACCGCGGAGCATGCCCATGATTGGCCGTTTAAATCACGTTGCCATTGCCGTCCCCGATCTGGAGGCTGCGGCAAATCAGTATCGCACGGCGCTTGGGGCCAATGTTGGTGCCCCGCAGGATGAACCCGATCACGGGGTGACCGTGGTTTTCATCGATCTGCCCAACACCAAGATAGAACTGCTCTATCCTCTGGGAGACAACAGCCCGATACAGGGGTTTCTCGACAAGAACCCGTCAGGCGGCATCCATCACGTCTGCTACGAGGTCGAGGATATCCTCAAGGCGCGCGACCACCTGATCGAAACCGGTGCGCGCGTTCTGGGCAGCGGCGAGCCGAAGATCGGCGCACATGGCAAGCCCGTCCTTTTTCTGCATCCCAAGGATTTCAACGGCTGTCTTGTCGAACTGGAACAGGTCTGAGGAGCGGAGATCATGGGTATCACGTCGGCACTGGTTCTGTTCGCTGTAATCTGGGCGATGACCTTTCTGGTCGTCCTGCCCATACGTGTACAGACACAAGGGGACCTGGGCGATATCGTACCCGGCACGCACGCCGGTGCGCCCGAAGTTCACAACCTCGGCAAGAAAGCAAAGATTACGACCGTTATCAGCCTGGTACTTTGGGCTATAATCGCCGGGACCATCATCTCAGGCGTTATCAGCGTGCGCGATCTGGACTGGTTCGATCGTATGGGGACTGAGACGCCAGCCGGTGAAACAAATGGGTGAAGGTCGCCGCGCCGATAATCGGGATCACGAGGTTTAACAGCGGAATCGACAACGGTATCGCCATCAGCGTTCCGGCCGTCCAGATCTTGAACATGTATCGCGACCGGAGCGCCTTGGCCTCCTTGCGCCCGACCCGGCGGATTGCCGCCAGCGTGAAATATTCGCGCCCGAGCAGGAACCCGTTGAGACCCCAGAAGATCAAGGGCGCTGCCGGTGCCAGTATCAGGTACAGCACCAGCGCCATCAGGTTAGCAACGATCAGAACCCCCAGAAAACTCAGCGTATCTCTGATCTGATCCATCAGGGGCACCGCCTGCGCCTTGCCAAGGCGCGGATAATGCTTGTCCTCCACCGCCTGCGCGACCGTGTCGAGAAACATCGACGTGATCGCCGAGGCGACGGGGACCATCAAAAAGATCGACAACACGGCCACCAGAAGCCCCGATCCCCAGCCGACTGCCGTATCGAGCCACGTAATCTGGCCGATCCAGGGCAGATTGACGCTGTCTCCGACAAGCCCCCTCATGACCCAGACAAACAGCCATGAAGCGCCGATCAGCAGCCCCAGCGTGAGGGCGATACCGGTCAGCAGCACGCCGCGAAAGCGTGGGTCGGTCATCTGGTTCAGGGCCGCGAAGAAACACGAAAGG
>JBFFFS010000046.1:0-15386 GCA_041557855.1 Roseobacter sp. | reverse complement strand
TGCCCCTTGGATGAAACCGCCTTCGAGTTGAGCACGCAGCCCGTCGGCATCGATCACACGACCGGCATCGGCTACGAGCGTTGCCTTCAGCAACCTTACTTCTGCCATCTCGGTGACCTCGAGATCCACACACACGCCGACGCGAACCATCGCGTTCTTGTACTGCGCATAGGCGATCCCCCTGCCAAAGGCCTCCTCCGTCTCCGTCCGCGCAGGCAAGCAGGCCTGCAAGCGCTCCAGAACAGCGACAGCGCGCGGGTCCTGCAAATGCGCCTTGCGGAAGTCCCAAGGATCTCGCCCCACCTGTCTGGCTGCCTCGTCCACAAAGCTTTCCAGCGCAAAAATGTTCGCGGCATTACCGAGGCAGCGCAGAGCGGATGTTCGGTGCGGCAGGCCATCGATGAGGTTCTTCACCAGCCTTTTGTCGTCGAAGGCGTAAATCGGGTCGAGGTTGCGGTGCATGCCGCCATGACGGTTCATGTTCGGCATGGCGGGCAACAGCGCGATGGGATCGGCACGAAGTTGATTGGCCAGAAATTTAGAAGGTCCCGCCCGGTTTGGACCTGCTCTCGGGCGGCCACGGTGGGTCCCACTGATGGCCTCTGCTGAGTAGAATCGTATGATCCCCTCCTCATCCATCGTAGCGGCCAGTTCGACGGCCATCGCCGTGCCGTAGGGCTCCCATGCATGTTCTTCGGTCCGGGTCCATTTCAGCAATATAGGCGTATCGGGCAGAGCCATGGCCACAAGAGCCGCCTCAAAGGCCGCATCATCCGCACCATTGTGCCCGTAGCATCCGGACCCCGGCATGTGAGTGATCCGGACCTGATCCGGTGACAGGCCGAGACTATCGGCAATGCTGTCGCGCAAAGGATAGATGCCTTGGCTGTGGGAAAAAATGCTCAGCTTGCCATCGCTGAAGGTCGCCATGGCGGCAGATGGCGCCAAAGCTCCGTGCATCGTGAACGGGCGCTCAAAACGTGCCTTCAGGCTGGGGTTTTCCGGCTCGGGCGGTATATCAGCGTCCGATGGCGTACTGTCTTCGATCAGAAATCGCTTTGCCTTTGCCTGGCTCAATTGCGCAAAGATATCTTCTTCGGAGAGGCCTTCTTCCGACGACCATGAACAGGCCGCTGAAAATTTTGTCGCCGCTTCGGTCACGGTCCACTCGTCGGCTCCAGCAATGGCCAGGAAACTACCGTCGCGAACAAGTTGAAGGCTCCGCTTGTCGAGAATATTCCTTGCGAGCGCCGGGACATCCTGCAGCCGCGCCCTCATGTGTGGCGGGCGTATGACCCGGGCATGCAGCATGCCAGGCACATCAAGATCGTGTACATATTGATAACGGCCCGTGACGATTTCGGTCAGCCCACGCATCGCCGTCACCGGCGGCGCGTCCCGTGCGGAAAGCACCATTTTTCCGGGATCAACCTTCTCGTCTAGAACCGCGTCGGTCATCAAATCGACCAGCGGCATCGGGCGGTTGATCCCTGGGGCTGAAAGCTGACCGTCTGCCAGTTGCCAATCTGCTTCCTTAGCGCCGAACCTTTCCATGGCAGTGCGAATCAAGGCTACGCGCAGACTCGCTGCGGCACAGCGAAGCGCGTAGCCTGACTGCTCGATGGAATTGCTGCCTGAGGTGATCCCTTCGTCCGGGGCTTCGTCGGTGCTGACCGGTGCAATCTCGATCTGATCCGGAGGGATTGCCAACTCCTCATGCACGATCTGCACAAGCGCTGTCGAAATCCGCTGACCGATATCGACCTTGCCGGTATGGATCAAGACCTTGCCATCCAGCGTGCCGATCCAGTCAGCAATACGTGGATATGCATCTAGACTCATCGCTCACCCGCAGCCCGTTCAACCGCGTCGATCACACGCGGATGCGACCCGCAGCGGCACAAATGAGGTGTCAAAGCCTCCACGATCTCGGCGCGCGAGGGGTTCCGCGTTTTCTTTAAAAGACCGGTAGCCGCTACGACGAGACCCGCAGTGCAATAGCCGCATTGCGCCGCGGAGGTGTCCACGAAAGCATTCTGCACACGGCGCCCCGTGTCATTGTCGCCGATACCCTCAACCGTCGTGATTTCAACACCCTCGAAGGCACTCACCGCCGAAACACAGGACAAAACCGGCCTGCCGTCCGCAAGCACGGCACAGGCACCGCATAATTCCTGTCCGCAGCCCAGCTTGGTACCTTTCAGCTTCAATTCGTTTCGGAGGACATAAATCAAGGGGGTATCCGGATCGGCGGATGCCTCATGCGATTGCCCGTTGACTCGAAGCGTCATGGTCATGGGGTGACCCTTTCCCAGACCACCTCCACATCTACATCGGCCGATTTGAACAGGTTCATCACCGGGCAGCGATATTCCACGTTGCGTGTGAGACGGTCAAAGCGCTCCTCGGACTCATCGGTATGCATGCGGATGCGCATCTTGACCCAGTTGAAATAAGGCCGCACGCCCTGCACGCCGCGGCTGCCGCGCTGATCGACCTCGCCGTCCGCTTCCATATCGACGGCCGTATAGTTGAACTTCATCGCCTCGGCACATCGGTTGATGATGACCCCTTCGCACCCTAAAAGCGAACTGAGGCACATTTCCAGCGGTGTCGGGCCGGTGTTCGTGCCCTTCTCGTCGCTGACGAGGATGTGGTCACGGACCATCATGACGGAGCGGGTGGAGGCTTCGTTTCTGGCGCTCACGCGGCGGATGCCAAGGGCCGCCTTTGTGGGGTCCACGCTGGGCGGCAGTAAATCATTGTCGTTCTTCGTCATAGTGTCATCTCGAGTATTTCCATTCCCTGGTTGCGGTCGAGCAGATAGATCACACCATCGTCCCCTACATCGACGTCATTCGACTGCGGCGCTGTTCCGTCCTCGCGTTCCGCCATGTAATGCGCCACTTGCTGCGGCAGGTGCGGGTCAGCGAGGTCCAGCACCCGCAGACCGCCGGCAAACCACGTGGCATAGACCAGCGTACTATCCAGTTTCTCACGGAACTGATGCGCACCGAACCGCGCGCCGGGCTGACCGATCCAGGGACAGGCCCGCTCGCTGAGATCCCACGCGGCGATCGGCTCCATGTTCTGCAAGTCAGTGACATCCATGACCCAGATAAAGCCATGCAACCGCCCCGGCTGATGATCGTGTTCCTCGTCGATTGCCACGGCATAGCGGCGCCCGCCGATGGTTTGCTCCAACGGCATGACGGTGTGGGTCGGCTCGGGGATGGCCTTGGGCCAGACATAGCTTCCGATTTGCCTGGGGTTGGTCAGGTCGGAGGCGTCGAGCACCCTCATCCCCGCGTGCCAGACCGCCGCCCAGAACTCATCTCCGCAGCGCATCGCATGGTGCAGGCGGTGGCTGTAGCCCACGCCGGTGGGTGTCTCCCCCTTTGCCACGTGCTGACCGGGCATGTGCCAGCGGGAAATCTCCGTCGGGTTTGACGGGTCCGCCAGATCGTAAATGACAAGAATGTTCCCGACGTATCCTTCCATTTCCGTCGAGATGTAGGCGTAGTTCTCATCCATGTCGAAACGGTGCACGCCAAAGCCATGCGTCCGCACGTAGCTGAGCAGTTTCGGCGCCGACTTGTCCGAAATATCCCAGACGCGGAATCCGCCGCCGTCATAGCCCCGCTCCAGCGCCTCCTCCAGCACCGGGATGTCGGAGACCTCCACCTTGAGTTCGGCGGCGACGGCGGCATCATCCATCCCCTGCGCACGCAGACCGGCGATCTTGGTCCCTTTCCGCAGGAAATGCCGCCGGTCTTGTTCCACGTTGGTGATCATCAGATCACCGGCGACCCGCACCTTGTGGGTGTGGGACCACTCAGGCGGATCGATATGGGACACCACGCGCGGATTTGCTGGATCGGACACGTCGATGATCGACGTGCCGTGCGGCGGCTTCATATGCCCGACATAGGCGTAATCGCCCTGCACCACCACCTGGCCGCCACCCGGGATATCCAGATAACCGAGCCGCCGGATATTACGGCTGAACTCGTATTCGATTTCCTGCTTCATTGTGCCATCAGCTCCTTACGTTTGCGCCGCCAGTCAAAGAAGATCGGCAACAGCAAGGACAGCGCCAGCGCCACCCACAACACGTTGCCAAGGCTCGAAGAGAACAGCGTCATGATATCCCCGTCCGCTTTTTTCAAAGCGCGCAGGAAGTATGTCTCGAGAAGCGGGCCGAGGATGACACCAATCAGGATCGCGGCCACGTGATACCCGGTGCGCCGTGCGATATAACCCAGCACGCCGAAGGCAAGCGCGAGGTACATGTCGAACATGTACTCGCGCGGCACGAAGCCTCCCACAAGCGTGAACGAGATGATCAGGGGCGCGAGGTAGATGGTCGGAATCGTCGTGACGTGGCTCATGTAGCGGCTGAGCGGCAGGATGGTGAAGATCATCAGCAGGTAGGCCACCGCCATCGCCATGAACATGCCGTAGCCGATCTTGGGCTGGCTTTCGAACAGCGACGGTCCGAAGCTGACCCCGTGGAACTGCATGACGACAAGCATGATGGCCGCCGTGGCACCCCCCGGAATGCCCAACACCAGCAGCGGCACCAACGTTCCCGAGGTAACACCGTTGTTGGCCGATTCCGGTGCGATCAGCCCTTCGGGGTGGCCGGTGCCGTATTTTTCGGGCGTCGAGGAGAATGTGCGCGATTGCTGATAGGCCACGAAGCTGGCAATGGATGCGCCCGCGCCCGGGATCACGCCGATGACGAGCCCGATGAGACTGGTCCAGACGATGTGCCACCAGCGCTTGAGCGCGATGAACACGCCTTCGAACGTGTCATGCCAGTTTGGGTCCTTTGGCTCCGCATCTTCGCGCACGATCACCTTCTTCTCGATGATGATGAAAGCCTCAGACACGGCGAACAGCCCGACCAGGGCCGGGATCAGCGGTACCCCGTCGTAGAGTTCCAGAAAGCCCATGGTCCCGCGCGGGGTTGCATAGACCACATCGGTCCCGATGGAGCCGATCATCAGCCCCAGAAACCCTGCGATAAGACCCTTGAGCATGTCTTGCGCGGCGATCGATGCGATCAGCGAGATACCGAAGAGCATTACGACGATCATCTCGACCGAATGCATGTAAAAGCCGACGCGCGCGAGGATCGGCATGGTGACCAGCGCGATGATTGTGGTCAGAAGCCCCCCGATCGAGGATGCCACGAAAGAGATGGCAAGCGCCTGCTGTCCCTTGCCTTGCTTGGCCATCGGGTAGCCATCAAGCGGGGTGGCCGCGGCGCCCGCAGTGCCGGGAATGTTGACGAGAATGGCGGGGATGCCAGCCCCCATCCGCGCCGCACAGTAGAGCGTGACCATGAAGACGAGACCGGCTTCGAGGCTCATCGCAAGTGTCAGCGGCATCAGGATGATGATCGTATTGGCCGCGGAGAAACCGGGGATACCACCAACGATCAGACCCAGAAAGATCGTCGGGATCATGATCCACCAGTAGCCGATGGTCGAAAAGAAGACCTCGGTGAGAATTGTCGCCGTTTCACCCATTTGTCAGCACTGCCCGCATGGTTGTTTCGAACCAACCGCGAGGAAAACGCGTGTCGAAAGCCCAGATGAAAACGGCCCATCCCACGAGGGCGATGATGGCCGAGGTAACCGTGATGAAGCCCAGCCTCTTGCCCTTGCCAAGAATACCCATGCTGAGCGCGAGGAACAGAAATGTCGTAAGAGTGAATCCGAGCCTGTCGATGAAGACGCAGTAGCCCAGCGTACAGGCAAAAAGCCCGATCCGACCGGTGCGGATATCATCCATGCTGAAAAGATTGCGAAAACCCAGCGAAGCGCTCCCTTCCCGTAGCCAGACGAGACACCGCAGAATGAACAAGGCACAGACAAAGAGCAGGATACCACCAACAAGAAATGCGCTGACCTGCGCAGTCCAGGGTGAATTCCAGATTGTCGAGAAATAATAGAGCGTGAATGCGATCGCGAGGAACGGGATTACCAACTCGCCCCCCAGCTGACGCGGCTGTTTGTTTTGTTCGCGGGCCATGATGCGCCTCTCGGTCTGAACTATTCATTGATGGGTGCAGGCCGGCGGCTGAACCGCCGGCCAAAGGACAGCTTATGCGCCCGTCAGAAGCGGCTTGTAGCGCGCGCCAAGCTCCAGCATCGCGGACATGAACGCCGCGCATTCCTCGACACCGCCGTAGTTGAGGTATTCCGGCGTTCCCTTCGAGGCGACATAGGCCTCCAGCAAGGCTGGGTCCTCGAAGGTTTCCTTGAAGGTACGGGTCAGCACGTCGAAGCGTTCCGGGAAGTCGTCCGCCGCCTTCTTGTGGATCGCAAAGGCGCGGCTCGACAGCATTTCGGGCAAATTGGTGCCATAGACGCTGTTCATGCTTGGAGCGTTGTCGAGAGCCTCGCCAACACGGTTTTCGCCGAAGACCAGCAGCGTCTTGACGGAGTCGCCTGCCGCGATGACAGACCCTGAGGTGAGCACGGAAAAATCGACCTCGCCGGTGACGGCGCCCGCCACGGTATTTTTACCGCCCGACAACGGGATCAGGTTGAAATCAGCACCTGTCTCTTCCCCAAGCGCCAGCAGCCCGATCGACGCCGGGTGCGCCATGCGGCTCGTCCCGACGTTCAGACGGCGCTTCTTGCCCTCTACGATAATGTCGTCGAGCGTTTGCAACGGGCTTTCGGCACCGACGAAAAGGCACCCCGGATCGGTATCGACACGGCCGAAGTAGAAATAATCATTCACGTCGAATGTGGGCGCTTGCATCGCCCAGTTCAGCACTTCCGGTCCCATATTGCCGAAGATCAGGTTGTATGCATTGGGCTCCTCCTTGCCCATGTAAACCTCGTAACCCACGCGACCGGACGCGCCGGGGAAGAAGCCCGGCTCAAAATCCACACCGAGCTTGGTCTTCCAGACGCTTGTGAAAGCGCGGAAGTTCCGATCGGCACCACCACCCTCGCGCGTCGGAATGATGACGCTGATGTTGCGCTCCGGGAAGTCCGCAGCCCGCACGATGCCCGGCATCGCCAAAGCGGCCACAGACGTGGCGGCGCTGGTTTGCAAAAACCGGCGGCGGTTGATTGGTGTCTTGGTCATTTCATTTCCTCCATATGTTTTCCTTGCGCATTAAGTGGTTTTGTCCCGCATGCCGGTGCGCATTGACTGCAGGTTTTGTTTTGAAATTGGCTCGTTAAGACTGTGCCTCCATATTAGCCCAGAGTTCGATGCCTCCGGCGTAGATCAGGCGCAGGGCCAAGATCGTCAAAATGGCATTCAGAGCGAACTTGAAACGCTTCTCGTCGATCCGGGTCAGGACGTGTCGGCCGACTACGGTGCCGAGAAACCCAAAGGCGATCAAAAGTGCGACCAGACCGGCCCATGCCGAGAAAACGAACCCCAGCAAGCCGAATGCAATCGTCTTGAGAAAATGCTGTATGGTCATCAGCGTCGCGTGTGTTGCCACGTGAGACAGCCGGTCCATTTGTTGCGTTTTCACGAAGGCGGCCACAAATGGACCAGTTCCGCCGAAAAACATCGTCAGAAAACTCGAGAACGCTCCGGCGACAGCGGAGGACCTGCGCATGAACGCGGGAGGTCGAAAAAGGATCGACCAGAGTATGAAGAACCCAACGCCGATCTGAATCACACCTGCGTCGAGTTGAACCACGAAAGCGCCCCCCAAGGCGATGCCGACAAGCGCCCCGAGAAAGAAGGGGCCGACCAGATCAATGCGCAAATACTTCAGCAAAATCGCCGCGCGGCCGACATTTGATCCCAGTTGCACCAGCCCGTGTACCGGGATGATGGCAGGCGCAGGAAGCAATACAGCCAGCACTCCCAGCATGACTGCGCCGCCCCCGATGCCGAAGGCTGCCGTGATGAAGGAACTCGCAAAGCTGACCGCGATCACCGTCAAGGCTATCGGCCATCCAAGCCCTGCGTGAAACACCTCGGCCATCATCAGGTCTCCAGCAGCGAAGGATGAAACATGTCTTCCGGACGTACCCGAGTCTCCGACAGATACTGCTCGACCGAATAGCGGCAGACCGCGTCAAGCTCAGCGCGATTGGCGCCGAAACCATAGCTCCAGTACTCCGGCCCCAACGCGCCGACCGTGCGCTCCATCGAAGCATTCAACCATGGCAGGGACAGACGGTTGGCATTGCCGAGCCAGACTGCCCGCAACCGCTCGATGGCGATGTCACGCGCCTTGACGAAACCATCGAAAAGGGCGCGCGGCAACCACGGGTGCTCTTCCGCCAAAGATTTCCGCAGACCGATCAGATGCATGATTGGAAAGAAACCAGTGCGCGCGTGATACGCCCGCTCCGCCGCCTCGAAGTCTGGAAAAAGCCGGACCAAGTCTGCGTTGCCATCCAGAAACGCTTGCGGCGGTTTCGGTGCAAGAAGCCCGTCGATCTCTCCCCGCAGAAGCAGATCCTGCAACGTTTCCCCTTCGGCAATCGGTTCCACGACCATGCCATCCGGCAGCTTCAGCGCCAGCCGTTCCCGCCGGACGCCCTGATCCAAAGCGCCGGTACGCCATTCGATACTGTCGCAATCAACACCATATTCATCCGAGAGAATACCGCGCATCCAAAGCGCCGCCGTCATCTGATATTCAGGCACACCTATCCTGCGACCCGCAAAGTCGGCAGGCGTCTCAATGCCCGACCCGGCGCGGGCGAAGAAACCGGAGTGACGGAAGGCGCGGCTGACGAAGGCGGGAATTGTCATGTATTCCGACCCACCACGCGACAACTGCAGAACGTAGCTTGAGATCGACATCTCGGTCAGATCGAACCGCGCCTCCTGCACCGCCCAGGGAAACAGCTTGGAGGTTGGATGGACTTCGCATTTCAACGTAACGCCAGGCACCTGCACGCGGCCATCATGCAACGCCATCACGCGATCATGATCCCAAGTGCCAAGTGAAAGTTCCAGCATTCCTCGCTCCTCCCTGCAGCGTCGTGCGATTTCCTCAGATCACCTTCATGTCCATTGTCCGGAAAGCGCTTCAAGACCTTCTTCAGCGCATGAAGGGACTCCCCGTCCTGCGACATTCATGCCGTCGCGTCCAGCCGCCAGCAGACTCACAAGATCCCGTCTGTTCCACGCATTTCCCAGCATCTTCCTCTCCCCCTTGTGCTGGATTCCACACACATTGCATGAGCGCCACACGCCCGAACCAATCGATACCAATATTGCAAAATCAGGCAAATATTGATTGCGAGACTCCAGTTTTATGTGATATGTGGACCAATATGGCAAGCTTGGTCAACCAATTTAATACCGAACCGGAATCTCCGCCAAGCGAAGATAGACCGGAACGCACCGATCCGGGCGTTGCGTTGAGACAGTTAATTGCTAACGGAGGCTATGGCCCCGGTGACCGCCTGCCCCCGGAGCGAGAGCTGATCGTGCGCCTTGGGATCAGCAGATCGACATTGCGCAAAGCGCTAGACGCTCTGGAGCGCGAAGGCAAAATCTGGCGACACGTCGGCAAAGGCACCTTTATCGCTGCGCAGTCTGATCTTCCTGGCACAGGGACACTTACCGAACTAAGCCAGCAGGTAACCCCTGTTCAGCTGATGCGGGCACGGCTTTCGCTGGAACCGGCTCTCGCACGCGAAGCCGCGATTAACGCGTCTGATGAGGCGGTCGTCCGACTCAAGAAGGCGCGCAACAAGGCCGTCGCGGCTGCCACATGGGATGAATACGAGGCGCAGGATGACGCATTGCACCGCGCCGTTGCAGACGCAACGGGTAACGTGCTTTTGCTGTCGCTCTTTGATCAACTGAACCAGGTGCGCCGCGCCGTTGCATGGAACACCGTGGTTCGCAGTTCCAAGCGGCCCGCAAAGGATCATTCCAGCTTCGCGGAACATGACGCCCTCGTTGCGGCGATCGAGGCACGCGATCCGACTGCCGCCCACGCGGCGATGCGTCAGCACCTTGGATCGGTATCATCGCGGCTGTTTGGCGACTACTGAAAGCGCCGTTGTCGATTGGTGTCACCGTCGCCAGAGCGGCAAACTTGTATTTAAAATCGCGGTATATTTCACTCCTTGCTGGCGGCGAGAAATTTCCTGGCTTCTTGAGCGGTTTCGAAAATATGCGGGGCAACGTTGCGCTCCAGCGCCTTGCCCAGCTTCATCCGCATGAATGCGGAACTCGAATATCTTGTGACAACGCGATAATAGCGGTCTTCAAGATCCCGCACCATGTCCGAATAAGCATCTTCGATTTCAGGATCGATGCGGAAATCATCGTAGTTGACGATCACATCGACGCGCTCGGGCAACGCGGCGCAGATTGCCTCGATGCGCTTGCGGATATTGTCAATATCGCTGCTGCGTCTGACCCGCAGTTTTTCGAAATTGATGAACAAATGCGTACCCGCAGGGTCCATCGCAACACGGTCGTTGATGTCAAGATAAAGCAGATCAACCTGCAGACCCATTGGTTCATCGCCGAATATGCGCGCATCCATTTCGACGGGTCCGTCGATAATGGGCATGAAACTCATGTTCGCGAGAAT
The DNA here is from genome assembly GCA_041557855.1 of Roseobacter sp. GTDB lineage: Bacteria > Pseudomonadota > Alphaproteobacteria > Rhodobacterales > Rhodobacteraceae > Roseobacter. The sequence continues at coordinate 4,828 of JBFFFS010000046.1, read as the reverse complement.
GTCCCTTTCGATATCGATCCCGGGAGCGACCTCCGCCAGTTTCAACCCGTCAGGCGTCAGCTCGAAAACGCAGCGCTCTGTTATATACAGAACCGAACGCCCCCGAGATGCGGCATGCCCGCCCGCGAATGTGATCTGCCCGACCTCATCCACAAACTTCGAAACGCTGCCTTCCTTCGTGATCGCAAGGCGCCCACCTTCGACGACGATTTGCAGATCGCCAGACGTGAAGGTGCCGGCCAGAACAAGTGCCCGCGCGTTCTGGCTGATGTTGATGAAACCACCGGATCCGGCGAGACGCGTGCCAAAGCGGGAGACATTTACCGATCCCTGCCGGTCCACCTCGGCCATACCCAGAATGGCGAGGTCCAACCCGCCACCGTCGTAATAGTCAAATTGCGCGTTCTGGGGAATGATCGCATCCGTATTCACCGCAGCGCCAAAATCCAGCCCCGAAGCGGGCCGGCCACCGATCACGCCGGGCTCCGTCGTCAGGGTGACATGATCGAGCAGCTTTTCTTCTCCGGCAACGGCAGCCACCCCTTCCGGCATACCGATGCCGAGGTTAACGACACCGTTGATCGGCAGTTCGAAAGCGGCGCGGCGCGCGATGATCTTGCGCGCCGACATTTCACCCCGCGGCATGCCGTCGGTATCGACACGGAACATTCCGCTAAACGCATGGGAGAACGGCGTGGCAAAGGTTTGCTCGTGATCGCTGGCATCGGCAACGACAATGGCATCCACCATGACCCCTGGAATCTGGACGTCGCGCGGGTTCAGCGCGCCACGTGCCACTGTGCGTTCGACCTGGACGATGACCGCGCCACCTGAGTTTTTGACAGCCATCGCCTGGCTGAGATTGTCGAGTGTCAGCGCTTCGTTCTCAAGGGTTACGTTGCCCATCGGGTCCGCCGTGGTTCCGCGCAACAGCGCCACATCGATCGGGAACGCCGGGTAGAACAGGAATTCTTCACCGGCTATCTCCATCACTTCAACGATGTCTTGGTCACTGATGTCATTGACCTTCCCGCCCTCGAGCCTCGGATCGACGAATGTGTGAAGCCCGACACGGCTCAGCACACCGGGTCTGCCTCCGGCAATCTCCCGGAACTGCTGGCTGATGACGCCCTGTGGCAGGTTGTAAGCGGCAAGTTTGCCGTCGAATGCCAAACGCGCGAGCTTCGGGATCAGGCCCCAGTGACCGCCGATCACCTCGGACACGAGACCTTCGTGGCCCAGATGATTGAGCCCCCGGGTCTTACCATCCCCCTGCCCGGCGGCGAAGAAAAGCTTGAGCCCGCGTGGCGCACCGGTGTCGAGAAACTGCGTCTCCAATGCCTTGAGCAGGCCTTCGGGAACGCTGGTGCCCACGAACCCCGAGGTGGTGATCCGGTCACCGTCGCGGATCAACCGGACTGCTTCTGCTGCGGAGAGTATCTTGTTACGCATGGCTCTTCTTTCGATGTCTAGCTGCCATTCAACCACGCCAGCGTGATCGCAATCAAATCCGGATGATCCATGACCGGAGTATGCCCCACACCCGGCACCTCATGCACTGTCGCATCCGTCTGAAATTCTAGCATGCGCTTCAGAAGGTCGCCGGTCAGAAAGTCGGATTCAGCACCACGGATGATAAGGATCGGGCAGGTAATGCGCTTCCAGTAGGACCAGATGTTGAAATGGTAGAGCAGCCAGTACCTGCGGAAATTCTGACCGATACCGGGGTCAAAATGAGGGACGTAATAGCCCTCCTCCCCGCGATAGACGCTCGTCAGCGCCATCTCGCGCCAATCCTCGTCGCACATCGGGCCAAATCCGGCATAAACTTCTCTAAGGTGCATCTCCACCGCATCGACGTTTTCGAATTGAAGCGGCTCGGACAGGTATTTGCTGACCCGGCGCAAAGCGTCCATCGGGACTTCCGGTGCCACGTCGTTGATCACCAGCCGGCGGATCGGACTGTTGGGCAACCCGGCCATCATAATGCCGCACAGACCGCCCAGCGACGTACCGACCCAGTCGACCTCACGGCAGCCGGTGGCCGCCATCACGGCGGTCAGGTCGCAGTTGTACTGGGGCACGTGATAATCGCTTGCGTCGGGCAGCCAATCACTCGCCCCGCGTCCGACAAGATCAGGACAGATGACCTTGCGTGATCGGCAAAGAGCCTGTGAAAAAGCTTCGAAATCGCCTGCATGCCGTGTCAGACCATGTACGCAGACGACCGGCCTTTCGTCGGTATCCTCGCCCCAGACCTGATAGGCGATACTGTGAAAGCCCTTGGGATTGATCGAACGGACACGCGCAAGGTTCTCCGCCGATTGCCGGAAATCGTCGAGCGAGGTGATCGGAGGAGTGTCATGCTCCGTACCCCGGTCGGCAAGGCTGGGTTCGGGCGTCATCTCACTTTAACGTAGCGCCCCGGCGCGGCCTCCAGAGGACGGTATTTTTTCGACCCCGGCGCCCGGGCCTTGACCATCTCACGGCCGTTTTGCGTTTCAAGCCATGCGTTCCAATGCGGCCACCATGATCCTTCGTGCAACTCAGCGCCTTCATACCAATCAGCCGCGTCGCGCTCCTCCATATCGTTGGTCCGAAATCCGTATTTAACCTTGTTTGGCGGGTTCACCACACCTGCATTATGGCCCGACCCCCCAAGCACGAAAACTTTCTCGGCTGTAAAGTTCTGAGCGCCCTTGTAGGTCGAGGTCCACGGGCAGATGTGATCCTCTTCAGCAGACATGAAGTAAAGCGGCGCGTCGATTTTACTCAGATCCAGCTTTTCTCCACCGATTTCGACCGCGCCCGCTTCGCGAAGTAGGTTCTTGTTATAATACGTGTCGAGATACCACAGGATCATCTTCGGAGGCAGGCGCGTGGTGTCCTGAAACCAATAGACCATATCGAACGGCAAGCTCTGCTTGGCGAGCAGGTAGTTGTTAACGACATGGCTCCAGATCAGATCGTTGGCCCGCATCAGGGAGAAGACCGACGACATCTCTTCACCCGAATGATACCCCCGCGCCTCCACTGCCCACCGGAGCGTGTCCAACTGGGTGTCATCTACGAACACCCCTAGGTCTCCCGGCTCTTCGAAGTCAGTCATGCAGGCCATGAGAGTTGCAGAGTGGACGGATGTGTCGCCCTTGGCCGCGAGATAGGCAAGCATTGTCGCCACCAACGTGCCGCCGATGCAATAAGCCGCCACGTTGGCGTCCTTCGCGCCGGTGATCTGACGGATCACGGCGATCGCCTTGAGCGGGCCTTCGAACATGTAATCGTCAAACCCTTTTCCCGCCAGATCACGATCCGGATTGACCCAGGAAATCAGAAAGACCGTATGCCCCTGGTCGACCAGCCATTTGACCATGCTCTTTTCCGGGGTCAGATCGAGAGCGTAGTACTTGTTGATCCAGGGCGGCACGATCAGCAGTGGACGCGCATGGACGCTCTCGGTGGATGGTGCGTACTGTATCAGTTGCATCAGGTCATTTTCGAAAACAACGGAGCCTTGTGTCGTTGCGAGGTTCTTGCCAACCTGGAAGGCCTCCTGATCGGTCATCGTGATCTTCAGTTGCCCCTGCCCGCGTTCAAGGTCTCGCAGCAAGTTCGAAAACCCTTCAACAAGGCTCATACCGTTGGTTTCTTTTGCCTTTTCGATGACCTCAGGGTTTGAATGGGCAAAGTTCGACGGCGACACCGCTTCGATCCCGCGACGGGTGTAGAACTTCACCATCTCCTTCGTATGCGGGTCCAGCCCCTCGGCCTGCTCCGCCAGCGCCTGTGCGTAATCAGCGTAGATCAGATAAGCTTGCTTGATGTGGTCAAAAACCAGATCATCGCTCCAGGCGGCATGGCGAAACCGCTGATCCCCCCGCGCCGGCGCAGCCACAGGCTCTTCCTGACCGCCCGCCAGCCGTTTGCCGCTGGCGCCAAAAAGGCGAGACATCTGCGTCCAATAGGCCGCGTTGGCCTTCATCAGCGCCTGCGGGTCCTGCATCAGCTTGACGTTCCAGTTCCAGAAGGCGCGCGAGATTGCCGCCGGATCAAAACCCGGGGGTACGTCCCCCTTGGCCTGGCGTTCCATGAAGCCTGTGAATATCGCTTGCATGCGGCGCGCGACCTGGGCTGCCTGTCGCGCCATCTCGGCGTGATCCGCGGAATTCCGGGAAGATGTCGTTTCGTCGTCAGCCATGGCTGTCTCCTGAATTGGGTGGACAGCGGCGCCAGCGACGAGGGTCGCCGGTGCGCGCTGCTACCGTGCCAGATATTCTCAGCTCAGCTGGGCAGATATTCCTTGCTCCAGCTTTCGCTGACCGCCTTATGAGCGATCATGCTATCGATTTCGGCGTCGTCATACCCCAGCTCCTGCAGGATCACGCGCGTCGATTTACCGAATTTCTCGGCCGGCTCCGGAGCGTAAATCGTGCTCCGCGACGGTCTGATCGCAAAAGGATCAAGCTGGGTGATGACGTGACCGCTGGGGTGGTCCTCGTACACCGAGAAGGAATAACTGCCTCGGTCGGTGCCGGGTGTCCCATCGGCCGGGCGGCTGGAATAGGCGCGAATGGTTTCGATGTTCTCGCAAACCGCCGCACCGATATTAGCCGCCTGCAGTCTCTCAAGCCAATCGCTCGCACGTGCGTTTATGAAGGCATTTGCCAGGAAGGCCGCACGGTCTTCCTTGGCGACATCTTCTAAGCCTTCCAGCCCCTCGACCTTGCTCAGGCGCGGGACATCGGCTTCGTATGCGCTCAGAAGCACGAAACGGTCCGACGACGTATAATAGAAGCGACACAGCTCATCGTACCCGTTGACCTCGCGG
>JBFFFS010000045.1:0-15445 GCA_041557855.1 Roseobacter sp. | reverse complement strand
GCTTAACGCCGCGTTCGAAGCTTTCGATCGCTGTATGAGAGCTCGGACGGCGTGCGTGGTCTTGGCGCTCCCGTGAAGAATTTGTCCCATAGTGCTTCCTTCTGGTGGTCACAGATCAGTAGACCACCACACGCCGGGACTAAACACCTAAATGATATCAAAAAATAAACGAACGCAAAGGAAATCAGAGCGCTCAGGTCAGATAAAGCAGCAAGATGAACCGGTCACTCTCTCTTTTTCTCTTCCGTCAACCAGAAAGGGAAATACCCGCGACTGTTTCAGGCTGGCATCCGCCCACCGCTCGTTCAATCCGTCAATTCCGCGATGGTCAAACAGTGAGTGCCGCGGAGTCGACAGCCCCGAAAGACGTGGCGCCCAACTGACCCAGCGCGCGGACCAGTTCAAGCTTGAGAATATCCATGGCGCGCTGTGCTCCTGCGGCACCGCCCGCTCCGACCCCGAACGCGAGCGCGCGCCCCGAAAGCACAAAATCCGCGCCGAGTGCCTTGGCGCGCAGAACATCCGCACCGCGCCGCACACCACTGTCCAGAATGATCTTGATCCGGTCACCAAGGGCTTCGACGATTGCCGGCAGGGCCTCGATGGTGGGCGGCCCGAATGCCACCTGTCGCCCGCCATGATTTGACACAACGATACCATCGCACCCCAGCTCCGCGCATTTGACCGCGTCCTCAGGGTGAAGAATTCCTTTCACCAACAGCTTCCCCTTCCAGCGGTCGCGCATGCGCTCTAGATCTTCCCACTTGAAGCCAGGCGTGATCAAAGTCTTTTGCACATCCGCATAGGATGTGGCGCTCTGCAGCAGATCGGCATAGTTGGCGATATTCGGCTTGCCGTGGCGCAGACTGGCAAGCGACCATGTCGGATTGGCCATTAGTTGCACCATCACTTCGGGCGTGATTTTGAAAGGCACGCTCAGCTGATTGCGAATATCACGGTCCCGCTTGCCTGCGGCCGGAACATCCGCCGTGACCATCATGACGGGGTAGTCCGCCGCCTCGGCGCGCGAGATCAGGCTTTCGGTCACCGCATCGTCGCCGGAGACATAGAGTTGAAACCACCCGTTCCCTTCCGCGGCCTCCGCCAAACGCTCCAGCGTCGTGGAAGCTGCGGAGCTTGCAACATAGGGGATGTTCTCGCGGGCGCATAGCCGCGCAAGGATCAGATCGGCATCCGGCCAGAAGGCATTCAACATTCCGATCGGCGCCATCCCGAAAGGTGAATCAAAGGTGCGGTCGAACAAGGACGCCCGCGTGTCGATTTCCGAGACATCGGTCAGGTAGCGCGGGGTCAGCAGGACCTCTTCAAAGGCTTCGACGTTGCGCCTGAGGTTGCGCTCGGATTCAGCGCCGCCGTCGACCAGGTCGAAAGCGAAGCGGGGGATCCTGCGTTTTGCAAGCGCGCGCAGATCGTCTATGGAAGCCGCCCGATCGAGTGCCATCAGATCGACCATCCGCCGTCGATGGCAAAGCTCTGGCCAGTGGTAAAGGCGGACAAATCACCGGCAAGGTAGCATACCATTTCAGCGATTTCCTCGGGCGTGCCGAAGCGCCCCATGGGTTGCCTCGCCGTAAAGGCGGAATGCGCCTTCTCGAAGTCGCCGGTGGCTGCAAGCCGGTCGCGCAAAGAGGGGCTTTCTACGGTGCCGGGACAGATCGCGTTGCAGCGGACTCCATCCTTCACGTAGTCTGCAGCAACGGCCTTGGTCATACCAATAATGGCCGCTTTCGAAGCGCCATAGGCAAAACGGCGCGGCGCTCCCTTGAGGCTGGATACGACCGACGCGATGTTGATGATGGAGCCGGAGCCCCGCTCCAACATCGACGGAAGCACGGCCTTCATGATCCGGAACATAGCCCTGGCATTCAGATCGAAAGATCGGTCCCAATCCGTTTCGCTACAGTCCAGGATGGTTCCATCGTGAACCCAACCTGCGCAATTGACCAGAATGTCTATCGGTGGCGCGGACGCCACCAGGGCCTCTACGGCAGCAGCGTCCAGCACGTCGAGGCGCTGTGCGGTGATACGCTCCGTGCTTTCGGCAAGACTGCCAACGGCAGACTGGTCGATGTCCGTCGCGATCACCGTCGCGCCGAGGCGAGCCAGCGCCTCGGCCGAAGCACGACCAATGCCCTGCCCCGCAGCGGTCACGAGAGCGGTTTTTCCTTGAAGTGTCTGTTCCATGAAACCTCTTTCAGCGTGCGAGCCAGCCGCCGTCCACGGTCACCACGCTGCCGTGGCAATAGGAGGCGGCATCCGATGCAAGAAAAACGGCAGCACCGGCAATTTCCGAAGGGTCTGCGAAACGGCCTGCCGGAATGCGTTCAAGCAAAGCCCTCGACCGGTCCGGATCGTCTCTGAGCGCTTGGGTGTTGTCTGTGGCCGTATACCCCGGCGCAATGGCGTTGACGTTGACGCCATGTGCCGCCCATTCGTTGCATAAAGCTTTCGTCAGTCCGATCACCGCGTGTTTACTCGACGCATAGGCCGGTACCCGCAATCCGCCCTGAAACCCCAGAACGGATGACACGATCACAATCTTTCCAAAGCCCTGGTCAACCATCTTTCGCCCGGCAGCTTGCGAGAGCAGCCAGACTGAATCGAGGTTTACAGAAAGGACGCGGCGCCAGGCGTCAATCGGCATATCCACTGAGTTTTCGCGGTGGATGATACCCGCATTGTTGACCAGAATGTCCAAGCCACCGAGCGCATTGCTCGCGAAATCCACCACCTCATTGGCAGCCGAGGCGTCCATATCGACGAAATCGGCCTTCACGGCCGCCGCCTTTACGCCGAGGCTTTCGATGGCGGCCAGCGTGTCTCCAGGTTCATGGCTACGGTAGGTCAGCGCGACATCGGCACCGGCAGCGGCAAGGCCAAGGGCAATGCCCTTGCCAATGCCCGTCGCACCGCCCGTGACAAGGGCCCTGCGTCCGCTTAGGTCGAAGGGGTTCTTCATCATCAGTACCGGTTTGCAATCGGAAGATCTTCGGCCGGGAACAGGCTGATAACCTCACACCCGGTCTCGGTGACCACGACCTCCTCTTCGATCCGCGCGGCGGAGTACCCGTCGGCAGCCGGGCAATAGGTTTCAAGTGCGAAGACCATGCCTGTCTGGATTTCCATTGGATGATCCAATGACACCGCACGCGAGATGATCGGACGCTCGTGCAGTGCCAGCCCGAGCCCATGACCGAATTGCAGACCGAATGCCGCATCCTCGTTTGGAAAGCCGAGACTTTCGGCGGTTGGCCAGACTTCAGCCACCTTATCTGTGGACACGCCGGGCTTGATCATCTCGATCGAGGCATCAATCCACTCGCGGGCCTTCACGTATGCGTCGTTCTGCGCAGGCGTTGCGCGCCCGACGTTGAAGGTGCGATAGTAACAGGTGCGGTAGCCCTGATAGCTTTGCAGGATGTCGAAGAACGCCTGATCCCCCGGCCGGATCAGCCGGTCGGTGAAGTTATGCGGGTGCGGATTGCAGCGCTCGCCGGAGATCGCGTTGATCGCCTCCACATCGTCCGACCCCATCTCATAGAGCAGCTTGTTCGACAGCGCCACGATATCGCTTTCCCGGATACCCGGCTTCAGCTCTTCGTAGATCATATGATAGACGCCGTCGACCATGGAAGCGGCCTGCGTCAGCAACTGGATTTCGTCCCAGTTCTTGATCTCTCGCGCCGAAAGCATGATCTGCTGGCCATCAATGACCTTGATGCCCTCTTCCTGCAGCGCGTGGAACATAGCGGTTTCGGCATAGTCCACACCAACCGGCATGTCGGCCATGCCCGCTTCCTTGATGAGACGGGCGATCTCCTTGGCATATTTGCGCATCAGGCCAAATTCGGGCGGGATTGTCCCGCGCATGCCGACCACGCCGGCCAGGCAGTGATCGGGCTCCAGCCAGTCCGAGTGCCGCTTGTGGTGCATCGCAGCCGAGCCGAAATCCCACACATAAGGGCTGTCGTCACCTGTCAGCAGGCAGAAACGGCACATCTTGTCCCGCTCCCATTCACCGATCTTGGTGGCCGAGACATATCGGATGTTGTTTACGTCGAAGAGCAGCAGTGTGCCGGCTTCCGACGCCTGCAGCGCCTGCCGCGTGCGCGCAAGACGGTAGCGGCGCAGGCGGTCGTGGTCGATCCGACGTTCGAAATCGACCGATGTATGGCCCCAGGCGGGAAGGCGTTCCCGCCATTCCCAGTTGGGTTCCAGGTCCTGTGGTGTCAGCATGTTGGGCAGAAGTGCGCGTGACATGATATTCTCCTCTGGGGCAGATGCATTCCTGCCCGGTTATAAAATTTGAAATTTCTGCGGCTTACTGGATGCACCAGCCGCCGTCGATGTGGATCATCTGGCCGGTCATGTAGTCACTGTCGGGCGAGGCGAGGAAAGCAGCGGTGCCGCGCACGTCCTCCGGATACGAGACGCGTTTGATCTGCAGCGCGTCGCGGACGATATCGTCGTAGGCCTGGCCCTCGCGCTCCTTGAAGCCGATATCGACGAGGTCCTTGTCGAGTTGCTCCCAAAGCGGGGTAACGACGACGCCGGGCGCGTAGCCGTTGACGGTGATGTTGTGCTCCGACAGGGCGATGGCGCCGCAGTGCGTCAGTGCGAGACAGCCATATTTCGAGGTACAGTACACGGTCACGTCGACCAACGGCTTGCGGGACGCGATCGAGCCGACGTTGATGAGCTTGTAGGGATAGTCCCGCTTGCCCTGCGCGATCATCTGCTTGGCCGTTTCCTGCATCCCAAGCCACATGGCCTTGGTATTTACATTCATGATGAGGTCCCAGTTGTCCTCGTCGATGTCCATGAAAAACCGTGGCTTATTCAGACCCGCATTGAAAAGGCCGACGTTGATTTCGCCGAAGGCTTCGACGGTTGCGGCGACAGCAGCGGCATTGTCCTCGCGCTTGGTGACGTCCATTTTGACGGCAATCGCCTTGCCGTTTCCGGCGGCGTTGATCCGGTCCGCTGTGGCCTGCGCCTCTTCGAGGTTCAGGTCGCCGAGGCATACGTTTGCGCCCTGCTCGGCGAAGTGTTCGGCATTGGCTGCCCCCATACCGCGGGCGGCCCCCGTGATCAGGACATTCTTTCCGTCCAATCTTTTGCTGTCCATGTTTGTCTCCTCCTCGTTTTTGTCTCTAGTTGGGCTTCAGCAGCGCATCTGCGCGATCCTGCGCACGGCACAGGGTGTCGCGCGGCGTGTGCACGCCACGCAGCATGTCGTGGAATTCTTCACCGCAGATCTTCACCAGTCCGGCGAACTCGGGAACAGGCGGGCGCGGCCAGAATTGCAATTCGTCACGCCAGGACATCCCGTCCACGGCTTCGAATATGGGTGACGCGCGGCGAACCTCGGGATCCGCGGCCACCGAGTAGCGCGGATTGGTGCGGCTCCCGTTTTGCACGTAGAGCTTCTGCGCTTCCGGTGACGTGAAAACCGTCAGCGCCTCGACCGCAGCGGCCACGCGATCTTCCGGCAGGTTCGCAGGGATGCCCATGACATATCCCCCGACCGGTGCGACGGGGCTGGCGCCCGGACCCGCCGGATGCGGGAGGTACCCGGTCTGACCGAACGCGGGCGATGTTTCGTCCCGCTCGAAGTACGGCGCAAGCAATGTGTAACCGAAAGCCATTGCGACGCTGCCGGCAGCATATGGCCTGATCCGCTCGTACCAACTCATGGAAAGGATATCCGGCGGGGAATAATTCAACAACTCCAGCAGGAACTCAGCCGCCTCCAGGGTCTTCGACGTATCGATCGTGGCGCGATAGTTGCGCGCCGCCAGATGATCGGTGCCGAATCCGCCAGCCACACGCGGCAGGTCCAGAATGGGTTGACCGAAATCGGCCATTGTCATCAGCACCGTATGGCCAAGCGCAGTGCCCCGCGCGGCATTCCAGGCGATCCCGTGGAACGCCTTGCGCGGATTGTGCAGGGTGCGCGCCGTGTCCAGCAAAGCCTCGGTTGTCGATGGCGGCTCAAGACCGGCGCCCGCGAAAATGTCACGCCGGTAAAATAGCAGTTCGGGTGTGGTCTGAGCCGGCACAGCGTAGGCGCGCCCACCCCAATGCGTCGCTTTCCAGCCAGCCGTGTGGAAATCCGCCGGATCAAGACGGGCAATATCCATTGCCTCATCCAGCGGCATCAGAACGCCGGCTTCAGCGAATTCTCCGATCCACGGCAGGTCCACGGCAATGATATCGTAGCGGCTGACCGCCCGTTCCGCATTGCGCAAAGCCTCCTCGCGCAACCGGTCGATTGAAAAAGCCCTTTGATTGATATGGGTGCCGATCACTTGCTCGAATTGACGCTTAAGCTGATCCATGACCATGAATGTCGGATCGCCGTGAACGAGCACGCGAATACCGCCCGGCGTCTTGATGGGATCGGGAAGCACGGCAGGCGGTTGGATCGAAACAGCATCCGAGTAGCTTCCGCCAAAGTAATAGTCTTTGGTGCTACGGTCCGTAGTTTGCCCGGCAAACCGCGACTCGGCCAGTCGCCTTACGCGACCAGACACTTTCGCCCACTGCGTCAGCATCCTTTCGCTGGGATGCACGGAAAAGCTTTTCCCTGTGCTCGTCCGCGGCCGATGCTCAATCAAACCGGCAGCGATCATTTCCTTGAGGCGACGATTTGCGGTGGCGTAGGGCACCTCGCTGGCACCGATCAGCGAGGTCGGCGTGATGACGCGCGCTTCTTGATGTCCCCTGAGAAGGTGCAGTGCCATCTTCAGATACGCGTCTGACCCGACAAGCTCGATCCCACCCACCAGTTCCTCGTAAAGTTCTTCGATGAACGACAGCATCTCAAGCGAATCTGGAGCGGCCGCGGGGGCGGCTGTTCTCGCTGGTTGATAATGCTGAGAAATTGCGTTCATGTCCGAGCGGTCGCCTTTGCTGCTGTTTTGCGTGTGCTTCCGGTCCGGCCGGGTGCCGCGCGGGATGGGGAAAGCTTCTTTCATAACGCCCTCAGAAATTGTTCAAATTGATATTCAGAGCGTAGAGCAAAAAAATCCAAAATGAACATTATTTTATCCAAAATGAACTTATTTTATGCATTTCGGATCATTTGGACGCGGCACACTTCAGCAGGTCGCAGCGAGGAAGCAGCTCACACGGGTGATCGCTGCGAAGGCAAGCAACCGAAGCGACCAGGAAAACGAAACGGGAGGAGACCCAAATGAAAATCCGACACCTTCTTGCAGCAACTACCGCCGTGGCGGGACTTGCCGGTGCAGCACAGGCTGAAACATACAAGATCGGCATCACGCAGAACAACGTGGGGGTGGACAGCTACCAGACAACGTACGAAAAAGCCTTCATCGCTGCCGCAGAGGCCAATGACGCAGTTGAGACCGTGGTTCTCGATGCAGGCGGTGACGTGGCGCGCCAGATCGCGCAGATGGAAGACCTGATCCAACAGGAAGTTGACGCCATCATCATCTGGCCAACGAACGGAGAAGCTGTGATTCCCGCGGTGCGTAAGGCCTTCCAGGCTGACATCCCGGTGGTCGTAACAAACTCCAACATTGCCGAGCCCGGTTTTGACTTCGTGGCCTCCTTCTCCGGCCCGGACAACATCACGCAGGGTGCGCGGTCCGCGGAAATCATGTGCGATAAGTTCAAGGCCATGGGCATCGAAAACGAAGCGCAGATCGTTCAGATCAGCGGTCAGCCCGGCTACACCACGGCAATCGAGCGCGCGAAGGGTTTCGAGGACCGTCTGCCGGAAGTCTGCCCGAACGTGACGCTGGTTGAAACGCAGCCAGGCGACTGGAACCGCGAGAAGTCGCAGCAAGTCATGGAAGCCTTCCTCGTCAAATACGATGACATTGATGGCGTCTATGCCGGCGACGACAACATGGGCGTTGGCGCTCTGAACGCCGCCAAGGCAGCCGGGCGCGAAGGTATCATTTTTGTAGGTGCCACGAACTTCTCCGTGGGCTACGAAGCCATGGCCGAAGGTGACTACTGGGGTTCGATCTACCAGTCGCCCGTCGATGACGCCGAAGCTGCGCTTCAAACGGCGATCGATATTCTTGAAGGCAAGGACGTGCCCTTCCTGAACTACTTCGACACGCCGAAGATCACGCAGGACAACATGGACGAGTATACCAAGCCGGTATTCTAAGCCCTCCCTCGTGCGGGGCGTGGAAAACATTCCGCGTCCCGCACATAAAAAATTTTCAAATGCATTTAGGGAGGTGTGCGATGGGACGTGTTTCAGACCGTGTCTGCCTCGTAACTGGAGCGGCTAGGGGCATCGGGCGCGCGATCGGAGAAGCGCTGTTGGATGAGGGCGCGAAGGTTTGTTTTGCCGACATCGACGGTGACGGAGCTGCCGCAGTGGCCGAAGCAAATAAAAGCAGGTTGAACGGTCGGGCCGACAATGTGACATCTGCGAAGGTAGATGTGACAAAGAGAGATCAGGTACGTGCCATGATCGCACATACGGTCGAAACCTTTGGGCGCCTCGACGTGAAATATAATAATGCCGGCGTGAACAAGCCGATGAATTTCATGGACGTGACCGAAGAGAACTGGAATTTCATCATGGGGGTCAACGGGCTTGGCTGCATGATCGGCATGCAGGAAGCCGCACGGCAAATGATTGCGCAGGAATCTGGGGGCAAAATCATCAATACGGCATCAATCGCCAGCCGGCAGGGCTTTGATAACGTGGCGCCCTACTGCGCGTCGAAATGGGCAGTCGTGTCGTTGACGCAATCAGGTGCGCGCGATCTCGCCAAGCATGATATCACCGTTACGGGCTTTGCACCGGGCGTGGTGGCAACCGAGATGTGGGAACAGGTGGATCAAGACCTGATGGACATTGGTGCAGCTGAGCGTCCCGGTCAGGCCATGGAGGAATTCTCGTCGGAAATTCTGAAGGGGCGCGTGGCAAGGCCCGAAGACATCACCGGTACGACAACGTTCCTAGCATCGAGGGACAGCGACTACATGACAGGACAGATCGTAATGATCGACGGCGGCATGACGCTGGTTTGACCCGAGCGGGCGTCAGCGCCTGTAAAATGCCAGCGACCTAAGGGAGGGGACCATGGCAACACTTACCAAGCAACAGATCGGCAGCATTCTTGCGAAGCAGGGGATACTCGTCGCCTTCGCGCTGTTCATCATTGCCTTCACCATCGCGAATCCGAAATTTCTGTCGATCGACAACCTGTTCAGCGTGGTGCGGTCCTCTGCAATTCTCGGCGTTATGGCGCTTGGCGTGACTTTCGTCGTGATTAGCGGCAACCTGGATCTGTCGGTGGGATCAATGATGTCCTTCTCTACCATCGTGGTGCTCGATCTGCACGACAAGATCGGCCCGCTGATGGCCATCCCGGCCATGTTCGCGATGACACTGGCCTTGGGCGCATTCATCGGTTTTCTGGTAGGGTATCTAAAGCTCAACTCGCTGATCGTCACATTGGGCATGTTATCGGCCATCCACGGTCTGACCCTCACCTATTCCGGCGGTAAGAACATGGACATCGCCGACAAGGACGGCACATGGTTCAGCGTGTTCGGACAGGGCACGGCTCTCGGCATTCCGGTACCCATCCTGATATTTCTCGCGCTGGCGGCAGTTCTCGGGCTTGTTCTGTCCAAGACACCTTTCGGACGTAAGGTCTATGCGGTGGGTGGCAATGGCACCGCCGCCACCTTTTCCGGCATCCGTCGCGCCCGTACTGTATTCTTTTGCTACATAATGTCCGCGGGTTGTGTCGCCACGGCGGGCCTCATTCAGGCCAGCCGCTCTTTGGGGTCGCAGAACACCGTGGGCCAGGGTCTGGAACTTGAAGTGCTGGCCGCCGTCATTCTAGGGGGAGCGTCGCTGATGGGCGGTTCTGGCACCATTTTCAAGACGGTGATCGGCGTGTTGATACTGGGCTTCATCCAGAATGGGCTGTTGCTTCTGGGTCTCCAATTCTACGTCCAATTCGTCGTCACCTGGATCATCATCATTCTTGCAGTCTGGCTCGATATTGCAGCCAAACGCGGCAAGCTCTGGTCGCCGATCGCCTGAGGGGAGGAAAAATCATGCAACCTGGTGCACTGTCCGACGCTCTGAAAAAAGGCGCAATCTGGGGATTTATCGTACTTGAGCTGATCTTTTTCAGCGTCGCGGGCGAATTTCTTTCGCTTTCCGACAAGGCCTTCATGGATTGGGAGAACATGCTGCTGCTGCTCAAACAATCCGCCCCGATCGGAATCATCGCTATCGGCATGACCATCGTCATGATCAATGGCAACATCGACCTTTCCGTCGGTGCCACTTATGCGATTGCAGCGATCATTCTGCTGGAAAGCATGACCTGGCCAATGTTCGCGGGCATAGGCGATATGGTCATCCCGGTCGCCTGGCTTCTGGCGCTGACCGCCGGCACTTTGCTGGGGGCGCTCAACGGGCTCATTGTGTGGAAAACCGGCGTTGACGCCTTCATCGTCACACTGGGTTCGATGCTGGGCTTTCGCGGGATCGTTTTCATGTTCAATGGCGAAAACCCGACCAGCCACCTTAACTGGACACTGGTCGACTTCGCGGAAGCGCATTTCCTCGGGCTTCACACCGCCACGTGGTTTCTTCTGGCGGTTACCGTCGTCATCTGGTTCGTGATGACCCGCACAGTGCACGGCCGCAACGCCTACGCCATCGGCGATAATCGCGAGGCGGCAGTTAACGCGGGTATCCGCGTTGGCCCGCACATGATGATCAACTTCGCGATAATCGGGTTTCTCGCGGCGCTCTCCGCTGTGGTCTTCTACTCGGAATCCGGCTCGGTGAACCCCAACGACGGGCAACTCTACGAGCTTTGGGTCATCACCGCAGTCGTTCTCGGTGGAACCAAGATCACGGGCGGCGCCGGCAGTGTCATCGGCACTCTGGGCGGAGTCATCGCCATCCAGCTTCTGCGCAAGGGTCTCGGACACATCGGCGCGGACACCTCGACAGTCAACCTGGTGATTGGCCTCATTCTTATCGCGGTGCTGGTGCTTGACCGTCAGCTGAATGTCAAAGGCAAAGAGGAGTTGAAGGTATGACCGATCCGGTATTGCGCCTCGAAGGCATCGTTAAAACCTTTCCCGGCGTGCGCGCCCTTGACGATGTGTCCTTTTCCGTCATGCCCGGCGAAGTGCATGCCCTGATGGGTGAGAACGGCGCCGGCAAGTCAACGCTCATGAAGGTGCTGGGCGGAATCCACCAGCCCGATGGCGGCAAGATTCTGATCGGAGAGCAGGAAGTGGTCATGTCCGGCCCCTTGGAGGCCAAAGCAAAGGGCATCGTC
The DNA here is from genome assembly GCA_041557855.1 of Roseobacter sp. Classification (GTDB taxonomy): domain Bacteria; phylum Pseudomonadota; class Alphaproteobacteria; order Rhodobacterales; family Rhodobacteraceae; genus Roseobacter. The sequence goes on along the minus strand of JBFFFS010000045.1, from coordinate 4,109 downwards.
TTCATCCATCAGGAACTGAGCCTCGCCGAAGAATTGTCTGTAGCCGAAAATATCTATCTCGGCGAACTGCCGCGGAAAAGTTTCGGGCGCGTCGATTGGACGGCTTTGTATGCAAAAACCGACGAAATACTGAAAAAACTGAACGTCGGCTTCAATGCACGCACGAGGGTCGGCACCCTGTCCATCGCCAATCAGCAGATGGTCGAGATCGCCCGCGCCCTGACCCATGAAGCAAAAGCTGTAATTTTTGACGAGCCAACTGCGTCTCTCACAGATGCGGAGAAGGTTGTTCTCTTCGACGTGATCGCCGACCTGCAAGCCAGTGGCGTGGGCATCATCTACATTTCACACCGCATGGAAGAGATTTTCAAGATCACGGACCGGATCAGCGTGTTGCGAGACGGTCAGTACCAGGGAACGGTCAACACCGCCGACACCAATGAAGAGGCGGTGACGCAGCTGATGATCGGGCGCAAGCTCGATCTTAGCCGGGCCGCGTCGCAGCATGAGCTCGGCCAGGTGGCTCTGGAGGTGCGTGGCCTGACATGCCGCGGCCTCTTCGAAGACGTCAGTTTTGAAATTCGGCGCGGCGAGGTTCTGGGTTTTTATGGCCTAGTTGGTGCGGGACGCACGGAGATTGCCGAAACGCTCTTTGGACTGCGCGATCCTTCCGATGGGCAGATCTTGCTGGACGGCGAAGAGGTTCGCATACACTCCCCCGCCGATGCCATCGCCCGCGGGATCAGTCTGGTTCCCGAAGACCGCAAGGGTCAGGGTCTGGTTCTGGGCATGAATTGCCGGGACAACATGACCTTGCCGCAGGTTGACGACCTGAAGGCCGGTCCCTTTGTAGCAGAAGGTGCGGAAGTCGCGATTTTCGATCAGTACCGCGACAAGCTCGATATCCGCACCCCGGGCTGGAAACAGAGAGTGGGTAATCTCTCCGGCGGTAACCAGCAGAAAATCGTGATCGGGAAATGGCTGTCGATGCACCCCAACGTTCTGATCGTGGATGAACCCACCCGTGGAATCGACGTTGGCAGCAAATCTGAAATACACAAGCTGCTGCGCGAACTAGCTGCGCAGGGTTATGCCGTCATGGTCATCAGCTCGGAAATGCCCGAGGTCCTGCATGTATCGGATCGGATCGTCGCCATGTATTCCGGCAAGGTCATGCGGACCTTCACTGCTGAAGAGGTGACCGAGGACAGCCTGATCCAGGCGATTTCAGGAATAGGCGGAAATCAAGCCGCATAACCGGCCGCGTCCGAACGGCGCGCAGGCAAAAACGGCATAACGGAACACATTGAAAATAGGAAAACCATGAAACTTTTGCGCTATGGCGCGCCCGGCGCCGAGAAACCGGGACTACTGGATGCCGATGGTCGGGTGCGTGATCTTTCTCAAGTCGTCAACGACATCGCCAGTGACGCCCTGAAGCCGGAGGCAATTCAGGCCCTACAGGACATCGACTTAGCCTCCCTGCCCCTTGTCGATGGTGTTCCACAGGAAGATCTCAGACTTGGCGCATGCGTAGGGAACGTGGGAAAGTTCATCTGCATCGGTCTGAATTACGCCGATCACGCTGAAGAAGCAGGAATGGCGATCCCGGACGAGCCGATTATCTTCAACAAATGGACCTCGGCCATCTGCGGTCCAAACGACCCGATCCAAATACCCCGGGATTCAGTAAAAACGGATTGGGAAGTGGAATTGGGCGTCGTGATCGGAAAACCCGGCGTTTACATCGACGAAGCCAACGCGATGGACCACGTCGCAGGTTTTTGCGTGGTCAACGACGTGTCCGAGCGCGAATTCCAGATCGAACGCGCAGGCACCTGGGACAAGGGAAAAGGCTGCGACACGTTTGGCCCAACCGGTCCCTGGCTTGTGACCCGGGATGAAGTGGCCGATGTGGACAATCTGGACATGTGGCTGGATGTTGACGGGGAGCGCCAGCAATCCGGCTCCACCGCAACCCTGATCTTCAAGGTTCCGCACCTCATTTCCTATTGTAGCCGTTTCATGAGCCTGCAACCCGGGGACATCATCTCGACCGGGACACCGCCAGGCGTCGGTATGGGACAGACACCGCCGCGGTACCTGCACGGCGGAGAAGTCGTCACGTTGGGTATTGCTGGTTTGGGTGAGCAACGCGCGTCGGTCCACGCAGCGAGCTAGCAGCGGGCACCGGTAACTCCGCATTTCCTCCAGGGCTTCGATGCAAAAGGCTGCGCTGGCGCGGTCTCTCGATCCGGGGGACAGAGACCGGCCACTCGTGGATCAGGCCTCGTTCACGTGCCTGCGTGACCGATTTTCAAGAGTCCGGCCAAGAAAATCCATCAACACGAAATTGAAAATATTCGGATTTTCAAGATGTGCGGCATGTGCGTAGTTCGGCAATACAGCCAGTTTGGAGTTCTTGATAGATGTCCAAAGCTGTTCAGTTTGCCGCCAGGGATAGGTTCGGTCCTGATCGCCCCAGATGATCAGGGTTTCTGACCTGATGTTTTGTAGGTTGTTTTCACCGGTCCACGCCTGCATCGCATCTAGCCCCGCGTGAATGGCCTTCAGAGTACTAACTTCGGCAATGGCGGCGCAGTCCTCAAAGGCCGGGGCCGCTTCCTGTTCCAGAAACCACGTGGCGGCAATTCTGCGAGCGGTTCGGCGCGGACCGTCCTTTTGCGCGCGAAGCCGCGATGTTTCGATGGGTTCGAAACGCCCCGGCAGAACGCCTGTCGCCCCGGTACCGTATAGCACCAAAAGCTCAATTTTATCGGGAGCCAATGCAACAATTTCTTGCGCGATCATGCCGCCCATCGAGTGGCCCAACAGGTGGAACCGATCAATCCCCTGCCCCGCGAGCGCATCCAGAACCCATGTCGCATAGCCGTTTATTGTATGGCGTGGGTCGAGATCTGCGTTCTTGCCGAAGCCCGGAAGATCGACCGTTACAATCTCGAAGCTTTGGCCAAGGTCACGGCGAATATCTTTCCACTGCTCGCTGCCTCCTAGGAAGCCATGAACAAGAACCAGCGGTGTCACTTCCGGGCACCTTGCACGATGCGGTCAAGGATCATGGCGCAGAAGAGAATGGAGAAGCCCGCCAGAATACCTTGACCCACGTTGGCGTATTGCAGGGCTTCCAGCACATCTTCGCCCAGACCTTTCGCCCCGATCAGGGAGGCTACGACGACCATGGCCAGCGACAGCATGATGGTCTGATTGATACCGGCGCGGATCGACGGGCTCGCCAACGGCAAATCAACCTTGGTCAGAAGATACCACTTGTTGGCACCGAAACTGATGGCAGCCTCGCGTACGCTTTCAGGCACACCGCGCAAGCCGAGAACGGTCAACCGCACGACAGGTGTGCCGCCGAATATCATCGTAACGACGACCGCAGCAGGTTTACCGACGCCGAAGAAGGCGATCACCGGAACCATGAAAACGAAGGCCGGCATGGTCTGCATGAAATCCATGATCGGCTGGATGAAAGCATAAAACCGAGGACGCCTCGCGGCAAACATACCCAACGGGATGCCGATGATGATCGACAGGCACGCAGCAGTACCCAGCAGGGCAAGGGTGGTCATCGCCGCCTCCCAAAAGCCCAATAGCCCCATGTAGGCGAGGAAGGCTCCCGAATAGATTGACGTCCGGATGCCGGCAGTCAGCCACGTAAGCAGAATGATGAGACTGGCGATTACAACCCAGGGAGTTTGTACGAGGAAGACTTCTAGCGCATCGAGCAGAGCCCGGATGCCGAATGTGAGACCCTCGAAAAAGGCTTCACTGTTGCGCACGCAGAATGCGATGAATTCTTCGACCCAGGCAATGCTTGTCAGTCGGATGTCGGGATCCGTGGGAAAAGCGCTCAATAGTGAAAAACGGCCCGGGAAACTATAGTGAAGCATCGCCGTGGCGGCGATCAGCACCATGAAGACGGCACTGAAGACGATTTGCTGCGGCGGCAGTCCGGAGCGGATCGTACGGTCGGACATCCAGTCGGAACAACGCGCCTCCAGCGCCCAATTCGCGACGGTGGCCTCGGCGAGCTTGACGATGAGCAACAACGCAAGACCCGTCAGGGCAATCCATGGGCCCAG
>JBFFFS010000044.1:0-15491 GCA_041557855.1 Roseobacter sp. | reverse complement strand
TAAGTTGAATTCGGCGATCACAGAAGGGTTCACCCGTGCGATCCGCACCCCTTCCAGAAGCGCCGCGCGCGGCAAGATCGTCTCATCCCGCGAAGGCGCATCCGGCGCTTCGATCATCTCCACCGTGATCTCTTCCGGCACGCCGCGGCGCAGCCGCGTCACCCGCGCGGAATTGCCAATCCCTGTCACGCTCATGCGGTAGATCATCTCGGGCGGCGTGTTGACCGGTGCTCCACCGACCGCCGCAATGACATCACCCACCTCGATCCCGGCGCGCGCGAAGGGGCTCATCGGATGAATGCCGGACACGATCACGCCAGCTGGAAAGTCCATGCCAAAGGCCTCCGCCACATCCGCCTCGACCGCCTGGCCGCGCAGCCCTGCCCAGGGCCGACCGAACTCCGTCCGGCCTTCCTGCGCCTGTGCCACGAACCGCGCCACAAGGTCCGCGGGGATTGCAAAACCGATGCCGTTGGACCCGCCGGACCGCGTCAGGATCGAAGTATTGATGCCGATGAGCCGCCCGCTCACGTCAATCAGCGCACCCCCCGAATTGCCCGGATTGATCGGCGCGTCCGTCTGGATGAAATACCCGCGCCCACGCCCCGTCGCCGTCCCTGAGCGCGCCAGCCCCGAGACAATCCCGCTGCTGACGGTCTGGCCCACGCCGAACGGGTTGCCGATCGCCAGCACCAGTTCGCCGACCTCGACCGTGTCAGAGATTCGCAGAGGCAGATAGGGAAGGCCCTCCGCCTCCTCCAGCTGCAGGATCGCCAGATCGCTCTCCGCGTCCCCCAGCAGCACCCGCGCGGAGAATTCGCGGCGGTCGGCCAGCACCACGCGGATATCGGTGGCTTCACCCACCACATGGTAGTTCGACACCACGATCCCGTCCTCGGAGAGGATCACCCCGGACCCCAGCGAGTTCTGCACACGCGGCTGGTCGGAGCCAAAATCACGAAAGAAGCGCTCGAAGAACGGATCGCGGCGGAACGGGCTGCGCTCGGCCTCGCGGATCACCTTGGCATAGATGTTGACCACCGCGGGGGCAGCCTCGCGCACCAGCGGCGCAAAGCTCAACTGTATCTGTGCCGCCGATTGTGGCACCTGCTGCGCCAGTCCCGCCGTCGCACAGCACCACAGGAATATCGCCAAAACCATTCGCATGGGTCAGATATGCGCTCTTGTAGCCGCGGGTACAATGCCCCGTTTCTTTGGACTGGAAATATCCCCGCCGGAGGCATGAAAAAAGCCCTTGCTCCGCGAGAAACAAGGGCTTTTCGGAAAGCCGTGCAGCAAGGGTTTATTCGTCGCCACCCATTTCTTCTGCAGCGAGACGCGCCTTGTCGGCCGCCCCTTTGGCGTCGCGGTCACGGTCGACGAACTCAATGATCGCCATCGGCGCCATGTCGCCATAGCGGAAACCTGCTTTCAGAACCCGGACGTAGCCGCCCTGACGGTCCTTGTAGCGCGGTCCCAGCACGTCAAAAAGCTTGGTGACATATTGGTCCTGCTTGAGCTTGGCTGCGGCCTGACGGCGCGCGTGCAGATCGCCGCGCTTTGCCAGCGTGATCATCTTCTCGATGATCGGGCGCAGTTCCTTCGCCTTGGGCAGGGTTGTCTTGATCTGCTCATGTTCGATGAGCGAACCCGCCATATTCGCCCAGAGCGCCTTGCGGTGTTCATGTGTGCGGTTCAGGCGGCGGTATCCACGTGCGTGACGCATTTTCTTTTCTCCGTTTCGTGCCCTCTACGGGCTGTTTTGCTTTGTCTGACCGGGTGATGCGTGTCACCCGGTTCTCCTTGGGGCAAAATGCCCGAACGATCCCCGCACAAAGCGGGCATTTGTGAAGACGCCCTTAGAAGGCGTCTTCGAATTTCTTGGCCAGATCCTCGATATTGTCGGGCGGCCAGTCTTCGACATCCATGCCGAGGTGCAGGCCCATGCCGGACAGCACTTCCTTGATCTCGTTCAGCGACTTGCGCCCGAAGTTCGGGGTGCGCAGCATCTCTGCTTCGGTTTTCTGGATAAGATCGCCGATATAGACAATGTTGTCGTTCTTCAGGCAGTTGGCGGAACGTACCGACAGTTCCAGCTCGTCCACTTTCTTGAGCAACAGCGGGTTGAACTCGAGACCGTCGTCCTCATCCGCACGGGATGCCGATTCCGGCTCGTCGAAGTTGACGAAGATGCCCAATTGGTCCTGCAGAATGCGCGCGGCGAAGGCCACGGCGTCATCCGGCGTCACCGATCCGTCGGTCTCTACCTTCATGGTCAGCTTGTCATAGTCCAGCACCTGCCCTTCACGGGTCGGCTGTACATCGTAGCTCACCTTCTTGACCGGCGAATAGATTGCATCGATCGGGATCAAACCGATCGGCGCATCCTCGGGCTTGTTCTTCTCCGCGGAGACATAGCCTTTGCCCTGGTTGACGGTCAGTTCCATGTACACGTCCGCCCCGTCGTCGAGGTGGCAGATCACGTGGTCGCGGTTCAGAATCTCGATACCGGCGGATTCGGAAATGTCACCGGCAGTGACAACGCCCGGGCCCTTGGCCGAGATCGACAGGCGCTTGGGCCCGTCCACTTCCATGCGCAGCGACACGCCCTTGAGGTTCAGGATGATGTCGGTGACGTCCTCACGCACACCGGCGACGCTCGAGAACTCGTGCAGCACGTTGTCGATCTGAACGGAGGTGATCGCCGCCCCCTGAAGAGAAGACATAAGCACGCGACGCAGCGCGTTGCCCATGGTCAGGCCGAAGCCCCGCTCAAGCGGTTCCGCCGTTACCGTCGCCTGCCGTGCAGGGTCATTTCCCGGTTTGACGTCCAGTTGCTGAGGTTTGATAAGCTCAGCCCAATTCTTGTGGATCATGCGTCCCTCCATTCCTGTCTGCGCTTCATGTCCAAAGATGCAGACGCTCGAGGTTTCAAAAAAGCGTGAGGGGGCCGCGCAGAATCGGCGCGGCCCCGGTTCCTAAAATAAGATTAAACGCGGCGGCGCTTCGGTGGGCGGCAACCGTTGTGTGCCATCGGCGTCACATCACGGATCGAAGTGATGTTGAAGCCTGCAGCAGCCAGAGCGCGCAGTGCGCTTTCGCGCCCCGAGCCCGGTCCCTGCACTTCCACTTCCAGCGTCTTCACACCGTGTTCCTGCGCCTTGCGGCCTGCGTCCTCGGCAGCCATCTGCGCCGCGTAGGGCGTGGACTTGCGCGAGCCCTTGAAGCCCATCGTGCCAGCCGACGACCAGGAGATCGCGTTGCCCTGCACGTCGGAGATCAGGATCTTGGTGTTGTTGAAGGAGGAGTTCACATGCGCGACACCTGCCGCGATGTTCTTGGAGACCTTCTTCTTTACGCGTGTTTTTTCACGAGCCATTGGTCAAACCCTCCCTTATTTCTTCTTGCCGGCAATGGCCTTCGCGGGGCCTTTGCGGGTGCGAGCGTTGGTATGGGTGCGCTGACCGCGGACCGGCAGGTTGCGACGGTGGCGCAGACCACGGTAGCAGCCAAGGTCCATCAGGCGCTTGACGTTCATCTGCACTTCACGGCGCAGGTCACCTTCGACGGTGTAGTTGGCGTCGATGTGCTCGCGCACGGCCAGAACTTCCGCGTCGCTCAGTTCGTTGACCCGGCGGGTGAGGTCGATACCGACCGCTTCGCAGATGGCTTTTGCCGAAGAGTTGCCGATACCGGTGATATATGTGAGGGCGATTGGAACCCGCTTTGCAGTGGGTATGTTAACGCCGGCGATACGTGCCACGTGTCATTTCCTTTTCGTTGCGGGTCCGTCATTCCAGACCCTTTTTTCACAACAAGCCCGATGCGTGTTACGGCGTCGGGCATCAGCTGATCAGGTGATCTTGCTGACCGGGTGCGACCCATTCAGCAAATTTGATTCTCTGTCGAGATAGCGCGTGTTAGGGGCTTTTCAACGGAGCGTCAACCCATGCCGACGGATCATGTCCAGAAGGCCCGGAAAGGCAGGGGCCCGCCCCCGCACCCCCGGGATATTGCTTGTCCAAAGAAGCGGATCAGCTGTCCAGGACCGCACTGATTTCGGCGCCCACTTCGTCCATCGATCCAAGCCCGTCGACCCGCGAGAGCATGCCTTTGGCATAGTAGTAGCCGATCAGTGGCGAGGTCTGCTTGTAGTATTCCATCAGGCGGGTCTTGAGGCTTTCCTCGTTGTCATCCGCGCGCCGCTTGAACTCGGTGCTGCCGCAATTACTGCATTTGCCGTCCGCCGGGATCGGCTTGGTATTGTCGTTATAGACTTCGCCGCAGCCGCCGCATGTGGAGCGCGCGGTGATACGCGCCACCAGTGCCCCGTCATCGACCCGCATTTCGATTACCTTGTCGAGCGTTTGGCCCTCGGCCGCGAGCAGTTCACCCAGAGCGTCGGCCTGTGCCAGCGTGCGCGGGAAGCCGTCGAAGATGAAGCCGTTGGCGGACGCGGTTTCGAGCTTTTCGCGGATCAGGCCGATCACGATCTCATCCGTGACCAATGCGCCGCGCGCCATCACGTCGGCAACCACCTTGCCCATTTCGGTGCCGCTGTCCTTGGCCTCGCGCAGCATGTCGCCCGTGCTCAACTGCACCATGCCACGCTTCTCGACCAGCGTTCGCGCCTGTGTTCCTTTACCGGCACCGGGCGGTCCAAGCAGAATGATATTCATCGGCGTACAGGGCTCCGTTTCTTGCGGCCCTTACCGCTCTTGCCGCGCAGTTGCGACTTCTCAAGCAGGCCTTCGTATTGATGCGCCAGAAGGTGGCTTTGCACCTGCTGGATGGTGTCCATGGTCACCGAGACCACGATCAGCACCGAGGTGCCGCCGAAGTAAAACGGGATCGCGAACTGGCCGCGCAGGATCTCGGGCAGCAGACAGACCGCCGCAAGATAAGCCGACCCCAGCACCAGCACGCGGTTCACGACGTATTCGAGATAGTCTGCGGTTTTCTTGCCCGGCCGGATACCGGGAATGAAGCCATTCTGGTTCTTCAGATTGTCGGCCACATCGTCGGGTTTGAAGCTGACGTTGAACGTATAGAAATACGTGAAGAAGACGATCATCGTGGTGAAGAACGCGAGGTAAAGCGGCTGGCCCGGACCGAAGTTGGCCAGCAGCCATGACATCACCGGGTTGGTCGAGTTACCCGAAAAGGTGCTGATCGTCACCGGCAGCAGTAGCAGCGAGGAGGCGAAAATCGCCGGGATGACGCCCGCCGGGTTTACCTTGACCGGCAGGTGGCTGGAGCCACCGTCATAGACTTTCATTCCCACCTGGCGGCGCGGGTACTGGATATGGATCTTGCGCAGGGCGCGCTCCATGAAGACCACGAACATGATGGTCGCCATGACCATGACGATCACACCGATGATCACGGCAGGGCTGATCGCGCCGGAGCGACCGGAGGCGAAAAACTGCGCCAGCGCAGCCGGCACCTCGGCTATGATGCCAACGAAGATAATGAGCGAGATGCCGTTGCCGATGCCGCGCGCGGTGATCTGCTCACCCAGCCACATCAGGAACATGGTGCCACCGACCAGCGTGATGACGCAGGAAGCACGGAAGAAAAAGCCCGGATCGGTGACGATGTCGCCCGCTTCGAGGCTCACCGCCAACCCGTAAGCCTGCACGGTGGCAAGGAATACCGTGCCGAAACGCGTGTACTGGTTGATCTTCTTGCGCCCCTGCTCGCCTTCTTTCTTGAGCTGCTCGAGCTTCGGCACCATCGCGGTCAGAAGCTGCACGATGATCGAGGCCGAGATATAGGGCATGATGCCGAGCGCGAAGATGCCCATCCGGCCAAGCGCGCCGCCTGTGAACATCGACACCATGCCGCCGATGCCCTGTCCCGCCTGCTCCATGAATTCGCGCAGGGCCACACCGTCGATCCCGGGGACGGGAATGAAGGTGCCGAGGCGATAGACGATCAGCAGACCAAGGGTGAAGAGGATGCGATTGCGCAGGTCGGTCGCCTTGCCCAAGCTGGACCAGCTTGTATTGGCGGCCATGTTCTCGACAGCAGAAACCATTAAGGGCTCTCTTTCGGTACAAATGCGCCGCCCGTGCCGTTTTCCGGCGGGGCGGCGTCATGGAAAACTCGATGACTATGTAAGCGGCGCGGACGCCGCCCACAAGCCTGATCTTGGGCTTAAGCCTGAGACGTTTCCGCGACGGGCGCCGCCACTGTAAGCGAGCCGCCGGCCTTCTCCACCGCGGCCACGGCGGATTTCGACGCGCCGGTGACTTCGATGTTCATTTTGGCCGAAATTTCGCCCTTGGCCAGGACGCGGATACCGTCGAGCTTGCGGCGGACCAGACCGGACGAAATCAGCACATCCTCGGTGATCGCCTTTTTCGCGTCGATCTTTTTGGCATCGACAAACTTCTGGATCATGCCCAGGTTGACCACCGCGTAGGATTTACGGTTGGGCTTGTTGAAGCCGCGCTTCGGCAGGCGTTGGTAGAGCGGCATCTGGCCACCTTCGTAGCCGTTGATCGCCACACCCGAGCGGGATTTCTGACCCTTGATCCCGCGGCCACCCATTTTACCGGTGCCGGAACCGGGGCCACGGCCCACGCGCTTGCGTTTCTTGGTAGCGCCTTCGTTGTCGCGCAGTTCATTCAGTTTCATTGTCGCTTCTCCTATTGCCGGATGTACCCCCCAGCGACGGGAGCGGGCAAACACGGCGTTTCGATTCTCAAATGGCCTGATGGCCACCGGGGGCGTATAGACGACGCCCGCAACGGGATCAAGCCCGCCGGCGCAAAGATCGCCCCGGTATCTTTCAGGTGCTGGAAACGCCCGGGCCTCCGTCAGCCACGGACGCTGTTTTTTTGGGGGGGGGCGCGGGAAAGGGTTGTCACCTCATCCGCCCTCTCCCGTTCTTGCAATGCTGGCAGTCAGGACGGCGACGGCCAGACGAAATCGGGCCGCAGGCCTTCATAGACCGGACGCCCGTCATCGGGCTTAGGGTAGCCTTTGCTTTCGTCATAGAAGGCGTGGTAATCCGCCTTGGGGAAGGCTGCGTCGTCATAGCCCATCACATTGGGTACCACGACCCGGATGCGCCCCTGCTTGTCATCGAGCATGATCGGCGCACCGCAATCACCACAGGTACAAAGCTCCAGCGGGCCGTCCGGGTTGTCGGCGTTGAACGGTTGCCGGTTGAGTTTGCCCGGGTGATCCACCTTGACATGGTCATGTTCGTAAAACGCCACATGCGTTGTGTGCTGCCCGGTTACTTTTTTGCACACATTGCAGTGACATTCATGGTTGTCGATTGGCTCACCCCGAGCCGTCACATGTACGTGGTCGCACCCACCCTTATACTCAGTCATAGAAACCTCCCTTAATTCAATTTTGCCCTGCCGGAAGCGGCCCGGGCATGGAGCCAAGGATAGCAGATTTCGCCGAGTCGCTCGAACGCGCGCCGGAGCGTCGCAGATTTCCTTTTCAAAACAGGACGGTGAGACCATTGGAAAGAAAAAGACTCCGCCGGAGCGGAGCCTTCTGAAAAGTGTAAATCAAGAGGTGGGCGGTTTAGCCCTTTTCCTCGATGATTTCGACCATATGCGGGATCGAGTTGATCATGCCACGAACGGAAGGTGTGTCTTCCAGTTCGCGGGTCTTGTGCATCTTGTTGAGACCCAGGCCGATCAGCGTTGCGCGCTGCTTGGCGGGGCGGCGGATCGGGGAGCCGATCTGCTTGATCACGATTGTCTTGGCCATGGTTTACGCCTCCTCGGCTACCTGCGCGGAAGACTCGACGTTATCTTCACGCTTGGGAAGGATATCCGCCACCTTCTTGCCGCGACGCTGTGCGACAGAGCGTGGGGACGCTTCTTTTTTCAGACCGTCCATGGTGGCGCGGATCATGTTGTACGGGTTCTGAGAGCCGATCGACTTGGAAACCACGTCCTTTACGCCCAGCATCTCGAAGACGGCACGCATCGGGCCACCGGCGATGATACCGGTACCTTCCGGTGCGGTGCGCATCACCACCTTGCCGGCGCCATGACGGCCTTCCATGTCGTGGTGCAGCGTGCGGCCTTCGCGCAGCTGAACACGGATCATCTGGCGCTTGGCCTGCTCGGTAGCCTTGCGGATGGCCTCGGGCACCTCTTTCGCCTTGCCCTTGCCAAAGCCGACGCGGCCTTTCTGGTCGCCGACGACGACAAGCGCGGCAAACCCGAAGCGCTTACCACCCTTAACTGTTTTCGACACACGGTTGATGGCAACCAGACGGTCGGCGAATTCCGGTGCTTCGTCACGATCGCGGCGCGGGCCGCGACGGTTTTCACGTTCTGCCATGAGAACTTCCTTCTTTGGTGGGCAAGCGCCCTTTTCAACTCAATCCTGGTGAGCGCCACGCTCCCGGATCATCGGGATGGCCCGAAGGCCACCCACAGGTTCTTAGATCTTCAGACCGCCTTCACGCGCGGCGTCGGCAACTGCCTTCACCTTGCCGTGGAAGAGGAAACCGCCACGGTCGAAGTAAGCGGCTTCGACGCCTGCTTTCTTCGCGCGTTCTGCAATCGCGGCGCCCACTTTGGCTGCGGCTTCGATGTTGTTCTTGCCGACAACACCCAGGCCCTTTTCCAGTGTGGAAGCCGATGCCACGGTCTTGCCCGCCACGTCGTCGATCAGCTGAACGCTGATGTTCTTGTTGGAGCGGTGCACAGACAGGCGCATACGGCCCGCATTCGTGCGGCGAAGTTTGTTCCGAACGCGCAGGCGGCGTTTGATGAACAGTTGTCTTTTGCTGTTTGCCATCTTGTGCGTTCCTTACTTCTTCTTGCCTTCTTTGCGGAAGATGAACTCGCCCTTGTAGCGGATCCCTTTGCCCTTGTAGGGCTCGGGTCTGCGCCATCCGCGGATGTTCGCGGCAACCTGACCAACAAGCTGTTCGTCAATGCCTTCAACCACAACTTCAGTCTGCTTCGGTGCTGTCACTGTCACGCCATCGGGCGCGGTGTAATCCACGTCGTGGCTCAGGCCGAGGTTCAGCTTCAGGGTATTGCCCTGCATCTGCGCCCGGTAACCCACACCCTGGATCTCCAGTTCTTTCTTGAAGCCTTCGGTGACGCCGGTGACGAGGTTCTGCACCATCGTGCGGGACATGCCCCACTGCTGACGCGCGCGCTTGGACTTGCCACGCGGCGTGACGGTAACCGCGTTGTCTTCGACCGCGATGGTCACGTCGTCCGTTGCATTGAACGAACGGGTACCCTTCGGGCCTTTGACTTCGATGGTCTGGCCGCTCACGGAGGCGGAGACACCGCTGGGCAGCTCAACCGGTTTCTTACCAATACGAGACATCATGCCCTCCTTAGAATACGGTGCAGAGCACTTCGCCGCCAACATTGGCGCTGCGTGCAGCCTGGTCCGACATCACACCCTTGGGGGTGGAGACAATCGACACACCAAGGCCCTGACGGACGACGGGAATGTCATTGACGCCCATATAGACGCGACGACCGGGTTTGGAGACCCGCTTCAGTTCGCGAATAACAGGTTCGCCTTCGTAGTACTTGAGGCTGATCTCAATGGCCGGGTGGCCGTCGGGACCGGTGATTTTCTCATAGCCGCGGATGTAGCCTTCGTCGGCCAGCACATCCAGAACCCACGCACGCAGCTTGGACGCCGGTGTGATGACTGTGGATTTGCCGCGCATCTGGCTGTTCCGGATACGGGTGAGCATATCTGCGATAGGATCGTTCATCTTATGCCCTCCTTACCAGCTCGACTTGACCATGCCGGGGATTTGGCCGGTGGAGCCAAGGTCCCGCAGTGCGATCCGCGAAATTTTCAGTTTGCGATAGTAGGCGTGCGGACGACCCGTCAGCTGGCAGCGGTTATGCAGACGCACAGCAGAAGAGTTGCGCGGCAGTTTCGCCAGTTTCAGGGAAGCGCGGAAACGCTCTTCCATCGGTTTTTCCTGGTCGTTGATGATTGCTTTCAGCTCGGCACGCTTGGCGGCGTACTTTTTCACCAGCGCCTCACGCTTTTTCTCGCGTGCGATCATAGATTTCTTAGCCATATTTAAATCCTTCCCGCGCTTATGAGTTGAAAGGCATGTTGAAATGCTTCAACAGGCTCTTCGCTTCAGCGTCGGTATTCGCCGTCGTGGCGATAACGATGTCCATTCCCCAGTTCTCATCGATCTTGTCGAAGTTGATCTCGGGAAACACGAGGTGCTCTTTGATGCCCATGGCATAGTTGCCACGGCCGTCGAAAGATTTGCCCGAAACGCCGCGGAAGTCGCGGATACGGGGCATTGCAATCGTGATGAGACGATCAAGGAATTCATACATGCGGTCGCCGCGCAGGGTCACTTTCGCACCCAGCGGCATATCCTCACGCACCCGGAAACCGGCGATCGATTTCTTGGCGGTGGTGGTCAGCGCCTTCTGGCCCGCGATCAGCGTCAGGTCTTCCTGCGCCGATTTGGCCTTCTTGCTGTCGCGCACGGCTTCGGCTCCACAGCCGATGTTCAGAACGATCTTGTCCAGACGCGGGATCTGCATGTCGTTCTTGTAGCCGAACTCTTCTTTCAGCGCCGCGCGGATCTTGTCCGCATAGACCGCCTTCAGACGGGGTGTGTAATTTGCACTATCAAGCATCGATCACGTCCCCCGTGGTTTTTGCGAAACGCACTTTCTTGTCGCCGTCCATCTTGAAGCCGACGCGTGTCGCTTTGCCCTTTGCATCAACGTAGGCGATGTTGCTCAGGTCGATCGGCATCGCCTTGGGGATGCGGCCGCCCTGGCTCGTCTGGCTCTGGCGCGTGGCGCGGATGGCGATGTTCACGCCATCGACGATGGCCTTGCCGGCCTTGGGATCGACGGAGGTGATGGTGCCGGTCTTGCCCTTGTCCTTACCGGCAAGAACGATGACCTTGTCACCTTTTTTCAGTTTAGCAGCCATGATTACAGCACCTCCGGAGCGAGCGAGATGATTTTCATGAAGTTCTTGGCGCGCAGCTCGCGGACAACCGGGCCGAAGATACGTGTACCGACAGGCTCGTTGTTGTTGTTGAGAATGACGGCCGCGTTGCGATCGAAGCGGATCGCGGTGCCGTCGTCACGGCGCACTTCCTTGGCGGTGCGAACGACGACGGCCCTACGGACGTCGCCCTTTTTCACACGACCGCGCGGGATGGCTTCCTTGACCGAGACGACGATGATGTCGCCGACGGATGCGTATTTACGCTTGGAACCACCCAGGACCTTGATGCACTGAACACGGCGCGCGCCGCTGTTGTCAGCAACATCCAGGTTGGTCTGCATCTGGATCATTTGGTTTCTCCCGACCTTTGGGGGGCGATGCGTGCCTTGTCCCCAGGGTTTCGATTAAGTGGTCAGTGCTTCAGGCCTCGGCGGCTTCGAGCACTTCCCAGCGTTTGGTCTTCGATTTAGGTGCACATTCAATGATGCGGACGGTGTCGCCCACCTTGAACGTGTTGTTCTCATCGTGAGCCCGGTATTTCTTGGACTTACGGATGGTCTTCTTCAGAACCGGGTGCGTAAAGCGGCGCTCGACGTTCACGGTGACTGTCTGGGCATTCGCGTCGGAGGTCACGACGCCTTGCAGGATGCGCTTGGGCATGGGTGCTCTCCTTACTCGGACGCGGCAGCGGCAGCTGCTTTTTGGTTCAGAACGGTTTTCACACGGGCCGCGTTGCGGCGCGCGGTGCGCAGTTGCGCAGGGTTTTCCAGCTGGCCGGTGGCCTGCTGAAAGCGCAGGTTGAACTGCTCTTTTTTCAGATTTGCCAGCTCTTCACGCAGCTGGTCCGGCGTTTTGTCATGCAATTCCTTGGCGTTCATCGCCCTTTTCCTTTCAACATCACGAGTAGGCCGCGTAAAAGCGTCACCCTGATTCCCGTGGAGTTCATGATGAGAGGGCCGTATAGGCGGCTTGCCGCCCCATGGCAACCCCTTTTGTCCCTCCTGAAAAATACCGTTGCCGTGCCGAATATACCCGGTTTCGCGCAAGCAAGAGAGCCCTTGAAAAATCCCTCCCCTTTCCGCCTCATGCTGTAAACTGGACACAACCGCCCCTGCAGCGGGCGAAACGGAAGGGAAATTCACGTGGAACGGCGCCTCGCGGCCATACTCGCCGCCGATGTTGCAGGCTACAGCGCCCTCGTCGGCGCCAATGAAGAAGGCGCGCTGCGCGCCTTCAAGGGTCACCTGAGCGCGCTGGAACCCCATATCGGGGTCAATCACGGCCGGCTGTTCAAGACCATGGGCGACGGGTTTCTTGCCGAATTCCCCTCCGTCGTCGATGCGGTGGCCTGCGCCGAAACCATGCAGCGGCAGATGGTGGAGCGCAACGCCGCCCGAGGAGACGGACCGCAGATGCAGTTCCGCATGGGCGTGCACGTGGGCGATGTCTTTGCCGATGACGGAGACATTCTGGGCGACGGCGTAAATATCGCCGCGCGCCTCGAAGGCATCGCGCCGCCCGGCGGCATTGTCATCTCGGGACGCGTGCACGAGGACATCGCTGGCAAGTTCGATCTGAACTTCGAAAGCCTCGGGCCGCAAAAGCTCAAGAATATCGACCGGGCGATCCCCGCGTTTGCCCTGCGCATCGCCGACGTGGCCGGAACACCTGCCCGGCACGCCCTGCCCGACAAACCTTCGGTCGCGGTGCTCGCCTTCGACAACCTGTCGTCGGACCCCGAACAGGATTATTTCGCCGACGGCATCACCGAGGACATCATCACCTCGCTCTCGCACGTGCCCTGGATCTTCGTGATCGCGCGCAACTCCTCCTTTGCCTACAAGGGACTGTCGGTCGATGTGCGCCGGATCGGACGCGAGCTTGGGGTGCGCTACGTGCTCGAAGGTTCGGTGCGCAGCGCCGGGAACCGCCTGCGCGTCACCGGGCAGCTGATCGACGCAGAGACCGGCGCCCATGTCTGGGCCGACCGCTACGATGGCCAACTGGACGATATCTTCGATCTGCAGGACCGGGTTTCCAATGCCGTTGTCGCGGCTATCGCGCCGGGAATCCGTCAGGCCGAGATTAACCGCGCATCGCTCAAGCGGCCCGACAGCCTCGACGCCTACGATCACTTCCTTCGGGCCCAGGCGGATATCTACAAGTTTAAATTCGCCAGCGCCGATGCGCACCTCGAACGCGCCGTGGCCCTGTCCGAACACTACCCGCTCGCCAAGGCCCAGCGCGCCTGGATCAGGACCCTGCTGTGGAACCCCGACACCCGCCCGACCGCCGAACGCTTCGATCTCGCGGTTGAAATGGCGCGCGAGACACTCACCGCGCCGAATGTCGATCTGGAGGCGAAGGCCTACGCGGGCTACGTCCTCGGCTTCATTTCCGAAGACTGGGAATACGGGCTGTCGCTGGTGGAAAACGTGACCCGCGCCTGTCCCAACTGCGTCTCCGCCTGGGGGTCCAGTTGCATCCTGCGCGGTGCCATGGGTGACGCGCCGACCGCGCTTGCCCATGCCGAGGAGGTGCTGCGGCGGAACCCGAACGATCCTCTTGGATATCGCGTGTATCTGGGCATCAGCCTTGCACATATCGCCGAAGAAAACTGGCTCGCCCTGCGCGAAACCGCTTGGAAGACCCGCGCCTTCCATAACTCGGTCTCGATTTTCAGGCTCAACGAGCTGGTCGCGGAAATGGCTCTGGGCAATGTCGATCGCGGACGGGAACTGGCACGCATCCAGATGTCGCGCGAGCCCGATTTCAATATCGCCATGTTCCGCCAGATGCGCGCGCGCATCCGCATCACGCAGCGCGAAATCTACGGCACCTACTACGAGATGATGGCTGCGGCCGGAATTCCCGAGACGCGCGCGGGCGCGGACTGAGCCCCATTCACCCCTGCGCAACCTTTTCACGCCGCACGGTCGGTTAACCCGGTCAGCGGCTGCCTGTACCGCCAACTGCACCGACGTGTTACCGACGCCATGCCGACACCGCACCCCGCGCGTTTTACGGGCCCGCCCGGCTGCGGCCCGCCCCGCGCGCCCGGCTCAAGCCTCCCCGTTGCGCGCGCGGTCTCTTAACAGCGCGCCGCCCCTCCGCTAAGAGGGATGCATGAGCACAATCGAATCCCTCTTCGTCACCCGCCTCTATCACGCCCGGCTTTCCGAGAAGGGCGATCCCGTGGACACCGCCGAGCTGGAAAGCTCCTGCTGGTCGATCGCCGAAGACGACGAGGCGGGTCAGGACTGGTGCGATGAAAACGGCTATCCCGGCTACACCTCATATGCGTCGCTGACCGACCTGCCCTACCGCTTCCCGATCTTCAAGGATCTGGTCAAGGTGCTCGACAAACACGTGGCCGCTTTCGCCAAGGACCTCGCCTTCGACCTCGACGGGCGCAAGCTGAAGCTGGAGGACATCTGGATCAATATCCTGCCTCAGGGCGGGGTGCACACAGCGCATATCCATCCCCATTCGGTGATCAGCGGCACCACCTATGTGACCATCCCCGAGGGCGCCAGCGCCATCAAGTTCGAGGACCCGCGCCTGCAGATGATGATGGCCGCGCCGGCCCGCCGCAAGGACGCGCCGCCGGAGTTGCGCAGCTTTCACTACGTTCAGCCCGCGCCGGGCGATCTGCTGCTCTGGGAAAGCTGGCTGCGCCACGAAGTGCCGCTGAACATGGCCGAAGACGAGCGGATATCCGTCTCATTCAACTACAGCTGGACCTGAGCCGGCGGGCGCCGGGCATCTTCCCAATCACCTGAACAGAAAAAGAAAAACCCCGCCGAAGTCCGGCGGGGTTTTCGCCTGTCTCGCTATCCGCCCGCAGGCGGCGGCTTACCAGTCCTCGCGGACCACGACCCGGGTCTTGATCGGCAGCTTCATGGCGGCCAGACGCAGAGCTTCACGCGCCACGTCGTCGCCCACACCGTCGATCTCGAACATCACGCGGCCCGGCTTGACCTTGGCCGCCCAACGGTCGACCGAGCCCTTACCTTTACCCATACGCACTTCGATGGGCTTGGCAGTGACGGGCACATCCGGGAAGATGCGGATCCAGACACGACCCTGACGTTTCATGTGACGTGTCATCGCGCGGCGTGCTGCCTCGATCTGACGTGCCGTGACCCGCTCGGGCTCAAGCGCCTTAAGGCCATAGGTACCGAAGTTCAGGTCAGACCCGCCCTTCGCCACACCCTTGATGGAGCCTTTGAACTGCTTGCGGAATTTCGTACGCTTTGGTTGTAGCATTTATCATTCCTCCTTAGCGACGACCGCCTGCACCGCGCGGTGCTGGGCCATCCTGGAGTTCCTGTGCTTTACGGTCACGCGCGGCAGGATCGTGCTCCATGATCTCACCTTTGAAGATCCAGGTCTTGATCCCGATGATGCCATAGGCAGTCGAAGCTTCCACGTGTGCGTAATCGATATCGGCGCGCAGCGTATGCAGCGGCACGCGACCTTCGCGGTACCATTCTGTCCGCGCGATCTCGGCACCGCCAAGGCGGCCCGCC